>NZ_CP160849.1:2347156-2687042 GCF_040790665.1 Sulfitobacter pontiacus | reverse complement strand
AGGTCTTGGCCAACGCCGGAGAGTTGCTGGGCTTGGAAACCATCGCCGATTGCATGGCGCACCCGTTGACCTCTGCCATGTTCCGCAAGATCGAGGCCGAAGAAATTGCGCCTTACGTCGCCCCCGTGCCCGGTCAAGAACCAGCGGCCTATGTGGATTTGATCGCCAAACGTTTCGCCAACCCCGCGATCCGCGACACCACACGGCGCGTGGCTTTTGACGGGTCATCACGACATCCGGGGTTTGTCCTGCCGGTCCTGCGCGACGCCTTGGCGGCCAAGGGCAGTTGCTCCGGTCTGGCCCTGGTAGAGGCGCTATGGGCCCGTATGTGTGCAGGCACCCGCATGGACGGGACAGAGATCGAGCCGAACGACCCGCAGTGGGCGCGCCTCAACGCTGTGGCCCTGGCCGCGCGCGAAGCGCCGCAGCTCTGGCTTGCGCAGCGGCATATCTATGGCGATCTGGCCGAGCATCAGGCCTTTGCCGAGGCGTTTGAACACTGGCTCTCGCTCATCTGGGCAGAAGGCTGCGAGGCCGCGCTTGCGGTCTATACCGATCAGCCGGATGTGGCCGCCGCATTGGCTGGTGACCGCGCGGGGACCGGGCAATGATCCTGTGTTGCGGGGAGGCATTGATCGATATGGTCGCGGCCCCGTCGCTCGACGGGCCGGACGGGTTTGTGCCCCATTCGGGCGGCGCGGTCTTTAACACCGCTATCGCGCTTGGCCGATTGGGGGCCCGCGCGGGCATGCTTACCGGATTGTCGCGCGATATGTTCGGCGATCAGCTCGCCGATGCGCTGAAGGCCAGTGACGTGGACACCACGCATATCATTCGCTCTGTCCGTCCTAGCACATTGGCTTTTGTGAAACTTGAAGATGGGCAGGCAAGCTATTCATTCTTCGACGAAAACTCCGCCGGTCGGATGATCCGCCCCGAGGATATGCCAGAGCTGCCGAGCGATATCACCGCGCTTTTCTTTGGCGGTATCAGCCTTGCCAGCGATCCCAGTGCCAGCGCCTATGCAGCTTTGCTGGAACGTCAGGGCGGGTCGCGGGCGGTGATGATCGACCCCAACATCCGCCCCCTCTTCATCACTGACGCAGAGGGCTACCGCCGCCGGATGGCGGCGATGATCAGCCAGGCGGATATCGTCAAAGTCTCGGACGAGGATCTGGATTGGCTGAACACCGCCCCGTTGACGCAGGCCGAAAAGATCAGCGCAATGCTCGACACCGGCCCGTCGGTCGTGATCGTCACCCAAGGGGCCGCGGGTGCCATAGCAACGCTTGCAGACGGCACATCCATCACGGTGCCCGCGGTAAAGACCAACGTCGTCGATACAATCGGTGCCGGTGATACGTTCAATGCGGGATTTCTGGCGAAGCTGTCCGAACTGGACCTGCTGACGCCGGAAGCCCTTGGCACGCTTGATCCCGACGCTTTGCGCGACGCAATGACATATGGCGCCCGCGTCGCCGCCATCACAGTGTCACGCGCCGGTGCCAACCCGCCTTGGGCGAACGAGCTTTAACGCAGACCACACCCCCAGACGGACCCTTTCACAAAGCCGCGCAGCACGACCCTGCGCGGTTTTTGACATGCAACGGACAAAATGACGCGACATCGCCAAGGCTGCAAAAGCAACCTTCACACCTATCGACGATCAAAACTGAATTTTACGGAAAGCCTTGCAAGAACAAGGTGGTACCCAAGGCCGGACTCGAACCGGCACGCCTCGCGGCGGGGGATTTTGAATCCCCTGCGTCTACCATTCCGCCACTTGGGCACAATGGGGGTCTGTTACCGTGCCACGCGCCCCACGGCAAGAGCAATTTTACCGCTTTTGCTTGACCCCGTCCGATTGTTCTGGTGTTGCCATTGAACAGAAAACAATACCGGAGACCGCAGTATGATCCGACGGCTATATGACTGGGTTCTGGGCCTGGCAAACCACCCGCACGCGCTTTGGGCCCTTGCGGTTGTGGCATTCCTTGAAAGCTCTGTTTTTCCCATTCCGCCGGATGTGCTGATGATCCCGATGATCCTTGCGCGCCCGAACCGCGCATGGCTGATCGCGGGGATCGCGCTGGTCGCGTCGGTCTTGGGGGGCCTGCTGGGATACGCCATTGGCGCGCTGGCATTTGAACAATTGGGCCAACCGATCCTTGCCAGCCTTGGCAAAGGCGACGCGATGGCGGCATTCTCGGACCGGTTCAACGGCGTCGGCTTCTGGGCTGTGCTGACTGCGGGCGTCACGCCCTTCCCCTACAAGGTGATCACAATCATGTCGGGGTGGACGGGGATGCCGCTGGCGACCTTTATCGTGACCTCGATCCTTGCACGCGCGCTGCGGTTCTTCATCGTGGCGGCGCTGCTGTGGAAATTTGGCGCACCCATCCGCGACTTTATTGAACGCCGTCTGCCTTTGGTATTTACGGTATTTGTCGTGCTGCTGTTCGGCAGCTTTTTCTTGCTGAGGTACCTGTGATGACGCGAAACACCTATGTCCTGATTGCTACGCTGGGGTCTGCTGCGCTGCTGTTGGGGGCCTTTGGGTTCCAACACATCGGCGGCTATGCGCCTTGCAAAATGTGCCTGTGGCAGCGGTGGCCCCATGCAGCGGCGATCCTGATCGGGGTGATCGTTCTCTTTGGTGCGCCGCGGGCGTTGATCTGGCTGGGCGCGCTGTCGGTGGCGATCACGGGGCTGATCGGGGTTTATCATGCGGGGGTGGAATGGAAATTCTGGCCCGGTCCGTCGTCCTGCACCGGCGGCGGTATGGACCTAGGCGCGATGAGCGGTAGCGATCTTCTGTCTACCAGCGCGCCCTCCGGTCTGGTCATGTGTGATGACATCGTATGGCAGCTTTTCGGCCTATCCATGGCGGGTTGGAACGCTGTCATTTGTGCCATCCTGCTGGCGTTCTGGGCCTCTGCCGCGCGCACGCCGCGCTGAACCATCTCGCAGGCCGCAGCCCTAGGAGGCGGCCTGCCCTGCTTTTCGCGTCTTGAGCAAAAGGCTCGTCTCGCTCGCGACCACCCCGTCTAGCTTGCGGATGCGGGCCAGAACCTCGTCGAACTCCTCAAGCGTTTTGGTGCCGATCTCGACGATCACATCCCATCTGCCATTGGTCGAATGCACGGCACGCAACGCCGCCATACCGGCCAGCGTGCGGGTGATGCGGTCAGCGCCGCGGCCCTCGATCTCGATCATCATCAATCCGCGCACCGGATCGGCCCGCACGTCCGAGCGCGTCACGACGGTAAAGCCCAGGATCTCTCCGCTTTGTTGCAAACGGGCGAGACGCGCACGCACGGTGGTACGTGACAGCCGCAAGGCCGCCGCCAGATCAGACAGAGACGCCCGCGCGTCGTCGCGCAGCGCTGCCAGAATTGCTTCGTCCGTTGTGTCCATCTTAGCTGTCCAGTTTGGTCAAATTATCTCCGATTTGGTCACTTTAGATGATTGTTTCTGACCAGACCAGCTAGATATCGTCTTGGAAACGTTGACAAAAGGATCTCACCCATGTCTGGACAAAACTGTATTCTTCTTGGGGCCCCGCTGGATAGCGGCAAGCGCCGGTTGGGCTGTCTGATGGGCCCCGATGCCTATCGCACCGCAGGATTGGCGGGCGCGCTGACCGACCTGGGCCATAGCGTCACAGACCGTGGCAATGTCGCGCCTGCGCCCTTCACGCCCGGAAAGCATCCGAAACTGCACGCGCTTGAGGAAACCATCGCCTGGACTCACAGTCTGGCCGAGGCCACCCAAGCCGCCTTGCAGGACGGCACTCCGATCATCATGGGCGGCGATCATGCGCTTGCCTCCGGCACCGTGTTGGGCGCGATGCGCCATGCGCAGGCACTAGAACGCCCCCTGTTTGTGCTGTGGCTGGACGCGCATAGCGATTTCCACACGCCCGAAAGCACCGACAGCGGCAACCTGCACGGCACGCCTTTGGGCTATGTGACAGGGCGCGAGGGCTTTGATGCCTTCCCCGATCTGCCCTACCCGCTGCCCCACGATAATATCGCCATCATCGGCCTGCGCTCTGTCGACGCGGCAGAGCGTGCGGCCCTGCAGGAAACCACTATCCAGCGCGTCGACATGCGCGAGATCGACGAGACGGGCATCGCCACGCCGCTGAACACCTTCCTCGAAAAGGTCGCTGCGGCGAACGGGATGCTGCATGTCTCGCTTGATGTGGATTTCCTTGATCCGTCCGTTGCCCCCGCGGTTGGCACGACCGTCCCCGGCGGTGCGACCGTGCGCGAAGGCCATCTGGTGATGGAAATGCTCCATGACAGCGGGCTGATGACTTCGCTTGATCTGGTAGAGCTAAACCCATTCTTGGATGAACGGGGCCGCACCGCGCAGCTGATGGTCGATCTGGCCGCCTCTGCCTTTGGCCGCCGCGTATTCGACCGTCCCACCCGCGCCTATTGATTTGAGTAAAGGACCACGATCATGACCAATCTGACCCCCTCTGACAAGGCGCTGGTGCCCTTTGTTTCCGTCGACAATATGATGAAGCTGATCCACCACATCGGGATAGAACCCATGCTGATCGGGCTTGGGGAGTATATCGAGGCGGATTTCAAACGGTGGGAGCTGTTTGACAAGACCCCGCGCGTAGCCAGCCATTCGGAACAGGGCGTGATCGAGCTGATGCCGACCTCGGACGGCGAGGTCTACGGGTTCAAATACGTGAACGGCCACCCCTCGAACACGGCGGAGGGGTTGCAGACCGTGACCGCCTTTGGCCTGCTGGCGAATGTGGCCAACGGGTATCCGGTGTTGTTGTCCGAGATGACGATGCTGACGGCGCTGCGCACGGCGGCGACCTCTGCCGTGGTGGCGCGGTTGCTGGCCCCCAATGGCGCGCATGTGATGGCGATGATCGGAAACGGCGCGCAGTCCGAATTCCAGACCCTCGCGATGAAGGCCATCGCCGGCATCGACGAGGTGCGTCTGTACGACATCGACAAAGATGCCACCGCCAAATGCGCCGCCAACCTGCAAGGTCTGGGCATCAAGGTCGTGCCCTGCGACACCGCGGAAGAAGCGATGCTGGGCGCGCAAATCGTCACCACATGCACGGCGGACAAGCAATATGCCACCATCCTGACAGATAATATGGTCGGCAGCGGCATCCACATCAACGCCATCGGCGGCGACTGTCCGGGCAAGACCGAGCTTGCCCCCGCGATCCTGCACCGCGCAGGGATTTTTGTGGAATACCCCGAACAGACCCGGATCGAGGGCGAGATACAGCAGCTTGAACCGGATCATCCTGTGACCGAAATCTGGCAGGTGCTGACCGGTCAGGCGCAGGGCCGCACAGATGACAAGCAGATCACCCTGTTCGACAGTGTCGGCTTCGCGATCGAGGATTTCTCGGCGCTGCGCTATGTGCGCGACCAGATCAAGGCGACCGATCTTTTCGACCCGCTTGACCTGCTGGCCGACCCCGAAGATCCGCGGGATCTGTTCGGCATGTTGCAACGGGCCAAGTAAAGACGAAGTCAGCCTATTTCGGCGCGGTCACATCATGGTGGTACAGCCAGTTGAACGCGCCGACCATCGCCCAAGGTGCAAGGGTGCTGCCCAGTTTTAGCCCCAGATGCGCGGCTGACCGCAAAGGCCCGGGGCGCAAATGATAGCGCGCGGCATTGCCTGCCGCCGCTTTGACGACACGGGTAACACGGGGTTGGCGCAGGCTTTGATAGCGGGCGAGCGATTGGGGGCCTTGGTGGTTCAGCACGCTGTCGGCCAGCACCCATGCATCTTCAAGCGCCATATTGGCCCCCTGCGCTAGGAACGGCAGAGTCGGATGCGCGGCATCCCCCAGCAAGACAACCCCGCCCTGATGCCACGTCTGCGCAACCGGATGCAGATGGAGCCCCCAAAGCGTGCAGGCCTCAACCGCATTGATCATCGCGGCAGCCCGCCCGCCAAAATCCGCAAAAGCATTTCGCAGGTGTGCCGGATCGTCCGCATGGTTCCAGCCTTCGGCGGCCCAACTGTCACGCTCTTCTACCGCGACCAGATTGACCAGCCGCCCGCCGCGCAAAGGGTAGCTGACCAGATGGCGGCCCGGCCCCATGGTGACATGGGCTTCGTCGGGGTGGTTGAAATCATTGCCCACAACGGCGCGCCACGCGACCTGACCGGTGAACTTTGCCTGATCCGCGCCATTCAACACCGCTCGCGCGCGGCTGTGGATCCCGCTAGCATCAACGATCAGCTCTGCCCGCCGGCGCGACCCATCGGTCAGGCGCAGTTGCGGTGTGGCACCGGAGGTCACCTCTGCCACCTCGGCCCCAAGTTCGATCGTCACATTGCCCCTTTTGGCCGCGCCCAGCAGGATGTCCACCAGATCGGCGCGGTGCACGAACATATAGGGATATGCCCCCTGCCCGCGCATCAGGTCCAACCGCGCCACCCGCGCCCCGGCCTTGTAATCCTGCAAGACCACCGCCTGCCCGCGCACCGCCGCGCGTTCGGTCAGCTTGGCGTCGAGCCCCATGGCCCGCAACACCGCGATACCGTTGGGGCTGATCTGGAGGCCGGCACCGACCTCGGTGATCGCCAGAGCCTGCTCCAGCAGCGTGACAGCCATGCCACGGCGCGACAAAGCCGCTGCAGTGGCCAAGCCGCCGATACCCCCACCAATAACAATTGCGTTGCTGATGCCCATTTCGCTTTCGCCTGTCGTGCCAGCTTCATACACAAAAGCGCCGGGCTCTCACCGCGGCGCTTTCATTATCATTCTCGCGCAAATGCGATCATTTGCGGCCCGTTACCGGACGATCAATCGTCGCGGTGGACTTTCTCGCGGCGCTCGTGACGTTCTTGCGCCTCAAGGCTCATCGTGGCGATTGGTCGCGCATCCAGACGCTTCAGCGAAATCGGCTCTCCGGTGACGGAGCAGTAGCCGAATTCACCCTCGTCGATGCGGCGCAGCGCCCCGTCGATCTTGCTGACCAGCTTGCGGGCGCGGTCCCGTGTGCGCAGTTCCAGCGCGCGGTCCGTTTCTTCGGAGGCGCGATCGTTCACATCGGGGATGTTGCGTGTCCCGTCTTGCAAGCCCTCAATCGTGTCCCTGCTCCCTGCCAGCAGCTCGGCTTTCCAGTTCAGTAGTTTGCGTCTGAAGTATTCGACTTGCCGATCATTCATGAACGGCTCGTCTTCGGCAGGTGTATAACCATCCGCCAAAAAAACTTCCTGCTTCATATCATTCCCCATCGCGGTCTTAAATCCTGTCATGAAGGCGCGTCTCCCGACATCACTCCCGTGGCGTGCATCTAACGCAGCGTTAGCGGATTGTCACTACACAATGCTTATGTTTGTTGGTTTAAGGACCAAGAATAGCGCGTTGAAGAAGGTTGAAAACAAGATGAAATTCCAAGGTACTCAAGATTACGTCGCCACAGATGACCTCACGATTGCGGTGAATGCGGCTGTGACGCTGGAACGACCTCTGCTTGTAAAAGGTGAGCCCGGCACAGGTAAAACGGAACTTGCCCGACAAGTGTCAGCCGCCCTTGGCCTGCCCATGATCGAATGGAACATCAAATCGACCACCCGTGCGCAACAGGGTCTGTACGAATATGACGCCGTCAGCCGCCTGCGCGACAGCCAGCTTGGCGAAGAGCGTGTGCATGATGTGAAAAACTACATCCGCAAGGGCAAGCTGTGGCAGGCGTTTGAGGCCGAAGGCAAAACCGTGTTGCTGATCGACGAGATCGACAAGGCTGACATCGAATTTCCCAACGACCTTTTGCAAGAGCTCGATAAGATGGAGTTCTTCGTCTACGAGACTGGCGAGACGATCAAAGCCGAAAACCGCCCCATCGTCATCATCACCTCGAACAATGAAAAAGAGCTGCCCGACGCCTTTTTGCGCCGCTGCTTCTTCCACTACATCCAGTTCCCCGAGATGGACACGCTGCGCAAGATCGTCGAGGTCCACCACCCCGGCATCAAGGAATCCCTGCTGACCACGGCGCTGACCCAATTCTACGAAATCCGCGAACAGCAAGGGCTGAAGAAAAAACCATCCACGTCGGAAGTGCTGGATTGGCTCAAGCTGTTGCTGGCCGAAGATATGGATGCCGCCGATCTGAAAAAAGACGGCAAGTCCGCCCTGCCAAAGTTGCACGGTGCGCTGCTGAAAAACGAACAAGACGTGCATCTGTTCGAACGGCTTGCTTTCATGGCACGCGCGCAAAAGTGACCCCAAAGGGGCGCGGTGCGCCGCGCCCTGATCCCGCATAAAGCGAATATCCAACCGCCCGCGCGTTATTTCACGGCTGCAAACGCGCCCGTCCTATTTGTGACGTCTAAGCAACGATGGTCATAAGCCTGCCTTATTTGTTAACATTTTTCTCTGTTTTGACATGGTTGCTCCCTAGAATGGTCTGGATGGCGGGCGAAAAACACCTGTAATCAGCTCAAAAGGGCAGTCAGGTAGATGATGGATATGATTTTTGCACCGTTCGTGCGCCGCGTGTTGGAGACTGTTAAAGTTGTCCGTGCGGTCCCTGCACCTGCCACAACGGGGTCGCATCCATGAAGAAATACCTTTTGCTGCCCTTGATGCTGGCGATCAGCGCCTGCGTTCCGGCCTCGCATCCCGGTGTGGTGACCCGCGCCGCGATGGAACCCGCCTCAACCTCTTCTTTGCCCGCGATGAAACGGTTCACCGTGCATCAATCGCTGCCGGCACCGCGCTCCAACAACGACCTCAGCCTCGATTTTATCGAACTGTCGTTCCGCATGGAAAGCGGCAAGGAGCTCCCCGTTTTCACCCGTTTCGAAGGTCCGGTCACCGTGCGCGTCATCGGTGCACCGCCCCCGACCCTTGGCCCCGATCTGACCGCGCTGCTCAATCGCTTGCGGCAAGAGGCCCGGATCGACATCAGCCCCACCAGCGGCCCGAATGCCAATATCACCGTCGAAGCTGTCAGCCGTCGCACCATCAGCAAGGTGCTGCCCCAGGCCGCATGTTTTGTGGCCCCGAATGTCAGCAGCCTTGATGAATACAAGAAAGTCCGCCGCACCGCGCAGACCAACTGGTCCTTGCTGAAAACCCGCAGCCGCGTGTCGATCTTCATCCCCAATGACGCCAGCCCGCAAGAGGTCCGCGATTGTCTGCACGAAGAACTGGCCCAAGCGCTTGGCCCTCTCAACGATCTGTATCGCCTGCCGGATTCCGTCTTTAACGACGACAATGTGCATACGGTGCTGACCGGATTTGATATGATGATCCTGCGCGCCTATTATGATCCGGCGCTGCGGTCGGGCATGACACGAGGCCAGGTGGCAAACGCCCTGCCGGGTATTCTGGCACGGATCAATCCGGGCGGCACATCGACCAAAGCACGCTTCCTGACCCGTACCCCCCGCGCCTGGAATGCCGCTGTTCAGGGCGCGCTCGGGCCCGGACGCTCCAGCGGGCAACGCCAGGACGCGGCCTATAGCGCCATCAAGATCGCACAAAGCCTGGGCTGGCAGGATCACCGCCGCGCGTTTGCCCATTACGCCATGGGGCGCGCATTGCAATCAGGTGATGCTGAAGCCGCGCATGAACAATACAAGATGTCCGATCTCTTCTACGCCCGCACCCCCGGCACCGATCTGCACCGCGCCTATGTGGCGACGCAACTGGGGGCCTATTCAGTCTCCAAGGGTCAGGGTGCCGAAGCGCTACGTCTGATCGCGCCGCATATCGACACCGCACGCCGACGCGAGAACGCCGCCCTGCTCAGCACCCTGCTGTTGCTGCGTGCCGAAGCGCTCGAGCTTGAGAACCGCGCGGCCGAGGCACAGGCCGTCAGGCTGGACAGTTTGGGCTGGGCACGGTACGGATTTGGCTCTGACTGGGCTGTGCGGGCCAAAATGCGCGAGATCGCGTCGCTTAACCCGCTCAAATAACTAGCGAAATGGGTTAAAATGATCGTCATACTTCTCGCCGTGATCGGCGCTGTTATCGGGGGGCTGACCGCCCGTAAACGCAACGGCAACCGCAAGGATATCGCACAATACGCGGCCGGGTTTGCGATGGCCTTTATCATCGTCGGCATGATCCTTACAGTCGTTCTGGACCGAGTCCTAACCGGAGCGTAATTCATGTTTCTGCCGTTCTTTGACCAACTGCGCCAACACAAGGTGCCGGTGTCCATGCGCGAGTTTCTCGCCTTTCTCGACGGGATGGCAGCCGGGCTCGCGACCTATGATGTCGATGCCTTCTACTATCTCGCGCGCACCAGCATGGTCAAAGACGAACGCAACATCGACAAATTCGACCGCGCCTTTGCGGCTGCCTTCTCGGGCCTTGAAAACATCAGCCTCGACGATGTGATGGAGGCCGTGGACATCCCGCACGAGTGGCTGGAGAAAATGGCCGAAAAGCACCTCACCCCCGAGGAAAAGGCCGAGATCGAGGCCGCGGGCGGTTTTGACAAGCTGATGGAGACGCTGCGCAAACGGCTCGAGGAACAGAAAGGCCGCCATCAGGGGGGCAATAAATGGGTTGGCACCGCAGGCACCTCGCCCTTCGGGGCCTATGGCTACAACCCCGAAGGCGTGCGCATCGGCCAGAATGAATCGCGCCACCAGCGTGCGGTCAAGGTCTGGGACAAACGCGAATTCAAGAACCTCGACGACACGGTCGAACTGGGCACCCGCAACATCAAGGTCGCGCTGAAACGTCTGCGCCGGTGGGCCCGTGACGGTGCCAATGACGAACTTGATCTGGGCGGCACCATCCGTGCGACGGCTGAACACGGCTACCTCGATGTCAAAACCCGACCCGAGCGGCGCAACGCGGTCAAGGTGCTGCTGTTCCTGGATGTGGGTGGTTCTATGGATCCGCATATCAAAACCGTCGAAGAACTGTTCAGCGCTGCCAAGTCCGAATTCAAACACCTCGAACACTTCTACTTCCACAACTGCCTGTATGAAGGCGTCTGGCGCGACAACCGCCGCCGCTGGACAGAACAGCTGGACACGATGGAAGTGCTGCGCACCTACGGGCCGGATTACAAATGCATCTTTGTGGGCGACGCGTCCATGTCCCCTTACGAAATCGCCTACCCCGGTGGCGCCAATGAACACTGGAACGCCGAGGCCGGATCGGTCTGGCTCTCTCGGGCGCGCGAACAATGGAACAGCAACCTCTGGATCAACCCGATCCCCGAGAAATACTGGCCCTACACACAATCCATCAAGATGGTGCAGGAAATCTTTGGCGCAGAGGCAATGGTGCCCATGACCCTCGAGGGGCTGAGCCGCGGGATGAAGACCCTGACCCGGTAATCAGCCGCCACCCCACCACAGATCGGAACATTCCACCGCGCCCCCGCGTTTTCACCATGAACCCAAATGGTGAAAGGAATTCCCATGATCAAGAAATCAGGCTCCGCAAAATGGACAGGCAACCTCAAAGAGGGCAAAGGCCATGTCTCCACCCAGACCGGCGTGATCAGTGACCAACCCTACGGCTTTAACACCCGTTTCGAAGGCAAAGACGGCACCAACCCCGAAGAGCTGATCGGCGCGGCCCACGCGTCCTGTTTTTCGATGGCGCTGTCAATGATCCTTGAAGACTACGATCTGGTCGCCGATAGCATCGAAACCAAGGCCACCGTCTTCCTTGAACAAAAAGACGGCGGCTTCCACGTGCCGACGATCCACCTTGACGTTGAATGTGTCATTCCCGATGCCACACAAGAGCAGTTCGAAGAGGCGACCAAAACCGCCAAGGAAAACTGCCCCATCTCCAAACTGATGACCGCCGACATCACGATGGACGCAAAACTATCCTGACCCTGCCCCCAAGGGCCGCGCCCACCCGCGGCCCTTGTCTTTGCCCCTTCACCCTTTCCCAAATACTCATTCCACCCTTGCACCCCGCGCCCCCCCGTCCATATTGGATACATGATCCGCATCCTCCCCAT
This sequence comes from Sulfitobacter pontiacus, assembly GCF_040790665.1. Taxonomy (NCBI): domain Bacteria; kingdom Pseudomonadati; phylum Pseudomonadota; class Alphaproteobacteria; order Rhodobacterales; family Roseobacteraceae; genus Sulfitobacter; species Sulfitobacter pontiacus. The sequence continues at coordinate 2,675,076 of NZ_CP160849.1, read as the reverse complement.
CCTTCTCGCCGTGCTCTACGGGCTTGCCATGTATCGCTTTTCCGCTTGGCGCACCGCGAAAGAGCTGGATGACAAATCGACAGAACTGCTCGACCCTGCCCTGCGCGAGATGACATCGAAACTGGCCAGCGCCCTCGATCTGCCGCGGATCAAGGTGCATATCTACGAAGTCGCCCCCGTCAATGGTCTTGCCGCCCCCGATGGGCGGATCTTCATTACCCGCGGTTTTTACGAGAAATTCAAATCCGGTGCCGTCACCGCCGAGGAGCTCGCGAGTGTGATTGCACATGAGCTCGGCCATGTGGCCTTGGGGCATTCACGAAGACGGATGATCGATTTTTCTGGGCAGAATGCCATGCGCGCGGCGCTTGGGATGATCTTGGGGCGTATCCTCCCCGGTGTCGGTATCTGGATCGCCAATATGCTGGCGACGCTCCTGGCCGCGCGCCTGTCGCGCAGCGATGAATACGAGGCGGACGCCTATGCCGCCGCCTTGCTAACCAAAGCGGGTATCGGCATCGCGCCACAGATTTCCTTGTTCGAGAAGCTGGAGGCACTGACCCAAAGCAACCACGGCACCGCCCCCGCCTGGCTGCTGAGCCACCCGAAGACCGCAGACAGGATCGACGCGCTCACTGCGCTGCGATCCGCCTGGGATCGTTAACCAAGCGCCTTTGCCAGCCGCGGCAGCCTTGCTTTCTTCAGCAACGGTCGCATCTCCCACGGGTGGCCTGACAGACGGCGTGCCTCTTCCAGAACATGGGCGGCGACAGCTTCCATCGCCTGCGGCTGCGCCAGCCAGACGCCGTGTAAGTAGCTGTCGGGATCGACCCGCGCCAACCCCTCTTCAGCCAAGGTGCCACGGGGGAAATCCTTGGCATTCAGCGTCATGATAATATCGGCATGGCCGGTGATCGCGGCGGCCAGCACGTGCACGTCGTTTTCATCCGGCAGGTACAGCCGTGCCGCCACACCGGGGCTCGGGGGCACTTCCGCCTTGGGCCAGGCGGCGCGCAGTAAGGCGATCTCTGCGCGGGCCTGTGCCTCGCCCTCGGGGCCAAGCTTGATCGCGGCGCGCGCCCATTCTTCCAACAGGCGCGCGGACCACAGCGGTTCAAACACCCCCGCCCGCGCCGCGCCCATCACCATCTCGCGCATGACGGTTGGATAGAGCACGCAAGCGTCGATCAGGATGCGCAGCGCCATTACAGGCGGAAGAACAACGACTTGAGGTATCCCGTCTCGGCCAGTTGCGGCAGCTGCGGGTGGTCAGGACCGGCGAAACCGGTATGCAGCAGCGCCGCGCGCCGTCCCGCACGACCGATACCGCGCACAGATGCGGTGCGGAACTGCGTCAGATCCGCCGCATGGGAACAGGAACACAGACCCAGCACGCCGTTTTCGGCCACCAGTTGCGCCGCCAGACGCGCCACACGTTCATAGGCGCGCAGACCGGCTTCAAGCGCGGGGTTACCGGGGGCGAAGGCGGGCGGATCGCAGATCACCACGTCGAACTCTTCGCCTTCCGCCCGCAGTGCTGTCAGGATGTCAAAGGCGTCGCCCTGGCGCGTGGCAAAGCGGTCCGTGACGCCCATAGCCTCCGCGCCCTGCTGCGCCAATTCAAGCGCGGGCGCCGATCCATCGACCGCAACCGCAGAAGACGCGCCATTTGCCAGCGCGGCGAGTGAGAACCCCCCAACATGGGCGAAGACATCCAGCACGCGTTTGCCTTTGGACAGGTTCGCCGCGAAGGCGTGGTTCGGGCGTTGGTCGTAGAACAGGCCGGTTTTCTGGCCGCCGGTGAGGTCAGCCATATAGATAGCACCGTTCATCGGCACTTGCACAGGCGCGCTTGGGGCCTCGCCATGCAGCACACCGCTTACGTCATCCAGCCCTTCAAGGCTGCGGGTCCGGCCCGACGCGTTCTTGAGCACATGGCGCACGCCGGTTTGTTCCACCAGCGCTGCTGTCAGCGCATTGATATGCACATCGGCCCATGCGGCGTTGGCCTGAATGACGGCCGTATCGCCAAAGCGGTCGATCACCACACCGGGCAACCCATCGGCTTCGGCGTGGATCAACCGGTAATAGGGCGCGTCATACATCTGGTCACGCAGTTGCACGGCGCGATTGATATGGGCCTCGAACCAGTTCTGGTTCACCACGGCTTGCGCGTTCTGGTCCAGCATCCGGCAGAAGATCTTGGAGGCCGGGTTCACCGCGACCACCCCCATCACCTGACGGGCGCTGTCTTCCAGCAGCGCGAGACTGCCGGGCGCAAGCGCCTTGGTGCGTCGGTCGGTGACCATTTCGTTGGCATAAACCCAGGGAAACCCGTGCCGGATGGCGCGGGCATTCGCCTTGGGCAGCAGGCGCACCACAGGCAAATCGGAAGGGTCGGTCGAAGCGGGAGGGGAAAGGGGCGTTGTCATACCGCCCCCATTAGTCGGTTCCGCGCGTTTGGGGAAGCGCAGAGTTCGATTGCGGCCTTAATAGGCGGCAAGTTTCGTGCGTTTATAGCTGCCCGGTGTGGCGAGCTGCTGTTCAATCGCACGGGCCAGATCATGGATCATCACCGCATTGTCCGGCTGCGCCTCTGCGACGGGGGGCGCAAAGCTGCTCAGCTCTACCGCGACCTGACGGGGCTCGGCCAGCGGGTTGCCATTGCGGGCATCGACAACGGTCAGGATAAACTCTGCCGACGGGGCTTCCGAGACGGGGTTGTAGAACCGCAAGACCTCGACCTCCAGCGCGGCGGGCACGGGACCATAGGCAGTCACCGCCCCCTGGCGGATCGCGGCCTCGAAGATCGCGCGCACCTGATCGCGGCGGTCCGTGTCTGCTTCGCCATGCCAGACGATGTCGGCCGATTGCAGCAGGCTTGGCGCTTGTGCGACCCGCAGGTGATCGGGCACAGAGACGTTGGTGTGCTGGATATGTACCGCGTCCAGCAACGTATCGGGCTGGTAGGCGTTCAGATTGTCCAGCAAGGACATGCGGGTCGAGGATGTGTCATACATCGCATTCCGGCTGGCAATATCCGCCGGTGCACAACCGGACACGGCAGCGGCACAGGCCAAAGCGATCAACAGTTTATGATGTTTCATTTACCCCTCCAAAAGCTGCTGACGATACGGATTGTGCAGCCATGTAACGGTAATGCTGCTCAATTAAGGCAGGAATGGGGCAGGAATGTTCAAAACCTAAGGCATCATTAGGGTATTTCGGCACGTTTGCGCCTTAATGTCGGCCTGTCTAGCTGCGCGGTCGGGTGCGCCAGCCGCCGCGCCGCCGAGGCGTGGCCATGTCGATCAACCCCTCTTGCATCACTTCGGTCATGGGATGGTCTTGCTTCTCTGCTGCCACGCTGTCCAACAAGGCGCGCAGGGCGGCTTTGGTATCCGCTTCCGCTGGCAGGCTGAGCGCCCAATCCAGAAAGATTGACCGACACTCCGCCTGGGTGATCCCCTCTATGCGGTAGGATTCAAAGATCAGCCCTTTGGGATCGCTGGGGTCCCCTTTGCTCATGTCGCGCCCCCGTCCGCCTTATCTACGTAAGCGGCAAGTGCATCGGCGATGATCGTCGCGGCCTGATCGTAGCTTTGCGCGAGATGCGCGTGCAGTTCTTCGGGCGTGTCCACATCGAGGGAGCGGCACAGAAACCGCAAACCCGCCTGCCCCAGAGAATCCTCGCGTAGGACAGAGGATGACAGCAACCGCGTCGCGGATTGCAGCGCCCAACAGGTGCGGTAGACGCGACGCAGCACCTCTGCCTGATCGGCGGTGATGACGTTCTGCGCCTCCGCATCCCCGAGCGCAGAGGTGATATCCCGCGCCGTGGTGCCCGCCAGCAAGGCCCCGGCCTGCGCCAGCAATTCGATATCCTGCAAGCGCCCCGGCCCGTTCTTGGCATCCCAGATGCCGCCCGCCGCCTTGGCCGTTGCCAGACGTGCGCGCATCGCCGCGACCTCGTGCAGGGTATCGGCACGGTCGCGCGAACGGGCGAGCACCTTGTCGCACAGGCGCGCCACATCCTGCATCAGATCATCGGGGCCGGTCACACAATCGGCGCGGGTCAGGGCCAGATGCTCCCACACCCAGGCCTGCCCCATCTGATAGCTTTCAAAACTCGCAAGGCTGGTCGCCACCGGCCCCTGCGTTCCCGAGGGCCGCAAGCGCATGTCCACTTCGTAAAGCTTGCCTTGGGCCATCGGCGCGGTCATCGCGGTGATCATCGCCTGCGTCAACCGCGCATAATACAGCCGCGACGCCAGCGGGCGCGCGCCGTCAGAGCTTTCGACGCCAGCGGAATCGTAGACCACAATCATATCCAGATCAGAGGCAGCGGTCAGGCGGCGCGCGCCAAGCGATCCCATCCCGACCAGCACCGCACCGCGCCCCGGCGGCGGCCCGTGACGGCGCGAGAATTCGTCGATCACCACCGGCCAGAGCCCGCGCAAAACCGCCCGCGCCAGATCGGCATATTGCGCGCCCACCGTCGCCGCATCAATCAGCCCGCGCAGGTGATGCACCCCGATACGGAAATGCTATTCCTTGGCCCATCGACGACAGGTATCCAGCCGCGCCTCATAATCCTCTTCGGCCTCCAGCACCTCTGTCAGACTGTCGACCAAAGCGTCCTCTGCCGGCCATTCGCTGAAGAAATCCCCGCCTATCACCGCGTCGAACACCTGCGCATTGCGCGACAGATAAGCGGCGAGCGCGGGTGACGCGCTGACGATATCAACAAGCAAATCAGAGAGTTGCGGGTTGATCTTCAACAACGAGAATAACTGCACCCCCGCGGGCAGCCCGCCAAGAAAGCCGTCAAAGGCCAGCAATGCCTCGTCCGGTTTGGTGGCCCGTGCGAGACGCGCCAGCAATCCAGGTTTCAGCTCTGCAAAAAGCTCCGCCCCCCGGGCGCTGCGCAAGGCGGGGTAGTTCAGCCAACGGTCCACGATCGCAGCGTCAAAGACATGTTCCTCGGGCGGGGCAGCCGCTTCAGGGCGTGAGGTCGAGCCCGCAAAGAACCCTTCGGTCAGTTGGTGGACCTCTTCCAGCCGCCGTTCAAGGTCACTGCGCAGCGCGGGGACATCCATATCCATCATCGCGGCCAGCCGGTCGAACCCCTCGTCCGTTTGGGGCAACGTATGGGTCTGGGCGTCACGGATCATCTGCACGCGGTGTTCCACGGTACGATGCGCGCGGTAGTGATCGCACAGCGTCTCGGCGACTTCTGAGGGGATCCATTCCTTTTCCGCCAGCACGGCCATGCCTTCGCAGGTGCCGCGCACGCGCAGATCTGCGTCGCGCCCACCGGCGATCAGCTGACGGGTCTGGGTGAAGAATTCGATCTCGCGGATACCGCCGCGCCCCAGCTTCATATTGTGCCCCGAAAGCGAGACACTGCCCCCCAACCCTTTGTGCTCGCGGATCGCAAGGCGCATGTCATGGGCGTCCTGTATCGCGGCAAAATCCAGATGCTTGCGCCAGACGAAGGGTCGCAGCACCGAAAGGAACTGATCACCCGCCGCCAGATCGCCCGCCGCAGGGCGTGCCTTGATATAGGCGGCACGCTCCCATGTGCGGCCCAGACTTTCGTAATACCGTTCTGCCGCTTCCATCGCGATGCACACGGGCGTCACACCGGAATCGGGCCGCAGCCGCAGGTCTGTGCGAAAGACATAGCCCTCGCCCGTGAGATCATTGAGCGTCCCGCTCATCGCGCGGGTGGCGCGGACAAAGGCGGTGCGGGCATCGTGAAAATCGCTGGCGTCAAAACGCGTTTCGTCGAACAGGCAGATCAGATCGATATCGGACGAATAATTCAGCTCGCGTGCGCCCATCTTGCCCATAGCCAGCACGACCATGCCTGCGCCGCTGTCGGCGTCCTCTTCCGTCATGCCGGGCAGCTTGCCGCGTTTGATCTGCGCTTTCAGCCCTGCGGTCAGCGCGGCTTGGGCGGCGGCGTCGGCAAAATCGGTCAGCGCGCCGGTCACCTCCTCCAGCGACCAAGCCCCCGCCAGATCAGCCAGCCCCGTCATCAGCGCCACGCGCCGTTTGCCCTGCCGTAGATGACTGGACAACTGGTCCGGAGGCACCGCGCCCGCGCTGTCGATCACCTGCTGCACCGCCCCTGCGGGATCATCGAAGGCCGCATGACACCAGTCGGTTTCCTTTTGCATCAACCCCAGAAGATAGGGCGACGTCGATCCCGCCCCCGCCACAAGCGCGGCAATTTCGGGCGGCGCATCGGGAAAGAGCGCGCGCGCATCCTGCGCCTGATCGGCCGTAAAGATGCGGGGACAGCGGGTGATCTGACTGGCAAGTGTTCTCATACGCCAAGCATTCGCTGGTTCTATGCCCGTCGTCAATGGTGCCGTGGCACCTGCTAACCCCCGCCAAATACGTGCAAATCCAAATAATGTAAAAAAGATTTACATTATCCCTTGCAAACCACAGGGCGCACCCCGATCTATTGTAATGTGAAAGGCATTTACATTGCCCGCCACCGCACCGGCCCGCAGCGTTCAGGGCCACCACACTCTGACCGAAAGGGAACTTGATGACACAGACCTATGCACCCACCTACACCGCACAACGCAGTTGGCTGGGCCGTACCGAGGACTTTCTTGACGACAAGGGCAAAGGTGCCTGGATCGCCGCCATGGTTGTCGGTTTCATTCTTTTCTGGCCGCTTGGCCTTGCCCTTCTTGCCTATATGATCTGGAGCAAACGCATGTTTAAATCTTCGTCTTGCAGCAAACGCGCCCGCCGTGGGTCTATCACCGGACGTTCAACCGGAAACGCCGCCTTTGATGCCTATAAGGCCGACACCCTGGCCCGTCTGGAGGAAGAGCAAACCAATTTTGAAGCCTTCCTGAGCCGTCTGCGCGACGCCAAGGATAAGGCAGAGTTCGACCAGTTCATGGCCGAAGGCTCCAAAAACGACGATGATGCGCAAAAGGCCTAAAGCCTGCGCGTTCAATCAACACCCCCTCCGCCACGGCGGGGGGCCGATTTTCTCAAGGGACAGGACATGATGACCCCCACCACCCCCGATCCATTCGACCAGCCTGAATTCTATAGCGGTATTCCGACCAAACGGTTCATGGCTTGGGTTGTTGACGCCCTGCTGGTGTTGATCACCAGCGTGTTGATCCTGCCGTTCACCGCCTTCACCGGCCTGTTCTTTTTCCCGCTGCTGATGCTGATGGTGGGCTTTACCTACCGTGTCGCGACGCTTGCCAGCGGGTCGGCCACCTGGGGCATGCGCCTGTTCGGCATGGAGTTGCGCACGGCGCGCGATGAACCGCTGGATCTGGCCTCGGCGTTCTTGCATACTTCGGGCTATACGGTCAGCGTTGCCATGATGCCTTTGCAGGTGATTTCGATCATTCTCATCTGCGCCACCTCGCGCCACCAGAGCCTGAGCGACGTGATCCTCGGCACAGTCCCGCTGAACCGTCGTGTCGAAAGCGTGAACTGACCCAAACTTGTGCTTGGCGCGCTTTGGACCAGTTGTTAGAATTTCCTCCGAACAACAACGGATTTTCATGCGCCATACACTCCCCATCGCTCCGCAGTTCTATGTGACTGCGCCACAGCCCTGCCCGTATCTGGACGGCCGGATGGAACGTAAACTGTTCACCGCGCTGCAGGGCGACTCCGCGACCAAGCTGAACAACAGCCTGTCGGGGCAAGGCTTCCGGCGGTCGCAGAATGTACTGTATCGCCCGTCTTGCACGGATTGCGCGGCCTGTCTGTCAGCGCGCATCAACGTGGCCGACTTCACCCCCAGCAAAAGCCAGAAGCGCACGATCAAGCGCAACGCGGGGCTGACGCGGCGGGCGACATCGCCTTGGGCCACGGAAGAGCAATACGACCTCTTCCGCACCTATCTTGACAGCCGCCATGCAGACGGTGGCATGGCCGATATGGATGTCTTCGAATTCGCCGCGATGATCGAGGAAACCCCGATCCGCAGCCGTGTGATCGAATATACCGATACCCAAACCCGCGAGCTGATTGGCGTCTGCCTGACGGATGTGCTCGATGACGGGGTGAGCATGGTCTATTCGTTCTACAGCCCTGACCGGCCCCGTGACGGGTTGGGAAATTACATCATCCTTGACCACATCGAAATCGCCCGTGCGGCGGGTCTGCCTTATGTATATCTAGGCTATTGGGTGCCCGGCAGCCCCAAGATGGGCTATAAGGCCAAGTTCTCGGGGCTTGAGGTCTATATGGGCGGCGCGTGGCAGAAGATGCGCAACCCCGATGATTTCGAACCCGAACAGCATCCGCTGAACACCGACCCGATTGCCGAACAGGTGGCCAATATCGCCCTCCCCGATCTGAGCCCGACCAAAGGGTAAATCGTAACGCTGAGGCGTATTGAACCGCTGTCATCCGCTGAAACGAAAAAGGCACCCCGCAGGGTGCCTTTTGTTTTGTGGTGGCCTGACCCCCGATCAATTGGGGATCAGGTCCGGCACGATGGTCACGATGACCGGGAACATCCACAACAGTGCCAGTGCCCCGACCTGGATCAAGACGAAAGGAATGATCCCGCGGTAGATATGCGAGGTGGTGACGCTCGCCGGGGCCACGCCGCGCAGGTAAAAAAGCGCGAAGCCAAAAGGCGGTGTCAGGAACGAGGTTTGCAGGTTCACCGCAATCATGATCGTCACCCACTTCGGGTCGAAAGTGCCGCCGTAGATCACCGGCCCGACAATCGGGATCACGATGTAGATGATCTCGAGGAAGTCGAGCACGAAGCCCAGCACAAAGAGCACCAGCATCACGATCAGGAAGACCGTCAGCTCGTTGTCGAAGCTTTTCAGCCACTGCTGGATGTAGTGTTCGCCACCAAAGGAGATCACCACAAGGTTCAGCAACTGCGATCCGATCAGGATGGTAAACACCATCGAGGTCACCTTGGCCGTCTCGCGGACCACGGGGCTTAGCACGCCCGAGGTATAAAGGATCCAGCACGAGAACAGCAGACCGAACACCGCGTACAGATACGCGCCATAGGCGACGAAGAAGGCAAACCAGCTTTCGACGCTCACGCCCTCTTGGTTGATGCGCAGGTCAAAGTTCACGCCGACAAGGATCGCGATCAGGATGGCCAGGGTGGACCAGATGATCACCTTGGGCGACCGGTCCATATCCTTGAGCTTGCGATAGGCGGCCAGCATGATCGCGCCACCTGCCCCCAAGGCCGCCGCGGGCGTCGGGTTGGTGATCCCGCCAAGGATCGACCCCAGTACCGCAACGATCAGGACCAGCGGCGGGAAGACCACGCGGATCAGCTCGTTACCGGCGCAAAGCTTCAGCGCATAGACCACACCATACATGACAGCCACGAAAGGCAGCGCCATCAGCAGCACCATCGTGCCCGAGGACGTGGCCGGACCGACCAGCAGGATATCGACCAGCAGTGTCAGCACCAGACCGATGCCACCGATGATCAGCGGCCGTTTGTCCGCCGATGGGGCGACACCGCGACCGGTCGTCATGACCAGTGCCAGCAGGATCAGGATGATCGCAACACCGGTCCCGATGGGGGCGGCATTGGCGATCTTTTCAGCCTGCTTGGCGGCCAGCGCTTCTTCGGTCAGCTTTTCGCTGGCCTGTTGACCGCCCGCCGCCTCGATCGCGGCTTGCTCGGTCACCGCTTGATCCCATGCGCTTTGCCCATGCAGTTCGATCATCGCGGCCTGACAGGCCTCGCCTACGTTGGTGCGCAGGCTGGCACCCTGCCCGATGTCGCTAAAGCTGGACACAACAGTCGACTGGCTGCCCACGATGCCAAGGTTGCCAAGAACAATCGTGCCCACGATCAGCAGGGCTGGCATACCAAGGAACCAGGTAAAGCCCTCGCCCCGCGTTATGGGTTCGGCATTGGTCGCCCCCATCGGCACGGCGGGCGCCTTTTCAGGGTTCAGCAGCGCATATACAAAGGCGTAAAGCGCATAAAGCAACGCCAGCATGATCCCCGGCAGCAACGCGGCCTGGAACAGCGTCCCTACAGACACAACTGCGGGCTGGCCCAAGTAGGTCAGCGCATCGGTACAGCCAACGGCGGTGGCACGCGCTTCCTGGGCGGCGGAGTATAGATCGCCCGCCAATGTGCCCAGAAGGACGATAACGATGGACGGCGGAATGATCTGGCCCAAAGTACCAGACGCCGCGATGACACCTGTCGCAATTTCAGGCGAATAGTTGTTGCGCAACATGGTCGGCAGCGCCAGCAGCCCCATGGTGACAACCGTCGCGCCCACGATCCCGGTAGAGGCCGCAAGAAACGCGCCCACAACCACAATCGACACCGCCAAACCACCGGGCAGCGGTCCGAAGACGCGCGCCATCGTGGTCAACAGGTCGTTCGCGATCTTGGAGCGTTCCAGCGTGATGCCCATCAGAACGAACATCAGAACCGCCAACAGCGTCTCGATCGACTGCCCCGCCAGAACGCGTTCGTTCATACGGTTCACGATAAAGCTGACGTTCCGGTCCAGCGCGACTTCCCAGCCTTGGGGGAATACAGATTCACCGATCAGCGGCAAATCCGGATAGCGGAATTTCGATACCGCGTCATTGGGAACGCCCGAGTTCACCAGATCGCGATAGGCTTGCGACGATTGGTCAATCGCCTGATGCACCATCAGACCCGCACTATCGAGTGCGGCGATGATACCGAAAGAGATGATGCCAGCACCGCCGATGGCAAAGGCCACCGGGAAACCGGACAGGATGCCGCCAAAGAGGCAGGCAAAAACAATGATCAGGCCAATTTCGACCCCGTCGAGACCAAATAGCATGGGACGCCCCTTGAATTAATGTGTGCCCTCATAGGCTTCTTCGCCCTCGCCCAACGTATCGCGGTCGAGATATTTATCTTCGCTTTCAGGCCCTTCACGGAACTCTAACAAAGCGCGATAAAACACTGATATTGCTTGCAAGATCACCATTGCGCAGAAGGCACACAGCAGGATCTTGAACAAGAAGTAGCCGTTGAACCCGTTGGGCGAAAAGCCGATGGTTTCCACGTTCCACTTGAGCAAGCGCGCCTTGCGCAGCAGCAGCTCCAACCGGTCAGAGGCCGATGGGTTCGGTGTCACCAGATGGCGCCACAGGAAGAACCAGCCATAAAGCCATGTGACAATCGCAAAGGGGATCATGAAGAACAGCGCGCCGAACATGTCGATCACGCGCTTAGTACGGAATTTTGCGCCGGCATAGAAAAGGTCAACACGCACATGCCCGCCTTGTACAAAGGTGTAGGACACACAAAGACAGACGACCAACGCATTGAAAAGCTTCAACTCTTCTGCAAACCAGCTGATGTCGAACTGCAGCGGAATACCAAAGCCGATAGAGATATCAGGCCGGGTGAAAATACGTTGCATGAAGACGATGATGATCTGTTGCAGCACCATCAAAAGCCCGGCCCAGGCAAAGAAACGCCCGGTGACATTGGCGAAGCCTTCAAGCCCGCGCACACAGCCCCACATAAAGCTGCGTTCCCAGATGCCGACAGCCGTGACGATCAGCAGTCCGACGAGCAAGACAAAGAACAGCTCTACCGAGGCACCGTAATAGATGAACCGCATCAAGGCTTCGCTGTTGGACCAGTCCAGCCACATGGACGGGTTCAGCACCGCTGCAAAGAAATTGTAGAACGCTTCAAGTAGGTTGCCCAGAATGAAGCTGATCAGGTTGCCCTCTTGGAACTGGTCCAAGCAGCTGATCTTGGCCCCTTCCGCCGCGCGGAAAAATCCAGCGCATACTGCATCTTCTGCCATTGATATCCCCCCTTCGCCCGCCCGGTTTCAGTTTGGGCTTGGTGCGAAAATTGTCCTCGCTTTGCGCGCCCGTTTTCCGGATCGCAAAGTCGCGTGTGGGGCCGCCCAAAGGCAGCCCCCCTGTCATCCCGTGGGGATGGCTTACATTTTGCCCAGAACGCGCTGGCGCTGTTCGACATAATAGGCGTCGGATTTGGACAGCCATTCAGCCGATGCGGACAGCGAGGATTCAAAGCTGTTGCGGATGTCGGCGAACAGCGTGTCATCCATGTTCTCGTCCATAACCTCTTTGGAAGCCGCACCGAATGCATCCCAGACATCATCGGGGAACTGCATGGTTTTCACGCCCTGCTGCTGCAGACGCGCCAAGGCGGCACCGTTGTTGGCCAGTGTTTCGGCCAGACCGGTGTGCGTGGTCGCCATCGATGCATATTCGATGATCTTCTGCTGCGCCGGTGTCAGGTCGTTGAACACATCAAGGTTGACCGATGCTGTCAGGCCAGACCCTGGCTCGTGGAAACCAGCGGTGTAGTAGATCTTGGCGACTTCCTGGAAGCCTGCGCGCTCATCCGCGAAGGGGCCAACCCACTCCAGCCCGTCAAGCGCGCCGGAGGACAGCGCCTGATACAGTTCGCCACCGGGGATGTTCTGAACAGACGCGCCCAGTTTACCCAGCACCTTGCCGCCCAGACCGGGCATACGGAATTTCAGGCCGTTGAAGTCCGCGGCAGAGTTGATTTCCTTGCGGAACCAGCCACCGGACTGCGAACCGGAGTTACCGGCGAGGAACATCTTCATGTTGAAGATTTCACCGATCTGGTTGTGCAGGTCATGGCCGCCACCGTGCAGATACCAGTTGGTCAGCTCTTGTGCTGTGGCACCGAAAGGCACGGCGGTGAAATACGCCAGACCGGGGTGCTGGCCGATGAAGTAGTAGTCAGCCGCGTGATACATATCCGCCTGACCGGAGGAAACGGCGTCAAAGACCTCGAACGCGCCGACGAGCTCGCCCGGGGCTTTCTTTTCGATGGTCAACGTGCCGTCAGACATCTCGTTAACCATGTTGTTGAGGTAGGTCGCGGCGTCATCAAGCACGGCAAAGCCACGGGGCCATGCGGTGACCATGGTCAGCGTGCGTTTACCTTGGGCGTACAGCGGTGCGGCCAGTGTCGATGCAGCGGCGGCAGACCCGCCAAGCGCGGATGTCTTCAGAAATGAACGACGGTCCATATTGGATACTCCTCCCGAGTTATATGAGGGTGCCCGCGCTTCATTATATGCGCGCGGGTCATTTCAAGTGTCGTTCACTCTACGCATTAGCGAAACGTTGAAAATACCAACTACTGCGTAGAGGGTGCAGATTTACCGCCCAAATATGCGGCAAATGTTCCGCCGGACCTGCCATATGTTGTGCATACACGCGTATAGCGGGTGATTTGTGACTGCATCTAGCACTTTGATTCGCGTGGATTTCCCAGTATCAGCGCTGCATGCGCCGCCCGTCTTTCATGATCGCCCCCACCTACGCCCAAAAGCTGACACTCATCGCCTCTGTGCCGCTGGTGCTGGCGGTGACGGCGATTGCCTTTGTCGTGGCACTGCAGGCGCGCGCGGTGGCCGACCGCGAGATTTCAACGCTTGAACAGCAGTTGCTGGACGCCAAGAAGGTAGAGCTGCGCAATTATGTGACACAGGCGCGCAACGGCTTTTACTTCGTCTACGGGTCCGCCTCTCCTGATGATGGGGCGGCGAAATCGCAGGTGGCGCAGATCCTCGCGGCGATGATCTATGGCGAGGAAGGTCAGTTCTTTGTCTATGACTACGACGGCACCGCCCTTGTCAGCCCGCGCCAGACCGACCGGATCAACCGCAACTTTGCTGGCGAGACGGATAGCAACGGCACGCCCGTGGTGGACGAGCTGATCCGCATCGCACGCAGTGGCGGCGGGTATCACACCTATATGTGGCCCAAACCCTCTACCGGAGAGGATGCGCAGATGATCACCTATGTCACCTCTTTCCCCAGTTGGCAGTGGGCCGTGGGGACGGGTGTGTTCATCGACGATGTGCTTGCCAGCGGGGCCGCGGCGCGATCCGATGTGCAGGCGCGGGTGCAGCGTACGTTCTTCTATATTGGCGTTATTACGGTGACCGCCCTGCTGCTGGTGTTTGGCACGGGCATGCTGGTCAATCTGCGTGAACGGCGGCTTGCGGATGCGAAGCTTAAAAAGCTGACGCAGCGGGTATTTGACGCCCAAGAGGAAGAGCGTGGCCGCGTGGCGCGCGAACTGCATGACGGCATCAGCCAGATCCTGGTGGGGGTGCGCTATGCGCTCGACAATGCGCGACGCCGGCTGGAAAGGGGCGATGCCCGCGCGGCAGAGCCTTTGGCAAAGGGGATCGACAGCCTTGCACAGTCCATCGCCGAAGTGCGCCGCATCAGCCGCGACCTGCGCCCCAGTATTCTGGATGATCTGGGGCTTGGTCCCGCGCTGAAAACGCTGGTCGAACAATTCGCCCTACGCACCGGTATTCAATGCCGCTTCGATACCGTGGTATTCCGCAACCGCTTGGACGACGAGGCCAAGATCGCGCTTTACCGGATCGCGCAAGAGGCGCTGACCAATATCGAACGCCACGCACGCGCCACCGAAGTTATCGTCGATCTGCGCGGTCACCGACAGGGCGCGACGCTGTCGATCTCTGACAACGGGCTGGGGCTGGCCAAGACACGCTCCTCCGCCGGAGGGTTGGGCCTGCGCAATATGCAAGAGCGGATCGAGCAGCTAGACGGCACGCTGACCATGCAAACCTCTGCCCAAGGCGGCACCGAGATTACCGCTACCGTCCCGTTGACCCATATGCTGCGCCCGCCGCCGACCGCCCTGCCCTAAGCCCTGATATGCCCCTTCCCGAAAGCTGCCCCATGACCCTTTCAGACACCCAGCCGCCCGAGTTGATCAAAGTGATGATTGTGGACGATCACCCGATGGTCGCCGAAGGCATCCAGTCCATTCTTGAAAGCTATGACGATATCAATGTGGTCGGCTGTCTGCCCAATGGCCGCGCCGCGATCGACAGCGTCGCGGATCTGGACCCCGATGTGATCCTCATGGATCTCAACATGCCAGAGATCGGCGGGTTGTCCGCGACCGAGATCTTGCTGGAACGCCAGCCCGACACCCGCATCGTGATCCTGTCGATGCATGATAACCCCGAATATATCTCTTCGGCGCTAAGCCACGGCGCCATGGGCTATATCCTCAAGGATGTACCGACGGACGAGATCAAGCTGGCGATCGATACGGTGATGCGCGGCGAACGGTATCTATGCACCGGCGCGCAAGGGTCGCTTGAACCCAAGGATGCCGCGCGTGAATCCCTGACCGAACGCGAACAGACGATCCTGTTGCAACTGGCACAGGGGAAATCCAACAAAGAGGTCGCGCTGACCTTGGATATCTCTGTGCGCACCGTCGAAACCCACCGCAAGAATATCAAGCGCAAGCTTGGCATCTCTTCCACCGCAGGGCTGACGCGCTACGCGATGGAACACGGCGTGCTGCAGGGAACCGGAGTGCGACTCTAGCTGATATGCGCCCGAGAAATGCCCCCAATTTTGCAAAAATTAGAAAATTCAGGATTTCGCGCAATAAATGAAAAGATTTTTTGCACGCAGCGACACTTTTATCGACAATAGAGCATTGACGCCCCTTTGTGGCGCTCATAATGTCCATGCACGCAATGAGGGGCCTTTGGCTATGACAGATCTAGCTTTGACAGATATCGTCGTCATTCTAAGACACACGCGCATGGGCCGGTAACGGCAGACCATAATAGTCACCATGCGCCCCCGTCAAAATCGGGGGCTTTTTTTTGCGCAACGTATTTTTTGATAAACCACCGCCTGACGGAGCACCAAGATGACACGTAAAATGACCGGAGCGAAAATGATCGTTCAAGCCCTGATTGATCAGGGTGTCGATACCGTATTTGGCTATCCCGGCGGCGCTGTCCTACCGATCTATGACGAGGTGTTCCAACAAAACAGCATCAAACACGTGCTGGTGCGTCACGAACAAGGGGCGGTGCATGCCGCCGAAGGCTATGCGCGCTCGACCGGAAAACCGGGCGTTGTTCTTGTCACCTCGGGCCCCGGTGCCACCAATGCGGTGACCGGCCTGACGGATGCCTTGCTCGATTCCATTCCGCTGGTGGTCCTTACGGGTCAGGTGCCGACCTTCATGATCGGCTCTGACGCGTTTCAGGAGGCCGATACCGTGGGCATCACCCGCCCCTGCACCAAGCACAACTGGCTGGTGAAAGAGACCGACAAGCTGGGCGGCGTTCTGCACGAGGCGTTCCACGTGGCCACCAGCGGGCGCCCCGGCCCCGTTCTGGTCGACATCCCGAAAGACGTGCAATTCGCCACGGGGGAATACACGCCCAAGAAGCCGTCCACCTCGCATTACCAGCCGCCCGTCAAAGGCGACATGACCGAGATCACCGAACTGGTGGCCGCCATCGAGACCGCCAAGCGCCCGATATTCTATACCGGCGGCGGGGTCATCAACTCCGGTCCTGCGGCGTCGCAACTGCTGCGCGAGTTGGTCGAGGCGACAGGCTTTCCGATCACCTCCACCTTGATGGGGCTTGGCAGCTATCCGGCGTCGGGTGACAAATGGTTGGGGATGCTCGGCATGCATGGTCTTTACGAAGCCAATATGGCGATGCACGACTGCGATCTGATGATCAACATCGGCGCGCGCTTCGACGACCGGATCACCGGCGTTGTCGACATGTTCAGCCCGAAATCCAAGAAAGCGCATATCGACATCGACCCCTCGTCGATCAACAAGATCATCCGCGTAGACATCCCTATCGTCGGCGACGTGGGCCATGTGCTGGAAGACCTGCTGAAGGTCTGGAAATCGCGCGGCCGCAAGACAAACACCGAAGCCGTTGGCAAATGGTGGAAGAAGATCGAGGAATGGCGCAACGTTGACTGCCTCAAGTTCGAGCAAAAGGGCAAGATCATCAAACCGCAATACGCGCTCTCGCGACTTGAGGCGCTGACCAAGGGGCGTGACCGCTATGTCACCACCGAAGTGGGCCAGCACCAGATGTGGGCCGCGCAATACCTTGGCTTCGAGGATCCGAACCGCTGGATGACCTCTGGCGGGTTGGGGACCATGGGCTATGGTTTCCCGGCGTCCATCGGCGTGCAGATGGCGCATCCTGACGCGTTGGTCATCAACGTTGCGGGCGAAGCGTCCTGGCTGATGAACATGCAGGAAATGGGCACCGCCATGCAATACGGCCTGCCGGTGAAACAGTTCATCCTGAACAACGAACGCCTCGGCATGGTCCGCCAGTGGCAAGAGCTGCTGCACGGCGAGCGCTATTCCCAAAGCTGGTCTGAATCCCTGCCCGATTTCGTCAAGCTGGCCGAAGCTTTCGGGGCCAAGGGGATCATCTGTTCGGATCCCGACGATCTGGACGACGCGATCATGGAGATGCTCGATTATGACGGTCCGGTGATCTTTGACTGTCTGGTGGAAAAACACGAAAACTGTTTCCCGATGATCCCGTCGGGCAAAGCGCATAACGACATGATGCTGGCCGGTGTCGATACGCAAGGGGTGATCGACGCCAAAGGATCGGTCTTGGTCTAAGCCGCCAACGGCACAAGGAAACACATCGGCGCGGGGTCGCGCGCCGAGATTGAACAAATCTTAGAAGGACAGTGTCATGTCAGCCCTAAAGATCAAAAAAGGCTCCAACAGCCATTCCGCCTATAACCTACGTCCCAATTTCTCGGATGTGATCGAACGTCACACGCTGGCCGTACTGGTCGAGAACGAACCCGGTGTGCTGGCGCGCGTCATCGGTCTGTTTTCGGGCCGTGGATACAACATCGACAGCCTTACCGTGGCAGAGGTCGACCACACAGGCCACCTTAGCCGCATCACAATCGTCACTTCGGGCACGCCGCAGGTGATCGAGCAGATCAAGGCGCAGCTGGGGCGGATTGTGCCGGTACACGAGGTGCATGACCTGACCGTCGAAGGCCCCGTGGTCGAGCGTGAGCTTGCGATGTTCAAGGTGAATGGCACCGGCGACAAACGGGTCGAAGCTCTGCGTCTGGCGGATATCTTCCGCGCCAACGTTGTCGATAGCACCCTGGAAACATTCGTGTTCGAGATCACCGGCGCGCCCGAGAAGATTGACGCATTTGCCGAATTGATGCGCCCCTTGGGGCTGGTGTCAGTGGCACGGACGGGTGTGGCAGCCCTGTCGCGCGGCGACTGATGCGCTGAGGTGGCAGGTTGACGTCTGGCCGGCTTCGGCCGGACTAGGCCTGACCGCGATGGCGGAACTCTACCGGCGGGGCGGCTTTTGGGCGGAATGGAAGCACCTCGCCGCCTGTTTGCTTTCGGGTAATGCCCGCGGAATGGCGCAGCAGTTTGTTAGGCAAATCAGCGTCCGCCTTGGATCGCACGACCTTGGGGTTAAGCGCCTTGCGCAATTTGGCCTCGTGGTAGACCTCGAACTGGACAAGATCACCAGCATCAAAACAGCTTGTCGTCTGGTTCACTGTCGCTGGGTCACCCTGGAAATATGCAAGGTCGCCGTGATCCTCGCACCAGAACACAGCTTTGTTGGATCGGGCATCGCTCCAAAGTACCACACCGTACATTTAACTGTTCCTTCCAGATGCTTGCAGACATGAGAGATAATCATGTCATTTTTACAAATTGTCGATTTTTTTACGAAATCATTTTGTGTCGCGCGCACCGAAATTTGACGCTGATTAGCGTCACTACACAGCCCTATATTGCAAATCTCCTTGCAAATTCGTTCAAAGGTTGTGAGGTTTAGTTCAATTAATTTTAACGGACTGATTTCATGACGAACCCCGCCGATATCAGGACAATTTTCGGGTCAAATTTAAAAAAACTTTCAGTAGGTTACCCCTCCATCACCTACCTCGCGCAGGAACTGGGGATCAATCGCACGCAGTTCAATCGATATCTATCGGGTGAAAGCTTTCCGCGCCCCGATATTCTGGACCGGATGTGCAAGTTTTTCGACGTTGATGCGCGTGTCCTTCTGGAGCCCTTGGAAGAGATCGAGAAGATCGAACCCTCCCCCCCGGATTTCATGGGCGACTTTATCGTTTCGGGCGCGCTGGACCTGCCCGAAGCCACGTTTCCCAGCGGTTTCTACCGGTTCTCGCGCCGTAGTTTTCTTTACCCCGAGAAATTCGCCTTGGGATTGGTTATGGTGTTTCGCAGTGGCCGGCATACCTATCTGCGCGGCTACGAGGCCCCTCACGCCATGCGCATCCAAAGCCTGCCCACCCATTCGGAATTGCGCGAATATCGCGGCGTGGTGCTGCAGCAGGAAGAAGGCATCGCCATTATCGCCTCGCGGCGCGGCGCGATGACCTCTTCGTTCAACTATCTGGGGCGGATCGCGTCGTTCAACAATAATTTCTGGGTCGGATACATCACCCGCACGGTGCCGGAAAATTCGATCGGGTTGCGGGCGACGCGGCTGGTCTATGAATACCTGCCGCAAACCCCGTCGGCCGTGTTGCAGGCCGCCCGCTTGAAGGGGCTGTGCGAGCCAAGCGATCTTGAACCCTTTCACCGCCACCTTCTGCGCACGGAATTCGCCTTTGAATGACCGCTACGCCAGCGGCGGCGGGCGCATCTGTGGCCACTGCGTTGCCGCGTGCCATTGCTGCGCCAGTTGAAGCAGCGCCGTATCGCTGCCCCGCGGTCCAATCATCTGTAGCCCCGCAGGCAGCCCCTCTGCGCCGAAACCGGCGGGGATATTGACAACCGGCAGCCCCACCAGACCGGCGGGCACCACGACCTGCATCCAGCGGTGATAGGTATCCATGTCCCGTCCGGCGATCTGTGTCGGATGCACCTGATCCACGTCAAAGGGCCAAAGCTGCGCCGAAGGCAGCACCAGCACGTCAACCTCGTCAAACAGCGCGGTGACACGGCGATACCAGTCCGACCGCGTCAGGCTGGCTTGCTGCACCTCCTGCCCCGTGAACCCGAGCCCGCGCTCGATCTCCCATTGGGCGGCGGGCTTGAGCTTGTCGCGGGTTTCCGGATCGCGGTAGAGCGCGCCCAAACCGGCAGCAACGGCAAAAGACCGCAGCGTGGTCCAGCTGTCCCACATCGCGTCCGCGTCAAAGGGGGCTGGCACAGCGGTCACCTGATGCCCCAGGGCGACCAGTTGATCCAGGGCCGCTTTGCTCACGTCCTCGATCCCGTCTTCATAGGCAAAGGCCCCGCCCCAATCGCCCAGCCACCCGATGCGGCGCGTGGGCGACGGGGTATCCATCTGCGGCAAGATCGGCGCCGGTGACAGGCCGAGGGGTTGCTTGGGGTCCTCTCCGGTCATTGTGTCCAGCAAGGCCGCCAGATCGCGGGGGCAGCGCGCCATCGGGCCTGCCATGCTCAGCTGATGCAGGAACATATCGCCCTCTGGCTCTGCCGGTACAGCGCCCCAGCTGGGGCGCATGCCGTAGACGTTGTTCCAGCCCGCGGGGTTGCGCAGGCTGCCCATCATGTCGGACCCGTCAGCGATGCTTAGCATCCCCGTTGCCAAGGCAGCCGCCGCCCCGCCCGAAGACCCGCCAGCCGAACGTGTGTGGTCATAGGGGTTCCGCGTCGGGCCGTAGACGGGGTTGAACGTGTGGCTGCCCAAGCCGAATTCAGGCGTGTTGGTTTTACCGATGATGATTGCCCCAGCCGCACGGATGCGGGCGACAAAGACGCTGTCCTTCTGGGCAATCGTTCCGGCAAACAGCGGTGATCCCTTGGCGGTTGGCAAGCCCTTGGCATCGGATAAATCCTTGATCGCAATGGGAATACCGTGCAGCCATCCGGCCCGAGGCGTGGCATCGGCCCTATCGGCTTCGGCCAGAAGCTCCGCGCGCGGGCGCAGCGCGACGATGGCGTTGACCGTGCCGTTTACGGCGTCGATGCGCTCTAGCGTGGCCTCCATCAAAGCACGCGCCGTCAGGCTGCCGTTCGCCAATGCCTCCGATTGGGCCAAGGCCCCGATGTCTAGTATGTTCATGGCCGAGCCCTCCGTTCGGGGTCATAGAACGGAAGGCCGCAGCGGGATGCAAGGGGTGCTAGCAAAACTGCTGCACGAGACAAGGCCGCCCGCGCGTCTTTGCCTGATATTTGGCCTTAACCTTCTTGCGCCTCGGCGCGGGTCTTGCCCGACACGGCAAGCGCCAGCGCGGCGCCCATCAACCCGTCAAGGTCGCCATCCAGCACCCCTTTGGTATCCGAGGTTTCATAGTTGGTGCGCAGGTCTTTGACCATCTGGTACGGCTGCAGGACGTAGGACCGGATCTGGTTGCCCCAACCCGCGTCGCCCTTGTTTTCATGGGCTTCGTTGATGGCCGCGTTGCGGCGGTCCAGCTCCATCTGATACAGCCGCGATTTTAGCGCCTTCATCGCGATGTCGCGGTTCTGGTGCTGCGATTTCTCAGAGCTGGTAACCACGATGCCGGTGGGGTGGTGCGTGATCCGCACGGCCGAGTCAGTGGTGTTTACGTGCTGACCACCGGCCCCCGAGGACCGATAGGTGTCGATGCGGATGTCACTGGGGTTGATGTCGATTTCGATATTGTCGTCGACCACCGGATACACCCAGATAGAGGTAAAGGACGTGTGCCGTTTGGCGGCGCTGTCAAAGGGGCTGATCCGCACCAGACGGTGCACACCGGATTCCGACTTGAGCCAGCCATAGGCATTCGGGCCGCTGATCTTGTAGGTCGCCGATTTGATCCCCGCCTCTTCGCCGGGGCTTTCGGATTGCAGTTCGACCTTATAGCCCTTTTTCTCGGCCCAACGGACATACATGCGCGACAGGATATTGGCCCAGTCACAGCTTTCGGTGCCGCCTGCCCCTGCGTTGATTTCAAGGAAAGTGTCATTCCCGTCGGCCTCGCCGTTCAACAGCGCTTCCAGCTCTTTCTGGGCGGCTGTCTCGGCCAGCTTTTTCAATGCGGTCTCGGCCTCTGCGATGACCTCGTCGTCGCCTTCCATCTCGCCCAGTTCGATCAGTTCGATGTTGTCGGCCAGCTCTTGTTTGATGCCCTCGTAGGTGGCGATGGAATCGACCAGCGCCTGACGGTCGCGCATCAGTTTTTGCGCCGCATCGGGATCATCCCACAGATTGGGGTCTTCGACACGGGCGTTGAATTCTTCCAGACGGTATGGCGCGGTTTCAACGTCCAGACGCTGCGCCAACAGCTCCAGCGATTTGCTGATCTTATCCGCTGTGTTTTGTGCATCTGCGCGCATGGTATCCTGCCTTTAAATAGATCGCGGCCCCGAATAGCCGGGGCCGCGTTTCAAATAGACCAGCGCCGCAACTTGGGCAAGCGCTGTAGAATGGGGAGCGGGCCTAGTACAACCCGCCGGAGTTGATGCTGCCAAAGCTTGCCTTGGGCCCGACACGCGCCTTTTTACCGGTAGAGGTCGTGACCTCGCGCGCGCCGCCGCCGGCTTCCTCGACCAGCGGCAGATCCGCACCCATCGCAAAGCCACCATCAAAGGTGATCCCGAACAGCGGCTCTTCGCCGTCACGGAAGTATTCGGCCACAACGTTGTTACCTGCGGCGCTGTCAGACAGACGTGCACCGGTGAAGCGGTCGATCTTGATGAAGTGACCGCCGGGGGGCACTTCGAAAGGGCCGCCGCCGTATTTCTTGATTGCTTCGCTCATGAACCGCTGGAACACAGGGCCACACATCCCCGCCCCATAGGCACGACGCCCCAGCGAGCGCGGGTTGTCAAAACCGATATAGCAGCCCGCCACGATGTTGCTTGAGAAGCCGACGAACCAGACGTCTTTGGCATCGTTGGTGGTGCCGGTCTTGCCCGCGATTGGCACGGGCAGGTTCACCGCCCCACGCGCCGTACCGCGATCCACGACGCCCTTCATCATCGATGTCAGCTGATAGGCCGTGATCGGGTCCATCACCCGTTCACGGTTCGAGATGATGCGCGGCCCCACGCCGGGGGCCAGCGTTTCAAGCTGGCAATCGTTACAGATGCGTTGGTCGTGTTTGTAGACAGTGCGGCCGTAGCGGTCCTGCACACGGTCCACCAGCGTCGGCTGCACCCGCTCGCCACCATTGGCGAACATCGCATAGGCCGACACCATCTGGTAGAGCGTGGTTTCCTGCGAACCAAGCGCGTTGGCCAGTACCGGCGAGAGGTTGTCATAGACCCCGAACCGTTCGGCATAGTCGCCAACGGTGTTCATTCCGACCTCTTGCGCCAGACGGATGGTCATGAGGTTCCGCGACTGTTCGATACCCGTCCGCAAGGGCGTCGGCCCGTAGAACTTGTTCGACGAGTTTCGCGGCCGCCACATGCCTTGGGGTGTGTTGATCTCGATCGGGGCATCCACAACGATGGTCGCAGGGGTATAGCCGCTGTCCAATGCCGCGGCATAGACAAAGGGTTTAAAGCTCGACCCCGGCTGGCGTTTCGCCTGCGTCGCACGGTTGAACACCGACGCCTGATAGGAGAAACCGCCCTGCATCGCGATCACCCGCCCTGTATTCACGTCCATTGCGACAAAGCCGCCCTGCACTTCCGGAATCTGACGCAAAGTCCAGCGGATGAACGACCCGTCACTATCCGCCGTCATGCGGCGCACCAGCACCACGTCGCCGACCTCAAGCAGGTCAGCGGGCACTTGGGCGCGGTTGCCGAGCTTGCCGTTCTCAAGACGTTTGCGTGCCCATTGAACATCCTTGGCGGGGATGAAATGACCGTCTGCGTCCTCATCCACGCCTTCGATCCCGATGCGGGCGGCGTCATTGGTCAGGCTCAGCACCACGGCAGGATACCACGGGTTTTCCAGATCAACGTCACGTGGCACACGGGTGTCCGACAGGGCTTCGCGCCAATCCGCCTCGGTGGTCAGCTTTTCGGGCGCGATCTTCTTGCCGGTGCCGCGGTAGATACCGATGCCGCGATCATATTCCTCAAGCTGCTGCTGCAAGGATTGTGCGGCAATGGGCTGCATCTCGTTGTCGATGGTGGCACGCACGGTCAGACCGCCGGTAAAGAATTCGCCCTCGCCGAAGTTCTCGGACAGCTGGCGGCGGATTTCATCGGTAAAGTAATCGCGCGGCGGCAGTTCGGCCTTGAAGCTTTCAAAGTCCCCGTTCTGCACCGATCGCAAGGGCTGTGCGACCTCGGTCTCGTAGACGGCGGGGGTGATATAGCCGTTTTCCTTCATCTCGCGCAGCACGAAGTTCCGGCGTGCCAGCAACCGGTCCTTGCGGCGCACGGGGTGATAATCGGACGGCGCTTTGGGCAGCGAGGCAAGGAACGCAGCCTCGTGTGGGGCCAGCTCCCCCAATGTCTTGTTGAAATAGGTCTGCGACGCGGCGGCCACACCGTAGGAGTTCTGGCCCAAGAAGATCTCGTTCAGATAAAGTTCAAGGATCTTTTCCTTGGGCAGCGTTTCCTCAAGCCGTGCGGCGAGGATGATTTCCTTGATCTTGCGTTCGGCCCGACGGTCGCCGGACAGAAGAAAGTTCTTCATCACCTGCTGCGTGATGGTCGATGCACCGCGAACGTCCTTGCCCCTTGTGCGCACCGCATCTACGGCCGCTGCCCCGATGCCGCGCAGGTCATAGCCTTCGTGAGTATAAAAGTTCTTGTCCTCGGCCGAGATGAAGGCCTGTTTGATCAGCGGCGGGATCGTGTTGGCCGGCGCGAACAGGCGACGTTCCTTGGCGAATTCATCAATCAACCGCCCCTGCCCCGAATAAATCCGGCTGATCGTCGGGGGCGTGTATTGCGCAAGGGATTCGTGGCTGGGCAGATCGCGGCCATACATCCAGAACACCGCGCCGATGGTCAGCGCAACCATACCGATGCTCATGGTGAGGGTGGTAAAAATACCCCCGAAGAAAGACAGGATCAAACGAAACACGGCTGGCAGTTCCTTGCAAGGAGGGTTGGTGACCCGTCTATACGCAACCCTGCGGGAATCGTCAAAACACGATGCAGTGGCCCTGTGCGGTAACCCGCGCAACACCTAGAGGGGCGTTCGGGTGCGGTTTACTGGCGAATCAAGGGCTTGAGCGCGGCATCCGCGTCGCGCCATTTGGCGATGGAATCCGCAATCGCCGACACCATGACCGCCCGCCAGATCGGGTCTCGCAGATTGGCAAGATCACGCTTCGAGCTGAGGAACCCGATTTCAATCAGAACCGAGGGGATGTCAGCCGATTTCAACACCGAAAAGCCCGCGTTGCGCAGCGGGTGGCGGTTCATCGGACCGCCGGCGGCTTTCATGCCTTCAACCAGCACTTTAGCGGCGGCGACCGACCGCGGCTCTGTCTCTTGGCGGGCAAGATCAAGCAGCACGCTGGCGACCTCGTCATCCGATCCGGTCAGGTCGGCCCCTGCGATAATATCGGCGCGGTTGTGGCGTGCGGCCAGATGGTCGGTGGCAGTATCGCTGGCGTCGTCCGACAGCGTATAGACCGTCGCCCCTTTTGCGCCGCCGTGCTGCAAACTGTCCGCATGGAGCGAGATAAACAGATCGCCTTCGGCCTGATGCGCAATGGCGACGCGGGTTTCAAGCGCGACAAAATGATCCGTGTCACGGGTCATCACCACATCGACCCCATCGCGGACTAATGTGTCGCGCAGCGCTTGCGCAAAGGACAGCATCAGGTCTTTCTCCAGGATACCATCTGTCTCTGCCCCCGGATCAACGCCCCCGTGACCTGGGTCCAGCACCACACGAAACGGCACCTCTTTCAGGTCGGCAACCGCCTTGGGCGGTGCGGCCAGCGCCATGGTCCACGCCGGATCAACGGGCGCACCGGCGGCGGCGGCAAATTCCTCGGGGGTGGCAGATTTCAAGGCGATTTCAAGCGTGGCTTGGCCGGAACCCTTGTTGACCGGCATCCCGATCTCGCGCGGGATCATCGGTTCGGCCAGATCCGCGACAAGCCGCGACCAACCGGGTTGGAACGGGCCGAAGCGCAGACCGGTAATCCGTCCGGGTTCAGGCAGCAGGTCTGCGGTGTTCACACCGCTCCAGTCGGCCTCACGGAAATCGACCACCAGCCGCGCCGGATCATCCAGCAAGAACACCCGAAACGGCACCCCTTGGCTCAGCCCAAGCGTCAGCGTCGTGCCCCCGAACCAACCATCCGAGATGGCGCTTTTGGCAGGGTCCACGCGTGCCAGCGCGGTCAGATCCTGCGCGGACGCTGGCAAGGACAGCGCGCAAACCGTTGCGATAATGGGAAGAATACGCATGCCTGTCACCGTTCTGCTCGGGGTGGTTGCGGCAGGTATAGCACCCCGCCGCAACCCGAGCCAGCCTTTCAGCGGCCCGCCATATAGGTCTTGAGCCGCCCCAGCCCCTCGGCAATATCCTGGGTGCTGCGCGCATAGGAAAACCGCAGCCAGTGATGCCCGCGCACCGGATCGAAATCGAGCCCCGGGGTCACGGCCACACCCGCCTTGTCCAGAATATCCCGCGCCAATGCGCGGCTGTCATCCGTCAGCTCGGACACATCGGCGTAGACATAGAAGGCCCCGTCGGGTGGCGCGAAACGGGTAAATCCCGCCTCGCGCAGGCCGGTGATCATCATCGCGCGGTTGGCGCGGTAGACATCCATATTCGCCTCAAGCTCATCGGTGCAATCCATCGCGGCAAGCGCGGCGACCTGACTGGCGTGGGGGGCGCAGATGAACATGTTTTGCGCGATCCGTTCGACCACGCGCACGTGATCCTCTGGCACAACCATCCAGCCGACACGCCAACCGGTCATAGAGAAATACTTGGAAAACGAATTGATGACATAGACATCATCGGTGATCTCAAGCGCGGTCACGGCCTTTTTCTCGTATTCGATGCCGTGGTAAATCTCGTCCGAGATGAAGGATGCCCCCTGCGCTTTTGTCGCGTCGATCAGCGCGGACATGGCAGCGTGATCCAGCATCGTGCCCGTCGGGTTGCCCGGCGACGCGACCAGCAGCCCCTGCAGATCCATGCCCGCGAAATCCGCAGGCACCGGCTGCAAGCGGTTTTCAAGCGAAGTGGGCAGATCGACGGGAGCGAGGTCCAGCGCCTTGAGGATCTGGCGGTAGCTTGGATACCCCGGTGCCCCGATGCCCACACGGTCCCCGGTATCAAAAAGCGAGGTAAACGTCAGGATGAACCCGCCCGAAGAGCCAGAGGTGATGACCACGCGGTTCGGGTCCAGATCGACATTGTACCACTCCCCGTACATCCGCGCGATCCGCTGGCGCAGCGCAGGCAGTCCCAATGCGACGGTATAGCCAAGCGCGCCCTGCTCCATCGCGGCGGTCAATGCGGTGCTGGCCCCTTTGGGCGCGCCCGTGCCGGGTTGGCCGACCTCCATATGGATGATGTGGCGGCCCTCCGCCTCGGCGGCGGCGGCGGCCTGCATCACATCCATCACGATAAAGGGATCGACCTGAGATCGGGTTGAAATGCGCATGGGCTTGATCCTACTGTTGAGCCCGGACCTTTCACCGCACCCCGCCGGTGCCGTCAACCCTTGTGCGCGCTGGCAAAATCGCGCACCACCCTTGCAACCGGTGCCTGCACCCCCGCGCAACAACAAGCGAGTGACCCTGATGAAAAAGCTGATCGCCCCCGCCCTGATGGCCCTGTCCCTGACAGCCCCCGCCCACGCGATGGACCTAACCGAACTGACTGATGCCGAACGCGCGCAATTCCGCGCCGAGGTGCGTGCCTATTTGATGGAAAACCCCGAAGTGATCATGGAAGCGGTGAACCAGCTGCAGGCCCGTCAGGCCGAAGCACAGGCGCAGGCGGATTTCACGCTGGTGTCCGACAATGCGGCCGCGATCTTTGATGACGGCTATTCCTATGTCGGTGGCAATCCCGAAGGCGACATGACCATCGTAGAGTTCATGGACTACCGTTGCGGTTACTGCAAAAAAGCGTTCTCCGAGGTCGAGAAACTGGTCAATGGCGACGGCAACATCCGCTTTATCGTGAAAGAGCTGCCGATCTTGGGCGAGCAATCCATGGTCGCCTCGCGCTTTGCCATCGCGACCAAGATCGTTGCGGGGGACGAGGCCTATAAATCCGTGCATGACGCCTTGATGAGCTTTAACGGCGACATCACACCAACATCGCTGGGTCGCTTGGCCAGCAGCTTTGATCTGGACGCCGAGGCCATTCAGGAAAAGATGGACAGTGCCGAAGTCACCGCCGAGATCGAAAAGACCCGCGCGCTGGCACAGACGCTGCAGATTTCCGGCACACCGACCTTTGTGATGCAGGACGAACTGCTGCGCGGCTATCTGCCTTACGACCAGATGAAAGCCATTCTGGAAGAAAAACGCGGCTAAGATGCGCTTGGCACTAGCCTGTTGCGTGGCGGCTTTCCCGGTGGCCGCGCAGACCGACTTTGGCGCGTTAACCCATGCAGAACGGCGCGCCTTGGGGGAAGAAGTGCGGGCATTGCTTCTGGCAGAGCCCGAGCTTGCAGCACCCGCTGTGGCCCCTCGAAACTATGCTGCCGAAGCCTATCAAGAGAAGGCGCAGGCGGATCTCGCGCTTATCTCATCCCTGACAGATCAAATATTAGCCGGAGCGCCGATTGCGTTGTTTACCGGTGACGGATGCCCGGACTGCGATCTCGCACTGGCGGAATTGGCAGACATAACAAATACATACGACATCACCTTCACGCACCACATGATGTCTAATCCTGCCAGCGCCGCCCTTGCGGCAGAGCTTGGCATGACCGATCCTCCCTTCTACGTGATGGCAGACCGCATCTTGCGCGGCCATATGCCCGACATCGTCCTGCGACGGTATCTGGCTCCGTAGCGCTTAGAGAAACCGCTGATGATAGCGCACCATGCGTTTGAAATGCGCATCAAGCGATCGCTTGAGATGCGGGGCCTCTTTCACGTTGAGGATATAATCGACCAGCAAGTCATATTGCTTGATCTGGCGCGGCAGCCGGTTTGACGGGGTCAGACGCGACTGTCGTTCCTCTTCGTCGATGACCTGCACCACCTGCTTTTCCGGCCAATCGAACAGCGGTGCATCCGCCACCATCGCCTTGCCGTTCATCAGCGGCAATTCAGCGTCGTAACGAGCAAAGATCGCGCGCTCCAGCGGTTCGACCTCTGCCTTCGTCGCCACCGGCCAGGCCCAGACAAAGGCGATCTCCCACACGTCGATCTGACGGTTGGCAATCACATCGGACCGCGCCGATGTCAGATGCCGGCGCACCCGCGTGCGGATACCATCAACCGACTGGCCCACATAAATCGGGTTGCCGTCCAGATCACAAAGCGCATAGACGCCGATCTGATTGGTCAGCGCCGCCAGTGCCTTGCCCCGAAACGCCTGCGCCGCGTTCACGCGACGGCCCCCAGTGACTGACGCTCAAGCAGGGGCGCGAACAACACCTCGTCGAGATAGCGCACGACAGGCACGGCGACCCCATCCCCCGCCACGCGGTAGGCGTTGTTGTAGGTGTCGGGCATCTTGTAGCTGTCCGGCAACCCCATCAGCCGCGCCACCTCGCGCGAGGAGACAAGCCGGGCCTTGGTCTGGTTGCCCTTGATAAACATCAGGATCTGCCGCGAGGACCCGCCCGCAGGGGTCCGCAAGCAGCCCGCAATCCCGTCGGTCCGCAGCTCTGCCCGTTGGCGCACATTCCCATCCGCATCGGGGCGCCCGCGTTTATAAATCGTGCCCACCACGGTGCGCCCCGCCTTGCGCGCCACGCGCAGCCGTTCAAGGCTGGGGGGCGACATCAGCGTCAGCAGACGGTCGGTATCCGCGGCACTGAACCACGGCATGGTGGCACGCCGTTCCAGCACACCCTCAAGCGCCTGTTCGTCGGCAGGGGCGTCCCCCAGCTTCCACCAGACCCAGTTCGAACGGACCGGCCGTGCGGCGGAGGCGAGAAATTTTTGCAGCTTCTTGCCGTGAAAGACATGGGACGGTTTTGGCACCGTCAGCCCCGAGATGTCGATATCCTCGCGCACGCACACAACGAACAGACGCGGCCGGCTTTGCGGCAGGAAACGCCGCGCGTCGATCTCGAGCGCGCCGACTTTATAGCCAAGCCGCACAAAGGTCGCGAGTACGGTGTTCATATCCGCCCCACCATTGCGCGACACCAGCCCGACGACGTTCTCAAAGGCGATGATACGCGGCGCAAATCCTGCTTTTATGGCCGTGGCAATCTTGTCGGCCCAATGGGCAAAGACACCGCTGCGCGCGCCGCCCAAGCCCCGCCCCTTGCCCGCAAGGCTGAAATCCTGACACGGGCTCGACGCCCAATACATATCGATCTGACGCGTCAGAAGGTCATCGGGCATGGCCGCGATATCGCCCTGATGCAATGCCGCCTGCCCCCAATTCTGGGCATAGACCTTGCATTTCATCGCGTCGATATCGTTGGCCAGCACGCACTCCCACCGGTCCTGCAGGGCCGCGCGCACCATGCCACCGCCGCAGAAAAACTCGGCGTACGTCGGGGTCTTGGCGGCGTGATCAGGCATATCTATTGATATGGAATACGCAAATATCTGTCGATGGCAAATGCGCCGCTTGGGGCAAAGTCACTCGGCTGCTTGCTCTGCCGCTTGGGTCTCTGCTTCGATGGCGGCGGCGCGGGCTTCGACCTGTTCGACAATGTGATCGATCATCGCGTCATTGCCCAGCTTGTGGCTTTGTTTGCCCGCAAGATAGACCATGCCCGACCCGTTGCCCCCGCCGGTAAAGCCCACATCCGTCATCAGCGCCTCACCGGGGCCATTGACGACGCAGCCGATGATGCTCAGGCTCATCGGGGTCTTGATATGCTCCAGCCGTTGTTCCAGCGCCTCGACGGTCTTGATCACGTCAAAGCCCTGCCGCGCGCAGCTGGGGCAGCTGATGATGTTCACACCACGGTGACGCAGGCCAAGAGATTTCAGGATCTCGTAGCCGACCTTGACCTCTTCCACGGGGTCCGCAGACAGGGACACGCGGATCGTGTCACCGATGCCCATCCACAATAGATTGCCCAGGCCAATGGCCGATTTGATCGTGCCAGATGTCAACCCCCCCGCCTCGGTGATGCCAAGGTGGATCGGAGCATCCGTCGCCTCGGCCAACTGCTGGTAGGCAGCGGCGGCCATAAAGACGTCAGAGGCTTTGCAGCTGATCTTGAATTCGTGGAAATCATTGTCTTGCAGGATCTTGATGTGATCCATCCCGCTTTCGACCATCGCATCGGGGCATGGCTCGCCGTATTTCTCAAGCAGGTGACGTTCCAGCGACCCTGCGTTGACGCCGATGCGGATCGAACAATTATTGTCCCGCGCGGCTTTGATCACCTCTTTGACGCGCTTTTCGTCGCCGATATTGCCCGGGTTGATCCGCAGACAGGCAGCCCCCGCCTCGGCGGCTTCGATTCCGCGTTTGTAGTGGAAATGGATATCCGCCACGATCGGCACCGATACCTCGCGCACGATCTCTTTCAGCGCCTTGGAGCTTTCGACATCCGGCACCGACACACGCACGATATCGGCCCCCACATCGGCAGCGGCCTGAATCTGCGCGATGGTCGCTTTGACATCCGTGGTCAGCGTGTTCGTCATCGTCTGCACCGTGATCGGCGCATCGCCCCCGACCGGCACATTCCCCACCATGATCTGACGGGACTTCCGGCGGTAAATGTTGCGCCACGGGCGAATGTGATTGAGGGACATGCAAAGCTACCTTTGGCAATGAAACAGTCGAAGGGTCTGTCAGGTTCGGTTCGCCCTACACCTATTCAGCCCGTCGCGTTGTTGCAATGGTATCCGGCTTATTCCGTCGGTGAAGTCGCCGCATTCTTCAGCTCGGCCACCATTGTCGCGAGCGCGGAATTCTCTTCCAGTACGGCCGGCTCGTAAAGCTCCGCCAGCGCCTGACGGTGCAGCGGCAGGTTCGACGTCACAGCCCCACGATCGCCAACAGGCCCGAAGTATTGTCCGTCCATCGCGAAATACAGCGCGCCGGATTCGCCGGTGCGCAGCGTCGGGGGCTCTTCAGTCGCGGGGATATCCCAGCTGTCGCCCTTGTTCATGATGCCTTCAAAGATAACCTTGCCATCTGCGGCGCGTACACGCACCCAGGACGGATAGGCTGCAACCATACGCAGCTGCGGCGCGGGCCCTTCGACCACCTGCGGCACGGCACCCGGCAACACATCGGGCGTATCCCGTTGGACCACGGTGTTTTCAGCGGTGCGCAGCGCATCCCCGACGGAAGGCGAAGGCGAGGTCGAGGCAAAGCTGCCGATACTGCGCGGATCAATCGAGGAAATCGGCGCATCCCGCGCGACCAGAACAGGCACATCCAGCGCGGCAGGACGATAAAGCCGGTCCAGCGCGTCGGAACGTGGCACAGCCATCGCGGTCGGCGCATCGGGGTCTTCTGTCGTTTCAGGGGCAGAGGCAAGTGCGCCTTGAAGCGGATCAAGGTCAGACAGCACAACAGGGGTTTCATCCACCGGAGAGACCTGCACACGCTGCACTTCTTTCAGCACGCTCCACCCGCCATAGCCAATCCCGCCAATCAAAGCGACGAGCACCAGCAGCGAGCCCAAAGCACCGGGCTCTATGCGCGCCAGAAGGGAATCACCGACGGGTGTGAAGGGCGTCGCAGGGCGGGCAAAAATATCGCTCTCGCCATTGCGGGTCATACGCTCTTCGCGGGTGGGCTTTTTGACGACGGACGCTTTAGAGGACATGCCATGCGCCACGGCAAAACCGGATTCAGCGCAGAAGGCCGCGAACGCCTTGTCGGGGTCCATGTTCAGATAGCGCGCATAAGACCGCACGTAACCGGCAATAAATCCAGGTGTATCAAAGGCTTCCGGGTCGGCGTTTTCGATGGCGGCAATGTAGGATGCCTTGATCCGAAGCTCGCGTTGAACGTCCAGCAGCGATTTACCAAGCGTCGCGCGTTCACCGCGCATCAGATCACCAAGGCGCAAGTCGAACGCGTCGAAACCTTTGGCTTCAACTTGCTCGTTATCTGCCGACTTGGAAGACCACCGCCCAATCATAAAAATGTCCCGTAGCTATGCCCGCTGCCCTTAATCGAAACAACATGTTGATTCGAGATTAAGCTTTTCTTTCGATATCGGTAGCATAAATCAACGGACTATACGAAATATTCGGGGTCACCCCGCCATTTCGGCACGATTCAGCGCACAATGGGACCACAAAGCGTCCATCGCGTGGACCAGCCCTTCGATTTCCAGCGGGCCATGTACGGGCGACGGGGTAAAGCGCAAACGCTCTGTCCCGCGGGGCACGGTGGGGAAGTTGATCGGCTGCACATAGATGCCGTGATCCTCCAGCAGGCGATCCGACAGAATCTTGGTGTGTACGGGGTTTCCGACAATCACAGGGACGATATGGCTGCCGTGATCAATAATCGGCAGACCCAATCCCTTGAGCCGCAGTTTCAGCACTTTGGCTTGCTGCTGGTGCTTCTCGCGCAATTCGGGCGCGGTCTTGAGGTAGGCGACCGAGGCCGCAGCACCGGCGGCAACCGCTGGCGGCAGGGACGTGGTAAAGATGAAACCCGGCGCGTAAGACCGGATGGCGTCGCACATCTTGGCCGAGGCCGCGATATAGCCACCCATCACGCCGTAGGCCTTGGCCAGCGTTCCGTTGATGATATCCAGCCGGTGCATCAGGCGATCACGCTCGGCGACCCCTGCCCCACGCGGGCCATACATCCCCACGGCGTGGACCTCGTCGATATAGGTCAGCGCGCCGAATTCATCGGCAATATCGCAAATCGCCTCGATCGGGCCGAAATCGCCATCCATCGAGTAAATCGATTCAAAGGCGATCAGCTTGGGTGCGGCGGGATCATCAGCGGCCATAAGCGCGCGCAGGTGGTCCACGTCGTTATGGCGGAAGATACGCTTGGCCCCGCCATTGCGGCGGACCCCTTCGATCATCGACGCGTGGTTCAGCTCGTCGGAATAGATGATCAGGCCGGGAAACAACTTGGGCAGCGTGCTGAGCGTCGCGTCATTGGCGATATAGGCACTGGTGAACAGCAAGGCGGCTTCCTTGCCGTGCAGGTCCGACAGCTCTTCCTCGAGACGTTTGTGGTAAATCGTGGTGCCCGAGATATTGCGCGTCCCGCCCGACCCTGCACCTGTCGCATCAAGTGCTTCGTGCATCGCGGCCAGAACGACAGGGTTTTGCCCCATCCCAAGGTAATCATTCCCGCACCAGACGGTGATATTCTTCTCTTGCCCGTCGGGTTGGGTCCAGACAGCGTGGGGGAATTGACCATTGCGGCGTTCAATGTCGATGAAGGTGCGGTAGCGACCTTCCTCGTGCAGCCGGTCAATCGCCTGATCAAGCTGTTTGGTATAGTCCATTGCGCCTTGCTCCTTCGTCGGTGGCGGGACCAGCAAAGGCAACCGGATCATTCGCCATATTCGTGCTTTAGAATGAATATAGTTTAGAGCCATTCAATTCAATGCCTTAATAGG
The DNA here is from genome assembly GCF_040790665.1 of Sulfitobacter pontiacus. Classification (NCBI taxonomy): domain Bacteria; kingdom Pseudomonadati; phylum Pseudomonadota; class Alphaproteobacteria; order Rhodobacterales; family Roseobacteraceae; genus Sulfitobacter; species Sulfitobacter pontiacus. The sequence goes on along the minus strand of NZ_CP160849.1, from coordinate 2,640,651 downwards.
AACCGATTGTCGCAGGTGCCGCCCCGGGGCGCGTCGCATCGCAGTCGGATGTCGCGCATCGGAAACCTGCACGCTGTCCCGCTTGCGTCAAAGGCCTGATTCTCAAGCGATTCTCACGCGGTATGGCGCGCAAGCTGCGGCCACCTCGGGCGGACCACTGGACAAGGCCAAGCGCGCTGATACGGTCGCGGCAATCTTCACCCTGACTGAAAGGTTTACCCCCATGTCCCTACCCGACGTATTGGCACGGATCGATCATGATCTGGATGCGGCCACCGACCGGCTGCTCGATCTGCTGCGCATCCCCTCCATCTCGACTGATCCTGCGTTCAAGGAAGACTGCGACCGCGCCGCCGACTGGCTGGTCGAGGATCTGAACAGCATCGGCATCAAGACCAGCAAACGCCCCACCCCCGGTCACCCGATGGTGGTGGGCCATGTCGACGGCCCCGCCGACAAGCCGCATATCCTGTTCTACGGTCACTATGACGTCCAGCCTGTCGATCCGCTGAACCTGTGGCACCGCGATCCCTTTGATCCTGCCGTCGAGGACACGGCAAAAGGCCGCGTGATCCGTGGGCGCGGTGCCGCAGATGACAAGGGCCAGCTGATGACCTTTGTCGAGGCGCTGCGCGCGTGGAAAGCGGTCAAGGGCGATTTCCCCTGCCGTATGACCTTCTTCTTCGAGGGCGAGGAAGAATCAGGCTCCCCGTCGCTGGTGCCCTTTATGGAAGAGAATGCCGAAGAGCTACGCGCCGATTACGCGATGATCTGCGACACGGGCATGTTCCAGTCCAAGGTGCCGTCGATCGTGACGATGCTGCGCGGGTTGATGGGCGAAGAGGTCACCATCACCGGCCCCGATCTTGACCTGCACTCTGGCATGTACGGCGGCGTGTCGATGAACCCCGCGCGCGTCCTGTCCAAGGTCATCGCCTCCCTGCACGATGACACGGGCCGCATCACGGTGCCCGGTTTCTATGACGGCGTGCCGGAACTGCCCGACGACATTCAGGCGCAGTGGCAAGGGCTTGCCTTTGATCACGACAGTTTCCTTGGCGATGTGGGCCTGTCGAAACCCGCCGGCGAACAGGACCGCATGCCGATCGAGATGATCTGGTCGCGCCCCACTTGCGAGGTCAACGGCATGTGGAGCGGATACACAGGTGCCGGTTTCAAGACCGTGCTGCCCTCGCAGGCTCAAGCCAAGATCAGCTTCCGTCTGGTGGGCACCCAGGACCCTCACGTCATCCGCGAAAGCTTTCGCAAGATGGTAACCGAAATGATGCCCGAGGACTGCGAAGCGACGTTTCACGCCCACGGGTCGAGCCAAGGATCGGTCTTCGAGACCACCGCCCCCGCATTTGAAGATGCCCGCAAAGCGCTGACCGATGAATGGAATGTTCCCGCTGCCTATGTCGGCTGTGGCGGATCGATTCCCATTGCGGGGCATTTCCAGAAAATTCTGGATACCACACCGGTGCTGATCGGATTCGGCAAAGACGACGACGCCATCCACTCCCCGAACGAGAAATACGACCTCGAAAGCTTCCACAAGGGAATCCGAAGCTGGGCACGTATTCTGGATGCGATGACGTAAGCAAACGGGCGGGCCTAACGGCCCGCTTTTCCCTTTTTAGGACGAGGTAAATCAGAAATCTAAAAAGGGAGAAGTGGCGCGGTTGACGGGGCTCGAACCCGCGACCCCCGGCGTGACAGGCCGGTACTCTAACCAGCTGAGCTACAACCGCGCAGTAAGGGCGGAATAAGATAACCAGCGCAGAGCGTCAAGCGATTAACCGCAGAAAACTACAAAGAATTTTGGAAATTTTCATCGCCGCATTTTGCGTATGAATCAGCGCCGGAAATCCCCTGCTCGTGGCGGAAATCAGGGGCCTGAACGCACAAGCAAACCACGCCCCGAAGGGCGTGTGCTTGTTATCAAAATGTTTGATAAAATGCAGCGGTGGCGCGGTTGACGGGGCTCGAACCCGCGACCCCCGGCGTGACAGGCCGGTACTCTAACCAACTGAGCTACAACCGCCCACTGCGTACTTCGTCGTTGCCGTCGAAGCGTTTGGTGGTGATAGGGTTTGCTCGCGATGGCGTCAAGCGGGGTTTTGCATGGATCGGCAGGAAAATTGAAATTTTCTTTGATCCGCCGTCAGAGGCCCTGCCCGACCTACCTCGCGCCCAAGAAAAAACCCGCGCTTTGGGGCGCGGGCTTGGCTTATTTGTCGGAGTATGTGCCCCAGACGTGATCACTGGGCGCTGGCGGCATATCCTTGGTCTGATGCAGCCGATGCAAATTCACCTTGGCGATGAAATTGCCGGTAATGGGGGCTGTGACGAACAAGAACGCCATTACCAGAATCTCGTGCAGGGACCCCGTGCCGGAGACGAAGGAATAGATCATCGCCGCCATCAGCAGCGACCCCACGCCCAGTGTCGATGCTTTGGTCGGCGCGTGCAGACGGGACATGCAGTTGTCGAGCTTGATCAGACCGATGGAACCGACAAGGGTAAAGAACCCGCCCACGATCAGCAGGGCCGAGATGATGATTTCGGGGATTAGCGGTAGATCACTCAATGATATCACCTCGCAGTACAAAGCGCGCGATGGCCACGGTCGACACAAAGCCAAGCATGGCAAAGATCATCGCACTTTCAAAATAGATGTCGGTGCCCAAACGCATCCCCAGCAGGATGATCAGGGCAATCGCATTCACCACCATCGTATCCAGCGACAGGATACGGTCGCCGGTATTGGGGCCTTTCAACAACCGCAGCATCGCCAGAAGCTGCGAGACCGCGACAGCGACAAAGGCGATATTCAATGCAATCAGAATCATTCGAAAATCTCCTTCAGGCGACGCTCGTAGCGCTGTTTGATATCGTCACGCACCGCGTCAGGGTTTTCTGCATCCAGCGCATGGACCAGCAAAGCTTTCCCGTCTTCGGACACATCCGCCGACACCGTACCGGGCGTGAGGGTGATTGTCCCCGCCAGCAGGGTGATCGCCTCGGGGGTGCGCAGTTCTAGCGGGATGACGACCCAGGCGGGGCGCATGTTCTTGTTGGACTTGAACAGGACGATCATCGCGACCACGACGTTGGCGACCAGAATATCCCACATGACCATGATCAGATAGCCCAGAAGCTTGACCGGTTTTGCGACCGGCGGGCGGTCAGGCCAATAGGCCGCGGTGGCAATCGGGATCAGCAGCCCCAGAATGACACCAAAGACAATTGTGCCAAGCTTGATTTCATTGACCAGCAGACACCAGGCAATCGCGAGGATCGCCGTCAGCATCGGGTGCGGAAGCAGTCGGGACAACATATCAGTGATCCTTTTCTGGTGCGGCGGCATCCTCTGCGCCGTGGTCCTCTGTCGCATCGACTGATCCTTCGGCAGCGCCGTGGTCATCCTTTGCGTGATGGTCCGTGATCTCTTTACCCGGCGTGGTCAGGACCACCGCAAGATAGCGTTCGGGGTTAAACAGCTGGGCAGCGGTCGCATTCAGCACGCGGGTCATGGGCCCCGCCGCAACGGTCAGCGCGACAAGCAGGGCGAGCAACCCGCCAATGGCCACCATCGGCAAGACGCCCTGCCCCTCGGCAACAACCGGCGCCTCATCACCCTCGGCAGGTTCTGGGGCGGACTGGTGCGCTTTCCAGAAAATCTGGCTCCCCGCGCGGGAGAAACCAACAACCGCGATCAGCGACCCGACAAGGATTACACCCCAGACCCACCACATCAGGTCAGCGCTGCGTGCCGCGTCAAGGATCAGCAGTTTGCCCAGAAAGCCCGAGAGCGGCGGCAGACCGGTCATCGCAATCGCCGCGACAAAGAACATACCCGCGACAAGCGCCCCACCTGCCAGCGGCGGCGCATCTACAAAGGACACCTCGGCCGCGCCGCGACGGCTGCGGATCACGTCGATCAGCAAGAACAGCGCTGCGGCGGCAAAAGTGGAATGGATCGCATAGTAAAGGGCGGCGGAAATACCGGCAGGGGTAAAGACCGACACAGCGGCCAGCAGCATGCCCATCGACCCGATCACCGAGAACGCGACCATGCGGTCGGCTCTTTTGGCCCCCAACACGCCCGCCATACCAAGGGCGACGGTCAGCAGCGCGGCAGGCATCAGCCAGACATCAAACAGCCCCTGCGTGATCTCAAGATCGGGGGGGAAAACCAGCGTGTAGAAACGGATGATACAATAGGCTCCGACCTTGGTCATGATCGCGAACAGCGCCGCCACGGGGGCCGGTGCCTCGCTATAGCTGGCGGGCAGCCAGAAATGCAGCGGCAGGATCGCGGCCTTGACCGCAAAGACCAGCAGCAACAGCACGGCAGCAACGCGGATACCCGCACCATCACCCGCATCCAGCGTCGCCACGCGCATCGCCAGATCGGCCATGTTCAGCGTGCCTGTCTCGGCATAGATCGTACCAAGGGCAAAGAGGAACAGGGTCGAGCCCAGCAGGTTATACAGCACATATTGCGTCCCCGCGCGCAGACGCCGTTGCCCGCCCGCGTGGATCATCAACCCGTAAGAGGCGATCAGCAACACTTCGAAGAAAACGAACAGGTTGAAGGCGTCGCCCGTCAGGAAGGCCCCGAGAATGCCCATAAGCTGGAATTGGAACAGCGGATGGAAATGCCGCCCGCGGTTATCCCAGCCCGACCCGATCGCATAAAGCAGCACCGGCACGGCCAGCACACAGGTCAGCAGGACCATGAGCGTCGACAGACGATCCGCGACCAGCACGATACCGAAAGGTGCCGCCCAGTTGCCAAGCTGGTACAGGCTGACCGTCCCGTCAGAGGCTTGCCAGAACAGCCCAAGCGCCAGTGCCAGCAGTCCCAGCGTGCCCGTAACGGACAGCACCCGTTGGATCAGCAGGTGATAGCGCGCGGCCAGCACCATGAACGCCGCCAGCATGGCTGGCAGAACAATCGGAAGAATAAGCCAATGGGTCATGCCGGGCCTCCTCCGCGTGGAGAGGGTTCTGCGGTATCGGCTCCGGCCAGCGTGTCGGGTTCGTTGACCAGATCATCGCCCGCACTGAGGTAGGACCCGACCGCGATCATCACGACCACGGCTGTCATCCCAAAGGAGATCACGATCGCCGTCAGCACCAGCGCTTGGGGCAGCGGATCGGTATAGACCTCGACCCCGTCGCGCAGGATCGGTGGGGCGTTCAACGCCAGCCGCCCGGAGGCGAACAGGAACACATTGACCGCATAGCTGATCAGCGAGGTGCCGATGATCACGGGAAAGGTACGCAGGCGCAGGATAAGATAGATCCCGGCAGCGGTGAGAACGCCAATGGCGGACGCGACTAAAAGCTCCATATCAGGTCTCCGTCTCGGTTTTCGGTTCATCCCGTGACGGGTCGATATCCATTGCGTGTTCGCTTTCCTCGATGCCGGCGCGACGGCCCAAGCGCGAGAAACTTTCAAGCGACAGCATCACCGCGCCGACAACAGCGAGGAAGACCCCAAGGTCAAAGCCCATAGCGGTGGCGAGCTCGAATTTCTCCATCGGGGGGATGCGGAAGTAGCCAAAGGCAGAGGACAGGAACGGCGCACCGGCAAACCACGCACCGATACCGGTCAGACCCGCGCAAAGCACCCCTGCCCCGATGATCCCGTGGTAATGATAGCGCTGGCGCTTGTCCGCCCAAGCAAAGCCGCTGGCCATATATTGCATCACGACCGCGATCGCGACCACCAGACCGGCGACAAAACCACCGCCCGGTTCGTTGTGACCGCGCAGGAAGATATAGACACCGACCAGCAGGACCACGGGCATCAACACGCGTGTCAGCACCACCATCATCAGCGGATGCGCATCGCCCGCGCGCTCTTCCTCATAGCCACGGTTCAGCAGACGCGCGCGCACAGGGCCGGACATCAGCGCCTCTGTCAGCGCATAGATCACCAGCGCGGCGATCCCCAGAACGATGATCTCGCCAAAGGTGTCGAAGCCGCGGAAATCCACGAGGATCACGTTGACCACATTGGTGCCGCCGCCGCCTTTGTAGGAATTGGCAAGGTGGTAATCAGCGATAGAGGCAATCGGGAAATCCGACATCAGGATCGAATAGATCAGGCCCGCTGCCGCCAGCCCTGCCACACCCGATACCACGATATCGCGGCTGCGGTGCAGAATGGTGCTTTCCTTAGGCGTGCTGTTGGGCATGAAGTTGAGCGCCAGCAACAACAGGACAATCGTCACCACCTCGACCGAGATCTGCGTGAGCGCCAGATCCGGGGCCGAGAAATAGTTGAACCCGACCGATACCATCAAGCCGATAATCCCCATCAGGATCAGAACCGCCAGACGGTTGCGGTGCACCGTCACAAGGAAACCCGTCGCGATCATCAGCATCAGCCAACCGGCAAAGCCGACGGGCGTGATGGGCAGCATCTCGCGTGCGGGGGCGCCATCGGTACCGGTAAACCACGCATGCGCCCCGATGGCGACGACGGCGGTCACGAAGACGGCGGCGTAGCGGGTAAAGGACCCGTTGTGCAGCCGCTCCGATACCAGACTGGCAAGACCCACGGCCGCGGCGATGATACGGTCAAAGATGTCCTTGGCCTCGGGGCGCGGGGTGGCGGCCCAAAGACGCGCCAGCGGGCCGAAGGCGGCGAGCAGCAGCAAACCACCCACCACAGCAATCGCCGACATGCCGAGGGCGGGCACGAAGCCGTGCCACAGCTTGATATGCGCGCTTGGCATCTCAGCGGCAGAGCCGATGACCGCTTGGGTCACGGTGCGCACAAAGGGTTCAGCCAGGAACGGTGCCACACCGATCACGATCACGGGGATGATCAGCAAGGCGGGGGAAATCCACAGCCCAACCTCGGGGTCGTGGGGTTTGGCGGGGTAATCGTTCCGCTCTTTGCCCAAGAAGGTATGCGCAATAAACCGGAAGCTATACGCGGCCGAGAAAAGCGCGCCGAGCGTTGCCACTGCCGCCACCAGATAGGGCGAGCCGAACAGCGTGGTGTGCAGCGCCTCTTCCAGCATCATCTCTTTGGACAGGAACCCGTTCAGCAACGGGATACCCGCCATCGACAATGCGGCCAACGTGGCAATCGCAAAGGTGATCGGCATCAGACGGCGCAAGCCCCCCAGTCGGGTCATATCGCGCGTGTGCACCGCGTGATCCACGATGCCAGCGCTCATGAACAAGGCGGCCTTAAAGCTCGCGTGGTTCAGAATGTGGAACACCGCCGCCATCGCCCCAAAGGAGGTGCCCGTGCCCAGCAGGAAGGTGATCAGCCCCAGATGCGACACGGTGGAAAATGCCAGCAGCGCCTTGAGGTCGTTTTTGAAAATCGCGATTAGCGCGCCAAGCACCATCGTGATCAACCCGGCAGAGCAGACCAGCACGATCCAGATTTCAGTACCCGACAGCACCGGCCACATGCGCGCCATCAGGAACAGCCCCGCCTTCACCATCGTGGCAGAGTGCAGATAGGCCGACACAGGCGTCGGGGCCGCCATAGCGTGCGGCAGCCAGAAGTGGAAAGGAAACTGAGCGGATTTGGTGAAACAGCCCAGCAGGATCAGGATCAGCGCAGGCAGATACAACGGCGACGCTTGGATAAGCTCGCGGTTCTCAAGGATCACGGTCAGGTCATAACTGCCCACGATCTGCCCCAACAGCAGCATGCCACCGATCATCGCCAGACCGCCCATCCCCGTCACGGTCAGGGCCATACGCGCGCCCTGACGCCCTTCGGGCAGATGCTTCCAGAACCCGATCAGCAGGAAGGACGACAGCGACGTCAGCTCCCAGAAAATGAGCAACATCAAGATGTTATCCGACAGAACAATCCCGACCATCGCACCTTGGAACAGCAGCAGATAGGTAAAGAACGCGCCCATATTGTCGTCACGCGACAGGTAGAACCGCGCATAAAGGATAATCAGCATCCCGATGCCAAGGATCAGACCCGCGAACATCAACCCCAGCGGGTCGAGGAACAGGTTCACATTCAACCCCAGCTGCGGCAGCCACGAGAGGCTAGCGGTCACGACCTCGCCTGCAAGAACGGCCGGTGCATGTGTCGCAAGGCCGATCGCGGCGCAGGCCGTCACCAGAAAGGTCACCAAAAAGCAGCTTTGACGGCCTGCCTGATACATCAGGCCGGGCAGCAAGGCGCCAAGAAACGGGAGGGCTATAATCAGGAACAAAGACATGGCCGCAACTATGTCATGAGCCACGCCAAAACGACCAGCCCTCTTTTCGAAAATTGCGATGGAAAAATACGGATTTATGAGGGCTTCTTGTCGCAGCAATTGAACTTTGCCGCGGCGCGATGTTCCAATTTAGGTCCATTTCACGAATATGTAAGAGAGCAACCGCATCCACCGCACAAAAAAATGCGGCAGTCGTCTAACTGCCGCATCACATTTGATAATTCCGCGCGCCTTGGGGCGGTGCGGGGCCTACAGATTCTCTTGGTCTTCGGGTAGCGCCCCTTTGAAACCGGTGGCGACCACGAATTTCTCGGAACTGTCGGACCGGCTGGCGGGGGGTTTGATATTGGCGACCTTGGTAAACCGACGTTTGAGGAGCTGTTGCAAGTCGCCCTCCGCCCCGCCGGCCAGCACTTTCGCGACAAACGTGCCGCCATCCTCAAGCACGTCAAAAGCAAAATACGCCGCAGCTTCGCACAGCGCGATGATCCGGTTGTGGTCGGTCTGTTTGTGGCCCGAGCTTGACGCCGCCATGTCAGACATCACGACATCGGCCTTGCCCCCCAGCCAGCCTTTGACGATCTCGTCCGCGTCGTCTTCCATGAAATCAAGCTGGTGCAATTCGCAGCCTGCAATCGGCTCCATCTCTTGCAGGTCGATCCCCAGAATGGTCCCGACGTTCTTGCCCTTTTTCTCGCCCAGAACGTTACAGCGTTTGACCGCGACCTGACACCAGCCACCGGGGGCCGCGCCAAGGTCGACCACCCGCGCACCGGGCACCAGAAAGCGGTATTTGTCGTCGAGCTCCATGATCTTGTAAGCCGCGCGCCCGCGATACCCTTCGGCATTGGCGCGTTTGACATAAGGATCGTTCAACTGCCGCTGCAACCAACGGGTCGAGCTTAGCTTGCGCCCGCGGGCCGACTTGACCTTGACCTTGAGGTCACGCTGGCCGCGCCCTGATGTATTCTTGCCAGTGGGGGTCTTCCCGCCCGACGCACCGCCCGTGGGCGTCTTGCCTGTCGGAGTTTTCGCCATCAGCCTAATCCTTCTTCCAAAACGCCATCCGCGCTCATCTGGGCATATAGCAGCCCCTCGCGCAGACCACGGTCTGCAACACTTAATCTATCCGTCGGCCAGCACCGCATCAACGCCTGCAAAATCGCGGCCCCCGACATGATCAACGCCTGACGGTCCAGCCCGATACGCGGATCGGCACGCCGCCCCCCCGGCCCCATCGCAAGATAGGAATGGATCACCTTGTCGATCTGCGCCGAGGTCATGCGAAGCCCGTCCACCTTTGTCCGGTCGTAGCGCTTTAGCCCCAAATGGCTGGCAGCAACAGTGGTGACCGTGCCCGAGGTGCCGACAATCTGGAAATGGTCCTGCGACTGGATCGACTGATAAGGGGTGAAGTCGGTCAGGTTCTCCTCGAAGAACCAGCTCATCAAGGCAAAGCGTGCGGCGTCGTCTTCCACATCAGAGAATTGATCGCGCAAGGTCGCCACGCCCAAAGGCACGCTGATCCAGTCGACCACACGCGCGGCGGGCACGTCTGTTTTCGCCTGATGGAAGCCCCCATGCAGCCGCATGATGGATTGCGCACGATCCGCCTTTGGCACCTTAGAGATGTCGATCCAGACCAATTCGGTCGAACCGCCGCCAATATCCACCACCAGCAGGTTGTGGGTCTTGCGGTTCACCAGCGGCGCGCAGGAAATCACGGCAAGCTGGGCTTCTTCCTCGGGCTTGATGATATCAAGCTTGAGCCCTGTCTCGCGCTGGATACGCTGCATGAATTCCGCACCGTTGGCGGCACGGCGGCACGCCTCGGTCGCGACAAGCCGCATCCGCCGCACCTTGTTACGGCGCAGCTTTTGCTGGCAAATCCGCAATGCCTGAATGGTACGCGTCATCGATCCGCGCGACAATCGCCCGGTTTTCTCAAGCCCTGCCCCAAGCTGGACAGACTTCGAGAAGCTATCGACGACATGGAAACCGCTGCCTTTTGGCTGTGCGATCAGCATGCGACAACTATTTGTGCCCAGATCAAGGGCCGCATAAAGTTCGGTCGATCTGGGCGGAACTGGCGCGGGGCTCAGAGCCGGCGGTACATCGAGCGCGCCCGCACCTTTGGGACGCTGTGGCGCCATGATTGCGCCTTTCATATTGAGTTGCCCCCAAGGTAATGTTTCTGCGGGCAAGGGGCAAGCGGGAAACCAGAGATCCGGCAGCGTTAGCTTATAGTCGCCCTCACAACCATCTTGAGAATTATGACGCCCCGCCCCCCTCGCCTGTCGCGGTCGCGCGCTGTAGTGTGACCACGTCGCAGACGCCGTTCTGAATGTCGAAAAACGGCGACGGGGACAGATCAACAGCCGCTAAGAAAAACATGCACAGCAGAGGAATCAATCATGCCCGAAGTTACCATCGTCTATTGGCGTGATATTCCTGCGCAGGTCATCGTCGGCAAAGGCCGTCGCGGGTCCAAGCGTCCGCTGCCCGAACGGTTCGAACAGGCCATCGACCGTGCCGCGATGAAAATCGGCGCGGATGACAGCGATGCCTATCTGGCCGAATGGCGCAAGGCCGATCCCTATACGGTCGACGGCGAAGCCGACGCCGTGGCCGATGCAGAGGTCGCGCGCATCGACGCAGAGTTCGACCGTGACCGCATCAAGACGCTGATTGCCAATGACGGCTGGGCCTGACCGCTCGTTGCCGGTGCAAAAGTTGATCCCTTCATGAAAGAAATGCTCATGTCCCTTTTGAACTTCCGGCGCAAAGAAGCCCCCGTGTCCGATCTGCCTACCCCCGAGGTCGCGGATTTTTTGCGCGACTACTCGATCGAGGTGATGCCCCGCACGGCGGAAAAGGTCGAAGACTTCCGCGATCTGCTGCCCGAGGGGACACGGGTCTATATCGCGCATATCGATGGCACCCCGATCGAAGACATGGTCGCCACCGCCGCGCGGCTCAATGCGGACGGCTATAAGGTCATGCCGCATTTTCCCGCCCGCATCATCAAGGATCGTGCCACGCTGGAAAACTGGATCGCCATGTATCAGGGCGAGGCTGACGTACGCCAAGCCTTGCTGCTGGCCGGTGGCGTCACGACGCCCCACGGCGATTTCAGCGACTCCATGCAGTTGATGGACACCGGATTGTTCGACAAACACGGGTTTGAACGGCTGCACATCGCGGGCCACCCCGAGGGCAACCGCGACATCGACACCGATGGATCACGTCTACGGGTGGATGATGCGCTGCGCTGGAAGCAGGGTTTCTCCGAACGGACGGACGCGAAGATGGCCATCGCCACACAATTCGCATTCGAGGCACAGCCGATCATCGAATGGGCCGATAGCCTGAAACACGCGGGCATCGACCTGCCGATCCACATCGGCATTGCAGGCCCCGCCAAGCTGCAAACCCTGATCAAATTCGCCATCGCCTGCGGGGTCGGCCCTTCGCTGAAGGTGCTGCAAAAGCGCGCGATGGATGTCACCAAACTGCTGTTGCCCTACGAGCCGACAGATGTGATCACCGAACTGGCCGCCCACAAGGCCGCCAACCCAGATTTCAACATTACCCATGTGCATTTCTTCCCGCTGGGTGGGATCAAGACGAATGCCAATTGGGCCATTGAAAATGGCGGACCCGCTGCTCAACCAGCCAACTCCGTCTAAGGAAAGACTGAACACCATGACCAGAACTGTCGTCGAATCCAAAACAAAAACAGCGATCATCGGCTTTGACGAGCCCTTCTGCGTGATCGGGGAACGTATCAACCCCACCGGCCGCAAGATCCTCGCCGAAGAGCTGGAGCGTGGCGATTTCAGCCGCGTCGAGGCGGATGCCATTGCGCAAGCCGCGGCGGGCGCGAATATTCTGGACGTGAACTCGGGTGCCGTTTTCTCGAACAAGATGGCCGAAGACGCCCGCTATGCGGATAATAACTTTGTCGAACCGATGCTGATGCCCGAACTGATCCGCGTCGTGCAAAACGTCGTCGACATCCCGCTGTGCATCGACAGCTCGGTCCCCGGTGCGCTGGAAGCGGGTCTTGAGGCCTGCGAGGGCCGCCCGCTGCTGAACTCGGTCACCGGCGAGGAAGAGCGGCTGGAGCTCGTGCTGCCACTGGTCAAGAAATACAACGTGCCGGTGGTTGCGATCTCGAACGACGACACGGGCATTTCCGAAGATCCCGACGTGCGTTTCGACGTTGCCAAGAAGATCGTAGAACGCGCTGCCGACTTCGGTATTCCGGCCCATGATATCGTGGTCGACCCGCTGGTCATGCCCATCGGCGCAATGGCGACGGCGGGGCATCAGGTCTTTACCCTTGTGCGCCGTCTGCGCGAGGAACTGGGCGTGAACACGACCTGTGGTGCCTCCAACATCAGTTTTGGCCTGCCCAACCGTCACGGCATCAACAACGCTTTCCTGCCGATGGCAATGGGCGCTGGCATGACCTCGGCGATCATGAACCCGATCACTCTGCCAGTGAACCAGACCAAGATTGCCGAGAAGAAGGCCGAACTGGTGACGGCGGGCATCATCCTGCCGGACGAGATCGACGACGAGACCTTTGTGACGCTCTTCGGGATGGGGTCGACCAAACCCACCCCCGGCAAAGAGATGGAGGCGATCCGCGCCGCCAACTTCCTGTTCGACCGCGACCCTCACGGCACCGAATGGATCAAGTTCAACAAGGTCGCGCCCAAGGCCGGTCAAGAGGGGCGTGGTCGCGCCGGCCGCAAGGGTGGCCGCCGCCGGTAATGGGGATTCTCCCTACCCCCAAGGTCAAAATCCCCGCAAACCACGGTTTTGCGGGGATTTCTTTTGCGTTCAGGCCAGTGTTTAACCCGTCCAGCGCTTGACCCCACATCCCACACACGCATGATCAAGGCGCAAAGCTATACTATGCCTTGTATTGTCTTTGACACAGAACGACGGCCCCGAACGCACAGGCCTACTGTCTAACTTCTGTCAAAGTTTCAACACATCCGTATGCCTAGATTGCTTTGCAAAGACACAGCCCGTGGGTGAATTGATGACAACGTGCTTTGAAGGTGTAGCTATGCAGCCCGTGTTCTGGGCTGCCGCAAGCGTGAGCGCTGTCGCCGCGGTCGTTATGGTCTGCATGCTGAAATATCAGCACTTCCACGGCAAGCGGTTCTACGGCCTGACCTTCATCGCCATGATCTGGACCCTGATCACCGTCGGGGCCGAAGCCTCCACCCCGTCCTTTGCCTGCCAGTTTGACATGGCCGTCGTCGCATGGCTGGGCAATGCGCTGGTACCTGTGGCGTGGTGCTTCTTTGTCTTCGCCTATGTGCATCAGGCCGAATGGCTGTCGAAAAAGCGTGTGGTGGCCGCGCTGGTGCTGGTGCCCGTGGGCTGCTTTGTTTTTGCCGCGACAAACGCGATGCACCAGCTGGTCTATACCGCCGAGACTGCCATCCTGCCCGGTGACCGGCAGATCACCTATATCCACGGGCCGGGGTTCTTTGCGATAACGGTGCTGCTATACAGCTTTGTCGCCGCGACCTTCTATGCGCTGATCAAGGCCTTCGCCCGTTCGCGCCGCTCTGCCTGGCCGCTGCTGACGATGCTGGCGGTGGTCACGATCACCCCGTTGACCGCCAATGCGTCTTATGTGCTGTTCGGCTTTACCGTCTTCGGGCTGGACCCGACGGCCTTTATGTTCACCGTCGGTATCCTGGCCTTTACCTTCATGCTGCTAACGAACAAGACGATGGACATGGCGTCGATTGGACAGTCGATCCTGTTCAATACGACCAGCGAACCGGTGATCCTGATCGACAACAACCGCCGTGTCGCGCTGATGAACTCTGCCGCGAAACGCAGCGGGTTGTGCAACCTGTCGGAAGCCGAAGCTAACGCCCTGTTGGCCAAGATCGACACCCGCAGCCCCCGCACGACGGACGCTTCCCTGACCATCGAACAGCGCATCTATGACCCCCGTATTCAGGAAATCGAAAGCCCGTTGGACCCGAACGGCGCCATTCTGGGGTGGAGCATCACGCTGGTCGATATCACCGACCGTATCGTCATCACCCGCGCCCTTGAAGACGCGCTGCTGCGCGCCGACGAAGCCAACCGCGCCAAGGATGAATTTATCTCTGTCGTCAGCCACGAGCTGCGCACGCCGCTTACCTCGCTCAAGGGCGGGTTGGCGCTGGCGCTTAGCGGGCGTTTGGGCGAGATCGATGCGCGCATCCGCTCCCCCCTCGAAATTGCGCAGCGCAACGGGATGCGTCTGTCCCGTCTGGTCGATAACATCCTGTTGGCGCAAAAGATCGACGTAGACGCGCTGTCGCTTGACGCGCTGCCGGTCGATCTGGGGGCGCTACTGAAAGAAAGCCTGGAAGAGAACAAGATGTTCGCCGCCGAGCAGAAGATCGACCTCGTGCTGCCGAAAGGCGATCAAACCGCGACGATCACCGGTGACGCCTTTGCCCTCCGCCAGATCATCGACAACCTCGTGTCCAACGCCATCAAATTCTCCGAACAAGGCAGCACCGTTGAAGGCAGCCTTTCCATCCGCAACGGCCATGTGCGCCTGTCGATCAAGGACAGCGGCCGCGGCATCCCCGACGGGATGGAGGGGCAGGTCTTTGGCCGCTTTGAACAGGTCAAGAACGGCGGGCAATATGCGACACAGGGGTCCGGTCTGGGGCTCCATATCTCGCAACAGCTGGCCCGGCAGATGTCGGGAAAATTGTTCTACGACAGCGTAGTCGGCGAAGGCACGACCTTCCACATGGAATTCACGACCGTCGCCGCACAGCAACCAGCCGTGATCCTGTCAGCCGCTGACAACACGGACGACACCCCTACCCCCGCCAGCACAGGCGACACGCCAGAAGCCGTGCAGGCCTGAGGGCGAAGCCCAACATAAACATATCTGGATCAAGGGAAGATGGCGGACCCTACAGGATTCGAACCTGTGGCCTCTGCCTTCGGAGGGCAGCGCTCTATCCAGCTGAGCTAAGGGTCCATCTAGGGGCGGTATAGCCAGACTACCCGCCCCCTGCAATTACAAAATCAGCCTTGGGTCACGCAAACAAATCATGCGCCAGTTCAAGCGCCTCGATCAGCGTTTCGATCTCGGCATTGGTGTTGTACATCCCGAAGGACGCGCGGCAGGTGGCGGTCTGGCCCAGATGCTGCATCAGCGGCCCGCAACAATGCTGACCCGCACGTACCGCCACGCCCTTTTTATCAAGAATGGTAGAGATATCATGCGCATGCGCCGCCCCGTCCAGCGTAAAGCTAAAGATCGCGGCCTTGTCCGGCGTGGTGCCCTGCACCTGCACCCAGTTCAGCCCCGACAGGCGCGACACGGCATAATCGCGCAAGGATGCCTCATGGGCGGCAATATTCTGCATCCCGATGTTCATCATATAGTCCAGCGCCACGCCCATGCCGATGGTCTGCACGATGCCGGGAGTGCCCGCCTCGAACTTCATCGGGGCATCGTTATAGGTGATGCCGTCTTTGGTGACCTCGCGGATCATATCGCCGCCACCCAGAAACGGGCGCATCTCGGCCATGCGATCGGGGTTGATATAGATCGCGCCGGACCCCGAGGGCCCATAAAGCTTGTGACCGGTGATCGCGTAGAAATCGCAGCCGATATCCTGCACGTCCACAGGCATGTGCACCGCGGCCTGCGACCCGTCAACCAAGACGGGCACACCTTTGGCATGAGCCCCTGCGGTGATCGCCTTGACGTCCACCACCGTGCCCAGAACATTCGACACCTGCGTCACGGCAATGAGCTTGGTCTTGGGGGTGATGGCGTCGATCACGGCTTGCGGATCAAGTGCGCCAGAGGCATCCACATCGACCCATTTGATCACAACACCCTGACGCTCGCGCAGGAAATGCCACGGCACGATATTGGCGTGATGCTCCATCACCGACAGGATGATCTCGTCCCCTGCCTGCAGGTTCGGCATGGCCCAACCGTAAGCGACCAGATTGATCCCTTCTGTCGTGCCGGAGGTAAAGACGATGTGATCCTCGTTTCCCGCATTCAGAAACCGCGCCACGGTGCCACGCACGGATTCATACTGATCGGTTGCCAGATTAGAAAGATAGTGCAAGCCGCGGTGAACATTGGAATATTCATGGCTGTACGAGCGGCTGATCGCATCAATCACGACCTGCGGCTTTTGGGCCGAGGCCCCATTGTCGAGATAGACCAGCGGCTTGCCGTTCACCTCGCGCGACAGGATCGGAAAGTCGCTGCGGATGGCGTTTACGTCATACATCAAGAAGCACTCCTTGGGCGGCAACGCCCACGATAGAGAGAAGCAGGCTAAGCCCCAGAACGATGGCCGCCATAGAAATCAGCAAAACGCCGACAGCCTTGCCCAGTCCGGTAAAGTTAAAGGCGGCGGCGACGAAGTTGACCAATATCCAAAGCCCGATAAGGCCCGTCGCCAAGGATGCCAGCACCGACACCCCCGGAGAGATGAACATCAGCAGGAAAATCGCCACCTGCGCGATGATGCGCAGGATCTGCAAGAACACCACCAGTGCCAGCACATCGCCAAGGTCGCCTTCGCCCCCAAGCGCACGCCCGGCCCAGTAAAGCCCGTGGGTCGTGATCACCAGGACGCCCGAGAGCAGGACAAACATCGCCAGCGGGCTGGTAAAGAACGCAGGCATCGCGGGCGTCGGTTGCAGCACCAGACTGACCGAGAAGATCAACGTATTGATCGCAGCCGCCAGCGCCAGCGCGGTCCACAGCACGTCCCGCCCCAGCTGCCACCCCATGATCTGGTTCGCGGCAGCACGCGGGTCGCGCAGGCTAAGCACGACCAGCTCGGTCAGAACCGATCTTGTATCAGGGGCATTCATGAGCGTGTCCGATATGCGACCAGCAACCCGCTGATCCAGAACCATAAAAACACGCAAAGCCAGACCAGCCCGACGATGCGCAATTCGATCCCTTCGCCGACGAACCCCGCCGTCAGCCCGTGCAACAGCACAAGCGGGCTGGACGCCAGCAAGGCCCAGAACAGCGCCAGACGCGTGCTATAGCCGCTGGGGCGGCCGCGCATCACCCTAAGGATGATCTGCGTCCCCGCCGCCAGCATGTAGAAAATCAACGGCGCGATGAACAGCCATGCCAGCAGAGTCGCCCCCAACAGCATGTCAAGCTCTGTGCCGTTGACATGGGCTTCGCGGGCCAGACGCGGGGTCTGGGCCACGAAAAAGATGAGACACGCGACCATCAGATAGACCAGGTTGCGATCCTCCCGCGGGCCCTGCCCCAACAACCGCCGCACGACGGCGGCGGGGTTGCGGTAGCTGGCCACGATATCGCGTGTCGCCGCCATCAGGCTGCGTGCCGCTCAAGCCACGCGGCAAGCCGTGCGGTGATCTCTTCGCGCAGGGTCTCGTCCTCGATCTCTTCCACGGCCTCGGCCAGGAAGGACAAGGTCAGCAGATCCGTCGCAACGTTATGCGGCACACCGCGCGAGCGTAGATAGAACAGCGCGTCCTCATCGATCGCCCCCGAAGTGGAGCCGTGCGAACAGGCCACGTCATCGGCGTAGATCTCAAGCTCTGGCTTGGCGAGGAACTGGCTGTCTTCGTCCAGCAGCAACGACTGGCTGATCTGGTAGCCATCGGTCTTTTGCGCGTCGGCATTGACCAGGATCTTCCCTTGGAACACACCGGTCGCCCCGTTGCGCAGTACCTTCTTGAACACCTGACGGCTTTCGCAGTTCACCGCGTCATGGGTGATGAACACCGTGTCGTCGTGGTGGAAATCCCCCCCGTCGCCCACACAGGCCCCCGCCACATGGGCGGCAGCATCGTCACCCGTCAGCTCGATCACGCAATCGTTGCGCGTCATCACGCCATTGGCGGTCAGGGTAAAGGATTTAAACGCGGATTCAGTCCCCAAACGGGTAAAAATATGCGTCGCGGCACGTTGTTCGTGATCGCGGCCTTGGGCGCGCACATGGTGGAAAGACGCGTTATCCGCGACTTCAACCTCAAGCACGCCGTTAAAGCGCGCGGCGACGGGGCCGTTCTCCAGCAGCGTGAATTCAGCGCCGGCGTCCAGCTTGACGACGTGGTGCAGCATGACATCCGCTGTCTCGGAGGTCCGGCGATAGACGATATTCACCGGCTTCGAAACTTTGTCCGTCACATGGATCAGCACACCATCTGCAGCAAAGGCCGTGTTCAGCGCCGCCAGGGGCCGTGCCACAGGCGTCTGGCCGTTCTTTTCCAACGTCCCATAAAGATCACGCGCCCAATGCAGGTCGGCATCCGCTTGGGCCAGCCGTTCGATGGTGATGCCCTCAAGCGCCAGATCGTCCGACGCATCGGCATCGAACACACCGTCGACGAACACCAGCTTCAGCCGGTCGATCTGATCAAACAGGGCCACGTCTTCCGACGCGCGCACCGCGGCAGAGACCGCCTGCGGCTGGGTCAGCGTATCGGGGCGGGTGTATTTCCAGTATTCGTCACGACGCTCGGGCAGACCTGCCTGTTGCAGACGGGACAACGCATCCTTGCGTGCCGCATCGGACCAGCCCCCTTGGGGCAGGTCCAACGTGGCGATCAACGCCTCGGTCGGGGTTTGTTGTGTCGCTGCTTCGGCCATTACGCCACCTCGGACAGGATGTCGGCATACCCGTTGTTCTCGACTTCCAGCGCCAGCTCGGGGCCGCCGGTCTTGATGATGCGGCCATCAGCCATGATGTGCACCACATCGGGTTTGATGTGGTCCAGCAGACGCTGGTAGTGGGTGATCACAAGGAAACCACGGCCTTCGGTGCGCAGCGCGTTCACGCCATCAGCGACCAGTTTCATCGCATCGACGTCCAGACCGGAATCCGTTTCGTCGAGGATGCACATTTTCGGCTCAAGCATCGCCATCTGCAAGATCTCGTTACGCTTCTTCTCACCACCCGAGAAGCCCATGTTCACGGGGCGCTTCAGCATGTCGGCGTCGATCTTCAGCTCTTTGGCGCGGGCACGCACAACCTTGAGGAATTCCGCGGCAGACATCTCTTCTTCGCCACGGGCCTTGCGCTGCGCATTCACAGCGGTGCGCAGGAAAGTCATGTTGCCAACGCCGGGGATTTCAACGGGGTACTGAAAGGCGAGGAACAGGCCAGCGGCGGCACGCTCTTCCGGCTCAAGGTCCAGCAAGTCGATGTCACCCAGATGGGCGGAGCCTTCGGTGACCTCGTAGCCGTCTTTGCCGGACAGCACATAGGACAGCGTGGATTTACCGGACCCGTTCGGCCCCATGATCGCGTGAACCTTACCGGCTTCGACTTCCAGATCGACACCCTTCAGGATTTGCTTGTCTTCTTCTTCCAGTTTGACCTTCAGGCCTTTGATGCTCAGCATGATGGGTTCCTTTTCTTGCGCTTTGGCGCTGCAATGACAGTGAATTGAGTGAATGAAAACCCCGTCGCGGGGCCGTCATCGGTGTAAGATTTCATGCCGCCCTCCCCGCCTGTAAGGCTTTGGGAAAACGGTCATAAAGAGCGGTGCGGCAGGCATCTATGCCCGCCTGATAGGAAAGCGGTGACAGCGGGTCGGGCAGAACCGCCGTCGGGATGTCCTCGACGTTGATCGGGGCCCGCAGAGGCCGGCCGACCGAGGCCGCGTAATCCAGATATTTCAAGCGCGACTGCCCGATCGGGGCCAGCCAGCTGTTGGGCACGCCGTAGGCATCGGCCACGATCAACCCGTGCAAGGAAGACGCAAACACGTGATCACAGGCGGCAATCGCCGCGCAGACATCCTGCGCTTGCCCGCGCGGGTCAATCAGCTGATACCGCGCGTCACTGGCGATCAGAGCCTGCAACACAGGGTCCTCCACCAGCGAATGATGCGGCACGATGCCGATCTTGCCATTGGGCGCGCGATCCTGCGGCCACACGGCGTTGATCAACAGACCGGGATCACCGAACTCCGACAGTTCCAACCCCAGCAGCGCGGCAGTGATCGGCCCACGGACCAGGGCGATATCGACGTGATCGACAAACCCCGTCCCCTGCACCGGATGCAACAGGCCCGCCCCCCAGATCACCGGGCGGTGATCCTGCGGCTCGCTAAAGTTGCGCTTAACCACCTGCAAAAGCGACCCGATCGCCCAGACTTCCGCCTTGCGCACACCGGCATGCTCCACAGGCCGGCCCGCGACATGGGCGAGCACCACAGGGCTGATGGTGTCCCCGAAATTCGGGACCGCCTTCCACCAGTGCAGGCGCAAGGGAGTGGTGTCCGCCGATGCCTGCATCAGAGCGCTGCGCCTTTGGTCCCTACGGTGATCATTCGCCATCCCCCTTGCGCAGCACCAACAGGGCCACACGGATCGCAGCGTAGATCATCGCAAAGATCAGCATCTGGAAGAACGTGTTCTCGAAGGCGACGAGCGTCAGCCCGCCCCCGCGAAACAGCGCCATCAGCACCCAGAAAACGAGCGCGGCAATGGTCACGTCCCATGTCAGCTTGCGCATCATCGTGATTACCCCACGGACCCTTCAAGCGAGATCGCAACCAGCGCTTGTGCTTCCATCGCGAACTCCATCGGCAGCGCCTGAAGCACGTCTTTACAGAAGCCGTTCACGACCAGGGCAACCGCCTCTTCCTCGTCCATGCCGCGCGAACGGCAGTAGAACAGCTGATCGTCGTCTACTTTGGAGGTGGTCGCCTCATGCTCCACCCGGCTGCTGTTATTCTTGACCTCGATGTAAGGCACCGTGTGGGCCCCGCATTTGTCGCCGATCAACAAGCTGTCGCACTGGGTATAATTGCGCGATTCCTTGGCTTTGGGGTGCATGGTCACCAAGCCGCGATAGGTGTTCTGCGCCTTGCCCGCCGAAATCCCCTTGGACACGATGCGCGATTTGGTGCGCTTGCCCAGGTGGATCATCTTGGTGCCGGTGTCGGCCTGCTGCATGTTGTTGGCGATGGCGATGGAATAGAACTCACCCTGGCTGTCGTCGCCGCGCAGAATGCAAGAGGGGTATTTCCACGTCACGGCAGAGCCGGTTTCGACCTGCGTCCACATCACCTTGGCACGGTCGCCACGGCAGTCTGCACGCTTGGTTACAAAGTTGTAGATCCCGCCCTTGCCGTCTTCATCACCGGGGTACCAGTTCTGAACGGTCGAGTATTTCACCTCGGCGTCTTCCTCGATGATGATTTCAACCACCGCGGCGTGCAGCTGGCTCTCGTCGCGCTGCGGCGCGGTACAGCCTTCAAGGTAGGACACATAGGACCCCTTGTCGGCAATGATCAGCGTGCGTTCAAACTGGCCGGTGTTTTCCGCGTTGATACGGAAATAGGTCGACAGCTCCATCGGGCAGCGCACGCCCGGTGGCACATACACGAACGACCCATCGGAAAAGACGGCCGAGTTCAGCGTCGCATAGAAGTTGTCATTCACCGGCACGACCGAACCAAGGTATTTCTTGACCAACTCGGGGTGTTTGCGGATCGCCTCGGAGATAGAGCAGAAGATCACGCCCGCCTTTTTCAGCTCGTCCTGGAAGGTGGTGCCGACCGAAACAGAGTCAAAAACCGCATCCACAGCCACCTTGCGGGGCTCGTCGCCAATCTTCTCTGCGCCTTCGACGCCTGCCAGAATCGCCTGCTCTTTCAACGGGATACCCAGCTTCTTGTAGGTCTCCAGCAGCTTGGGATCGACGTCATCCAGGCTCTTGGGCTTTTCCGCCATCGATTTCGGACGCGCATAGTAATACTGCTGTTGAAAGTCGATTTCCGGATAGTCGACCATCGCCCAGTTCGGCTCTTTCTTGGTCAGCCAGCGTTCATAGGCGGCCAGACGCCATTCCAGCATCCACTCGGGTTCTTCGTTCTTCTCCGAGATCAGCTTGACGATATCGGCGTTCAGACCCAAGGGGGCATAGTCCATCTCGATATCTGTGGACCACCCGTATTTATAGGCACCGCCGACTTCGCGCACGGCATCCACGGTTTCCTGATCAACGCCCTCTTTAACGCCGGTGTTCGGGTCGTCCTTGACCAAAGTGCTATCCATGCTTTTCATCCTTCAACTGGCGGTGCGCATCAAGCGGCCCGCGCCTCGTGTTTCTTCAATTTCGCGGTCCAGGCGTCGGCAAAACGCAAGACCTGTTCTTCTGTGGTGTCCGGCCCAAGCGATACGCGCACGGCACAGGATGCCTCAGCGTCGTCAAACCCCATCGCCGTCAACACCCGGCTTGTCGCCACCTTACCGCTAGAGCACGCAGACCCCGCGCTGATCGCAAAGCCCGCAAGGTCCATCTGCATCACCTGCGTCTCACCGCGCCACCCGGGCGTGATAAAGCAAGAGGTGTTCGGCAAACGCGCCACGTCTTTCCCAACAAAAATAGTCTTCTTTGACGCAGCCTCAAGAGCCTTCTCTAGAACATTTCTAAGTTCTGCAACCCGTTCCCATAAGCCATCCGCCAAATCCTGGGCTGCGGCAGCACACGCAGCCCCAAAACCGGCGATGCCGATAACGTTTTCTGTCCCCGCACGACGGCCCAATTCCTGCCCGCCCCCGCGCAACATCGGCTGCATCAATCCGGGCGTATATCCCGGCCCCGCGATCAGCGCACCGATGCCCTTGGGGCCGCCCAACTTATGCGCCGAGACAGCCAATGACGCATGACGACCCACATCCGAACGCCAGCGCCCCAGATCCGACAACTTGCCCGCCGCTTGCACCGCGTCACGGAACACGCTTGAGGGCGACGCGCCCAAACGCGCCAGCTCGGCCAACAGGCTTTCCGGCTGCAACACCCCTGTCTCGCTATTGGCACGTTGCAAAAACAGTGTTTTGCCCGCCAAGGCTCCGTCCGGCAGCGCGTTCAAATCCACGTGACCATTGCGACCCACAGGCAATTGTTCGGCCTCCGGGCACCAGATGCGCACGGCTTCATGCTCGATCGGTGCGCCGGTCACATTGCCCGCGTCCTGCACCACCCCCGCAATCGCCTCGGTGGCACCGCTGGTAAAAATCACTTCCGACACATCGCAGCCGACCAACGCAGCCACCTGCCCGCGTGCCTTTTCAACCATCATCTTGGCCGCACGCCCTTCGGCATGGACGCTGGACGGGTTGCCTGCCACATCCATCGCCGCCAGCATGGCCGCGCGCGCCTCTGCCCGCAGGGGCGTGGTCGCGTTATGATCAAGGTATACTCTCACATCAGCTTCCAAATGGTCCTAAATCCCAGGGAGTGTGAGGGACAGCGTCCCTCATTCCGCATCCGCCTCGTCCACGATGGCAAAGAGGTTCGGCACCGCCGGACAGGGGGCAAGCTCGTTCGCGACAACATCCGACAGCCGCGTCTGGTGCAGAAAGACATAGACCTGTGCGCTCAGCCCCTCCCACAAACGGTTGGTCAGCGACTGCGCCCGGCTGCCCGATGACCCGCCAGAGGCACCGGCCCCCACATGCATCGCATCGACCTTCTCGTCGACCGCCGCCAGAATATCGACAACGCGAATGTCCGACGCGGGCCGCCCCAAGCGGTAGCCGCCGCCCGGACCACGCACCGACGACACCAGATCGGCCCGGCGTAGCTTGACGAAAAGCTGCTCTAGGTACGGCAGGGAAATGGACTGGCGCGTCGCGATATCGCCCAGATTGACCAGACGATCCGCAGGCTGAAGCGCTATATCGGCCAACGCGACCATCGCATACCGCCCCTTGGTTGACAGCTTCATCGCAGTGCTCCCTTCCCCATAAGCGCCTGTTTGATTGACGACGACGCCTGAAATGCCTAAACGCAAAGTCTGACCCCCAGAAACGGGGATCACACAAGTTAGAACCGTTCTAAACTGCCCTAGCGAATTCGTCAACTATTCCGCTGCACTTAGAACCCCAAGCAGGGACGCTCATGCCCGAGGTTATTTTTCCCGGACCCGAAGGCCGCCTCGAAGGCCGCTACCATCCACAAAAAGAACGCGACGCACCCATCGCCATTCTGCTCCACCCGCATCCACAATTCGGCGGGACGATGAACCATAAGGTCGTGTATAATATGCACTATGCCTTCTACAATATGGGTTTCACCGTTCTGCGCTTCAATTTCCGCGGCGTGGGCCGGAGCCAGGGTGAATACGATCAGGGGGTTGGTGAACTCTCCGATGCGGCCTCGGCGCTGGATTACCTGCAATCGATGAACAACAACTCCAAGCATTGCTGGGTTGCCGGTTTCTCGTTTGGCGCATGGATCGGGATGCAGCTGCTGATGCGCCGCCCCGAGATCACGGGCTTCATCTCTGTCGCACCACCCGCGAATATGTATGACTTCAGCTTCTTGGCACCCTGCCCAGCCTCCGGTCTGGTGATCAACGGGACCGCTGACCGTGTGGCACCACCCGCAGATACCGTGAACCTCGTGAACAAGTTGCACGAGCAGAAAGGCATCACCATCACCCACCAAGAGATCGAGGGGGCCGGCCACTTCTTTGAAGAGCCGCATATGGAGACGCTGATCACCTCTACCACAGACTACGTGAAGCGCCGCCTGACGGAGACAACCCGGTAATGGCGGATCCGACAGTCGTCGAACTGGCCAACCAAATGGCCGAAGAATGTCTGGCGGTCCAACGCGAAACCGGACAGGAGCGGCTTTTTATGGAAGTCGCTGCTGTTCTGGGCGCGTCGTCGCAGACGATGGAAGAAGCCTTTGTCACGGCGATCCGCACGCGGCTTGCCGCCGCACAGGGGCGTGACTTTATGGCCAAGGCGCTTGCCGCGCACCGTGCAAAGGAAAGCTGACGTATGACCACCAGACTTGAGCAGCAGATCGCCTTTCTGAACGAAGCGGACAAGCTCAAGTCGGTCACACGCGGGACGTTGCTTTGCGATGCGTCGCGGGCCGAAAACTCGGCTGAACATAGCTGGCACCTGACGCTTTATGCGCTGGTGCTGGCGGATCAGGCGGGCCCCGATGTCGACATCACCCGCGTGATCAAGATGCTGATCCTGCATGATCTGGTAGAGATTGACGCAGGCGACAACCCGATCTTTGGCAGCTACGACACTGCCGATATGGAAGCGCAGGAACAGCTTGCCGCTGATCGTATTTTTGGCATCCTTCCCAACGACTTGCGCGATGATCTTCGCGCGACCTGGGAAGAGTTTGAAGCCAATGAGACCCCCACAGCCCGCTTTGCGAAATCGCTGGACCGGTTCCAGCCCCCGATGCAGAACCTCGCGGCGGGCGGCGGCAGCTGGGTTGAATACAACGTGACCGAAGCGCAATTCGTGGAAAAAGTGGGCCGCAAAATCCAGACCGGCGCGCCAGGGCTTTGGGAGTTTGCCCGCGCCCGTGTCTCTGCATGGTTTGCCGCACGGGGCTAACCGCCCGCCCCCTCTATCCATCATCCCCCACCACGCGTGTCACACGCCTGTCGCAGCGTGATGATATGGGCTAAGCCGCGCAACTCTTTTCAGTATACCATTGCATACCGACTATGCATTCACGCCTGAATAGGCTATGCGGGTGTCAGTATCATTTCAAAGGACCGCAGATGATGACCAAGATCAAAGTGGAAAACCCGATCGTTGAGCTCGACGGTGATGAGATGACCCGCATCATGTGGGATTTCATTAAGAAAAAGCTGATCCTTCCCTATCTCGATGTGGATCTGAAGTATTACGATCTGGGGATGGAGGTCCGCGACGAGACCAACGACCAGATCACCATAGACGCGGCCCACGCGATCAAGGAATACGGCGTTGGCGTCAAATGCGCGACCATCACCCCTGACGAGGCTCGGGTCGAGGAATTCGGCCTGAAAGAGATGTGGCGCTCCCCTAACGGGACGATCCGTAACATTCTGGGCGGCGTGATTTTCCGTCAGCCGATCATCTGCAAGAACGTCCCCCGCCTTGTGCCCGGTTGGACCAAGCCGATTGTCGTGGGCCGTCATGCCTATGGCGACCAGTATAAAGCGACCGATTTCAAATTTCCCGGCAAGGGCAAGCTGACCCTGAAATTCGTCGGCGAAGACGGGACAGAGATTGAGCGCGAGCTTTTCGACGCCCCCGACGCCGGTGTCGTGATGGGGATGTACAACCTTGATAAATCCATCATCGACTTCGCCCGCGCCTCGCTGAACTACGGTTTGAACCTTGGCTGGCCAGTGTATCTGAGCACCAAGAACACAATCCTCAAGCAGTATGACGGTCGCTTCCTTGAGCTGTTCCAGCACATCTACGAGACCGAGTTCGAAGATAAATTCAAAGCGGCGGGCATTACCTATGAACACCGTCTGATCGACGACATGGTCGCCTGCGCGATGAAGTGGAACGGCGGCTATGTCTGGGCCTGCAAGAACTATGACGGCGACGTGCAGTCAGACACCGTTGCGCAGGGGTTCGGCTCGCTCGGGTTGATGACATCCGTGCTGATGACCCCCGATGGCCAGACGGTCGAGGCTGAAGCCGCCCACGGCACGGTCACCCGCCACTATCGTCAACACCAGAAGGGCGAGGAAACCTCGACCAACTCCATCGCGTCGATCTACGCATGGACCGGCGGGCTGAAGCACCGCGGCAAGCTGGATGGCAACGCCGAGCTGACACGCTTTGCCGAAACGCTCGAGAAAACCGTGGTGGATACCGTGGAATCGGGTTTCATGACCAAGGACCTCGCGCTGCTGGTCGGCCCCGACCAAGGCTGGCTGACCACAATGGGCTTCCTTGAAAAGGTGGACGAAAACCTGAACAAGGCGCTTGGCGCGCAGTAAGCCGAATGCTTAAAATAAGGGCCATCGTCACCGGGTGGCCCTTTTTCTGTGCACGATCCCCCGCGTGACGTGATGTCATGAGGAAAAATATTATTCTGCACTGCAGCACCCCTAGACAGGTCAACATAGCTGCCCTATCTGGGCGATATGACATATGCTGACCCCCTCCACCATTCTTCGCTAGATGATGTTCAAGGCCTCAGCCTTGGGGTCTTTCTCTGCGGTATCGGAATTTTCGTGCTGACCTCTGCCGGTCTGATCACCGGACAGACGGCGGGCTTGGCGGTGATCATCGCCTATCTGACAGGCTATTCCTTTGGCACGGTCTTCTTCCTGATCAACCTGCCGTTCTACTTCCTTGCGTATAAACGGCTTGGGGCCGAGTTCACGATCAAGTCGCTGATTTCCGTAACCATGCTGTCGGTCGTGACCGAATTCCTGCCCTATGGTTTCGCGATCCAGTCGCTCAGCCCTGCCCTCGCGGCGGTGATCTTTGGCGCGCTGGTGGGTCTGGGGCTGCTGGCGATGTTCCGGCACAACGGGTCGCTTGGCGGCCTTGGGGTGGTGGCACTGCTGGTGCAGGACACCACGGGGTTCAAAGCCGGATGGGTCCAGCTGATCACCGACGCCGTGATCTTTTCGGTCGCATTGTTCCTGTTTCCAGCCTCTGTCGTGGGCTATTCGCTGCTTGGGGCACTGGTGCTGAACCTGATCATCACCTTCAACCACCGCCGCGACCGCTATATCGCGACCTGATCCGCAGGCGTATAGCACCCAGCACCGCTCTTGACACCGGCCCGTGACCGCCGCAGGACTGGTCCGGAAAGCAGCAACGGGGGCGTCAGGATATGCATTACTTTTGGTTGATGATCGCGATCCTGACAGAGACGTTGGGCACCAGCGCTTTGCAAGCCTCGCAACAGTTTACGCGGCTTTGGCCCTCCGTCGGCGTCGTCGTCTGCTATGCGATTTCCTTTTACCTGATGGGGCTGACGCTCAAGGTGATGCCCGTGGGGATCGTCTATGCAATCTGGTCGGGCCTTGGCATCGTCTGCATCGCGGGCATCGGCTATATCGTGTTCGGACAAAAGCTCGACCTCGCCGCCGTGGTGGGCCTGTCGATGATCATCGGCGGCGTGCTGGTCATCCACCTGTTTTCCCACAGTGCCACCCACTGACGCGCGCTTTCTCGGAACCTGCCGCTGCTTTTAGGCGTTAGCGTGTAACGCAACGACCGAAAGCGCCGCATGTTAGACTCACTAAGCTCCGTTTGGGGCACCCTCCCCGACCCTTTGCGCAATCAGCTAGAAGGCTACGCCATCGGGTTCTGGAGCGTCCTGCCGCAGCTTATCCTGTCGATCGTTTTCCTGTGTTTTCTCTGGGCCATCATCCGCATCGTTCAGGCCGTCGTGCCCGGTGCCCTGCGCCGCGCCCATATGCGGCGGTCGCTTGTCGACGTGATCATGATGCTGATCGTGGTGGGCATGTGGCTCTTCGGGGTGCTGATCGCGGTGACCATCGCCTTTCCCACAATCACCCCCGGCAAGGCGCTGACCGCCCTGGGTGTGGGCGGTGTCGCCATCGGTTTCGCTTTCAAGGATGTGTTCGAAAACTTCCTTGCCGGTATCTTGCTGCTGATCCGCGAGCCCTTCGCGGTGGAGGATTACATCGAATGCGAAGGGTTCGAGGGTCAGGTCGAAGAGATTACGATCCGCGATACCCATGTGCGCCAGACCGACGGGCAGCTTGTGGTCGCCCCGAACGCGATGTTCTTCAAGAACCCCGTCACCATCCGTACTGCCCGCGATGTGCGCCGGACCACGGTGATCTGCGGCGTGGCCTACGGCGAGGATGTGGATGCCGCGCGCGACGTGATCGCCAATGCGGTGCGCGGTGTGGATGCGGTACGCGACGACGTGCGCGACGTCGAGATTTTTGCGCAGGAATTCGCGGATAGCGCAATCAACTTCGAGGTCACATGGTGGACCGGCTCGCGCCCCATCGACATCCGCAGCAGCCGTGACAAAGTCGTGGCCGCCGTCAAACGCGCGCTGGATGATGCGGGCATCGAGATCCCCTTCCCCTATCGCACGCTGACCTTTAATGAACCGCTGCCCATCGACGACCGCCGCGACAGCACAGAAGACACAGGCACCGGCGGCTAATCGCCTTTAGGGCTAGCTTTCTGATGCCGGGCACGGTAAGCGCTGCGCAAATGCTGCGGTGCGAGAGCGTGCGCGGCCCCCTCCCGTATCAAAGGCATACCCCAATGGACATGCGTAACATCGCAATCATCGCTCACGTTGACCACGGCAAAACGACGCTGGTTGACGAGCTTCTGAAACAATCCGGCACCTACCGCGAAAACCAGGCCACAACCGAACGCGCGATGGACAGCAACGATCTGGAGCGCGAGCGCGGCATCACGATTTTTGCCAAGCCGACCTCGGTCGTCTGGAACAACACACGCATCAACATCGTCGACACGCCCGGCCACGCCGACTTTGGCGGCGAGGTGGAACGCATCCTGTCGATGGTCGACGGTGTTGTCCTGCTGGTCGACGCGGCTGAAGGCCCGATGCCCCAGACCAAATTCGTGACCTCCAAAGCGCTGAAGCTAGGCCTGCGCCCGATCGTCGTGCTGAATAAGGTCGACAAGACCGACGCCGAGCCTGACCGCGCGCTTGACGAATGCTTCGACCTTTTCGCCAGCCTTGACGCGACCGACGAACAGCTTGAATTCCCGCATATGTACGCCTCTGGCCGCTCCGGCTGGGCCGATGCAGAGCTGGACGGCCCGCGCAAAGACCTTAGCGCGCTGTTCGAGCTTGTGCTCAAGCATGTGCCTGCGCCCAAGCAGATCGAAAACGCCGACAAGCCCTTCACCATGCTGGCAACCACATTGGGCGGTGACCCCTTCCTGGGCCGTCTGCTAACCGGTCGCGTGGAAACAGGCACGCTGAAAGCCGGCCAAAGCATCAAGGCGATGTCGCGCGACGGCAAATTGATTGAAAACTTCCGCTGCACCAAGATCCTCGCCTTCCGCGGGCTAGAGCAGACAGCCATCGACGTGGCCGAAGCAGGTGACATCGTTTCCATCGCCGGTATGTCCAAGGCAACCGTGGCCGACACGCTGGCCGATACATCGGTGAACGAAGCCATCCCTGCCCAGCCGATCGATCCGCCCACCATCACCGTGACATTCGGCATCAACGACAGCCCGCTGGCCGGTCGTGACGGCAAGAAAGTCCAGTCCCGCGTGATCCGCGAGCGCCTGATGAAGGAAGCCGAATCCAACGTCGCGATCAAAATCTCCGATACCCCCGGCGGCGACGCCTTCGAGGTTGCCGGTCGTGGCGAATTGCAAATGGGCGTTCTGATCGAGAACATGCGCCGCGAAGGGTTCGAGCTTTCGATCTCGCGCCCGCAGGTTCTGTTCCAGGAGATCGACGGTGTGCGTCACGAGCCCATCGAAGAAGCCACCATCGACGTGGATGACGAATACTCCGGCGCGGTCATCGAAAAGATCACTGGCACCCGTAAGGGCGAGTTGGTTGAAATGAAACCTGCCGGCGCCGGCAAAACCCGCATCATCGCCCATGTCCCGTCGCGCGGGCTGATCGGGTACCACGGTGAATTCCTGACCGACACACGCGGCACAGGCGTCATTAACCGCGTGTTCCATTCCTGGGCACCGCACAAAGGAACGATTCCCGGCCGTCGCGCGGGCGTCCTGATCTCGATGGAGAACGGCACCTCGGTGGCCTTCGCCCTGTGGAACCTTGAAGAACGCGGCAAGATGATGATCGGCGCACAGGCTGACGTCTATACCGGCATGATCATCGGCGAACACAGCCGTGAAAACGATCTTGAGGTAAACCCGCTAAAGGGCAAAAAGCTGACCAACGTCCGCGCCTCGGGCACCGACGAGGCCGTCCGTCTGACCACGCCCATGACCCTGAGCCTGGAAGAAGCCATCGCCTATATCGATGACGACGAGCTGGTTGAAGTCACGCCAAACGCAGTCCGTCTGCGCAAGCGCTATCTGGACCCGCACGAGCGGAAACGGATGGCAAAGTCGGCGTAAACAAAGCGACGCTGGACCGGGGCTTTGCCCCGGACCCCAGGATTTTATACCATTTGGAAAGCGGGGCTGGTTTTGCCCTGCTTTTTTTATGTCTGGTGATGTGTGGGGGGAGGTTTGATGGGGTCAGCGGCCTTGCTTGGCCGCTGATAAGAGCTTGGGTGCGGGCTTGGCCAGCTGGGCTTAGCCGTCGATCTCTACGACCATCAGTTCGCGTTCTGACGCGTCTTTGGCGTGGCTCAGCGCCTCTTGGTAGGCGTCGGAGTTGTAGCAATCGACCGCATCCTCGACAGAGGCGAAACGGGCCACAACATTGCGCGGGCGTTCCTTGCCTTCAAGCTGCACGAAGCGGCCACCACGGGCCAGAAAGCTGCCCCCATGCGCCGCGATGGCGGGGCCAGCGAGTTTGGCGTATTTACCGTAGGCGTCCTCGTCAGTAACCGTGACATGTGCAATCCACAAAGCGGGCATCGTTTATCCTTTCAGAACATTTTCGGCTGCGGCAATCGCGGCCTCGGCATTTGCGACATCTTTGGCACCGCCTTGGGCCATTTCAGGACGGCCACCGCCACCCTTGCCGCCCAGTTCGGCAACGACTGTCTTGACGATATCAACCGCCGAGATCGTGGCGGCCAGATCGGCGGTGACACCCGCCGCGACCGCTGCCTTGCCGTCGGCATCAGCGATCAGCAGCACCGCACCGGACCCGAGCTTGGCCTTATGTTCATCGATCAGCGCGGGAAGATCCTTGCCGGTCACACCGTTGACCACCTGCGCGATGAACTTGATCCCGTTCAACTCGCGCGGGGCCGCGGCACCGGCATCGCTACCGCCCGACATGGCCAGCTCGCGGCGCAGCTGAGCGACCTCATTCGCCAAGGCGCGGCGTTCGTCCAGCAGGGCACGGACGCGATCGGGCACATCCGCAGTCGAGGTCTTGAGCTCTGCCGCGACGCGGGTCAACGCGGTTTCCTGCGTGCGCAGCCACTTGAGGGCTTCGGTGCCGGTCAGCGCCTCGATCCGGCGGATGCCCGAACTGCTGGAGCTATCGCCCAATAGCACAAAGGCCCCGATGTCGCCGGTCTGGCGGACGTGGGTACCACCGCAGAGTTCCAGCGAATAGGTCTGCTTGTCCGCGCCCTTGCCCGAACCGGCCTCGCGGCCCATTGAAACAACCCGCACCTCGTCGCCATACTTCTCGCCAAAGAGCGCCTGCGCCCCCATCTCGCGCGCGTCATCCGGGGTCATGATCCGGGTTTCCACGGCGGTGTTCTGGCGGATGTAGCTGTTCACCTCTTCCTCGACCGCGGCCAGTTGGTCGGCCGTCATCGGGTGGTTATGGCTATAATCAAAACGCAAACGATCCGCCGCATTCAAAGAGCCACGCTGCATCACGTGATCCCCCAAGGTATTGCGCAGCGCCTCGTTCAGCAGGTGTGTGGCAGAGTGGTTCGCACGGATCGATGTCCGGCGCGCGTGGTCCACATCCAAGACCGCGGCCTGAGAGGTCTTGACTGTGCCCTCCGTCACCTCGCCGATATGGATGAAAACGCCCGCGGTCTTGCGCGTGTCGGTCACCGTGACCACGCCACTGTCGGTTTTGATCGTGCCGGTGTCCCCGACCTGACCGCCGCTTTCGGCATAAAACGGTGTCTGGTTCAGCGCGATCTGAACGGCGTCGCCCTGTTTCACCTCGGCCACCTGCGCACCGTCCTGGATCAGCGCAACGATCTGCCCCTCGGCGGTTTCGGTATCATAGCCCAGAAAATCGGTGGTGCCGGATTTTTCGGCCACATCGAACCAAACGGTCGCATCCGCCGCTTCGCCCGAACCGGACCATGCGGCACGCGCCTTGGCCTTTTGCGCATCCATCGCGGCGTTGAAGCCTTCAAGGTCAACCTTGCGGTCCTGTTCGCGCAAGGCATCTTGGGTCAGATCGACCGGGAAGCCATAGGTGTCATAGAGTTTGAACGCGGCCTCGCCCGGCAGATCGGCACCGGCGGGCAGGCCCTTGAGTTCGTCATCCAGCAGCTTCAGACCGCGGTCCAACGTTTGTTTGAAGCGCGTTTCTTCCAGCAGCAGTGTCTCTGTAATCAGTGACTGCGCCTGCCCCAGCTCGGGGTAGGCCCCGCCCATCTGACGCACCAGTTCGGGCACAAGGCGGTGCATCAACGGGTCCTTCAACCCCAGCAAATGCGCGTGACGCATGGCCCGGCGCATGATCCGCCGCAGCACATAACCCCGCCCGTCGTTCGACGGCATCACCCCGTCCGCGATTAGGAAGGAGGTCGACCGCAGGTGGTCGGCGATCACGCGGTGGTGCGTCTTGCCCGGACCATCCGGATCGGTGCTGGAGGCATGGGCGCTCGCTTCGATCAGGTTGCGCATCAGGTCGGTGGCATAGTTGTCGTTCGTGCCCTGCAGCAGCGCCGCGACCCGCTCGATCCCCATGCCCGTGTCGATCGATTGGTTCGGCAGTGCGGTGCGGCTGCCATCCTCGAACTGTTCATACTGCATGAAAACGAGGTTCCAGATCTCGACAAACCGGTCGCCGTCTTCCTCTGGCGATCCGGGAGGGCCGCCCCAGATATGATCCCCGTGGTCGTAAAAAATCTCGGAGCATGGGCCGCAAGGGCCGGTCGGCCCCATCATCCAGAAGTTGTCATCTGTCGCGATGCGAATAATCCGGTCGTCCGGCAGCCCGGCGACTTTCTTCCAGATGTCCGCAGCCTCGTCGTCGGTATGGTAAACGGTCACGTAAAGACGGTTGGGATCAATGCCCAGTTCTTTGGTAATCAGCTCCCATGAAAAGGCGATGGCCTCGGCCTTGAAATAGTCGCCAAAGCTGAAATTCCCCAGCATTTCAAAGAAGGTATGGTGGCGCGCCGTATAGCCCACATTGTCAAGGTCATTATGTTTGCCCCCGGCGCGCACGCATTTCTGCGCTGTTGTCGCACGCGAATAATCGCGGGTTTCAACGCCGGTAAACAGGTTTTTGAACTGCACCATGCCGGAGTTCGCGAACATCAGCGTGGGGTCGTTTCGCGGCACCAGCGGGCTGGACGGCTGGATCGAGTGACCCTGCTTTTCAAAATAACCAAGGAAGGTTGATCGGATATCGTTGAGCGTCTTCATATGCGGGGCCTTTCGAGGGGCAAAAACAATTACCTTCGAATACCCTCGCGACAGAGCACTGTCCACAGGCAGCCCCCATGAAAAAAGGCGCGCCCTGGGGGCACGCCTTTTCTAACCACTTGCGGTGCAAGCCTTTACGCTTCGAGGATATCCGCGTCGTCGCTGTCGGAGCCGTCGAAGTCCAGCCCATGGGCCGCGCGGATTTTATCTTCGATCTCATTTGCCATGGCGGTGTTTTCTTTCAGGAAGGTCTTGGCGTTTTCACGCCCCTGCCCGATCCGTTCATCGCCATAGCTAAACCACGATCCCGATTTATCAACCACGCCAGCCTTCACCCCAAGATCCAGCAGCTCGCCCATCTTGGAGATCCCTTCCCCATACATAATGTCGAATTCGACCTGCTTGAACGGTGCGGCCACCTTGTTCTTGACGATCTTGACCCGTGTGGCGTTGCCGACCACCTCGTCACGATCCTTGAGCGCGCCAATGCGGCGGATGTCCAGACGGACGGAAGAATAGAATTTCAGCGCGTTCCCACCGGTCGTCGTTTCGGGCGACCCGAACATAACGCCGATTTTCATCCGGATCTGGTTGATGAAAATCACCATGCAGTTCGACCGCGAGATCGAGCCTGTCAGTTTCCGCATTGCCTGGCTCATCAGACGGGCCTGCACCCCGACAGAGCTGTCGCCCATATCGCCTTCCAACTCGGACTTTGGTGTGAGCGCCGCGACGGAGTCGACCACCACCATATTCACAGCACCGGAGCGGACCAACGTATCCGTAATTTCAAGCGCTTGTTCGCCGGTGTCAGGCTGGGAAATCAGCAGCTCGTCGATATCAACGCCCAGTTTGCGCGCGTATTGCGGGTCAAGCGCGTGTTCCGCGTCAACAAAGGCACAAACGCCGCCGTTTTTCTGCTGCTCCGCAACACAATGCAGAGTCAATGTGGTCTTACCCGAGGATTCCGGGCCATAAATCTCGATGATCCGCCCCATGGGCAGACCGCCGATACCAAGCGCGATATCCAGCCCCAACGAACCGGTCGAGCTTGCCTTGATGTCCTGAATGGCCCCCTCGGCCCCCAGCTTCATGATCGACCCTTTGCCGAACTGGCGTTCAATCTGTGCCAGCGCGCTGTCCAGGGCCTTTTGCTTCTCAGCTTGTTTCTTGTTGTCCATAGTCAAAAGATCTGCCGTTGCCATAATAGGTTATCCTCTTACTGTCACAGTGGTCTGCAAGCCGCAATCATCATGCCCCGACCATCTTGATGTTCTTTCTATGTTCCATATGAGATCAAAATGAGAACATTACAATGTATTTGTTTGCCCTTTCATCTATTTATTGAACTGATTAACATTCGGTTGATACGCGAAAATTACTATTCGACTGACGAAAGGTTTTCTTTCAAGTGCTTGTTTTCTTTAAGGAACGCCTTGCGTTTTTGTCGGTTCCAAAAACCGGAACGACAGCCTATGAAACCGCTTTGGCCCCCCGGGCGGATATGGTCATTTCCGAACCGCCCATGCTGAAACATGCGCCGGTCTATCGCTACAACCGGTTTATTCGCCCGATGTTTCTGAAAGTCTGCGACACGGAGCTTGAATTGATGGCCGTCATGCGCGAGCCGATCAGTTGGCTGGGCAGTTGGTATCGTTATCGCCAGCGGCCCTTTATGCAAGGCAAGCCCAATGCCACCTTTGATGTGAGTTTTGATGAATTCATTCTTGCCTATATGAAGGGGAAAAAACCAGGATTTGCCGACGTGGGCAGCCAGCTGAACTTTATGGCGGCGCAACCGAACGGAACGGGCATAACCCATTATTTTCGATACGAGAATCAGGATCGGTTAAAAGATTTTCTTGAACAAAGGCTCGACGTGACGCTTGATCTGAAACAAGAAAATGTGTCCCCCCAAATGGACCTGCATCTTTCCCCGGAGATAGAGCAACGTTTCAAACGCAAATTCGCAGATGAATTCGCGCTTTACGACTCGATCGAGTAGCGACCAGCCAGCCTATTGGATCTGACTGTTCACAGTATTCGTCAGCTCCGTCAGCGAAAACGGTTTAGGCAGGAAAACAGAATTGGGAATCGTCATCTGGGCATCGCCGAAACTATCCTCGGCATAGCCAGAGACAAAGACCACAGGGACCCCCGGTCGTGCTTTCAGCGCCTCGCGTACCCAAGTAGGGCCATCCATCCCCGGCATGATAACATCGGTGACAAAGACATCAATATTAAGCGCTTGGTCCTCAAGAGTTTTTAGTGCCATCTCGGCCGAGTCGGCTTCTAGAACAGTATAGCCGCGCATGCGCAGCGCGCGGCTGGCAAATGCGCGCACCGGTGCTTCGTCTTCGACCAGCAGAACGGTCCCGTCCTCTCTTTTCGATCCGGTCGGGGAAGCGGTTAACCTCATCGGCGCTGATGCCTCGGCGCCCTTGCTATGGCACGGGAAATACAGGGTGAAGGTGGTGCCTTCCCCGATCGTGCTATCGACGAAAATATACCCCCCCGACTGTTTAACAATACCGTAGGCGGTGGACAGCCCCAGCCCCGTCCCCTCGCCGGTCCGTTTGGTGGTGTAGAAGGGTTCAAACACTTTTTGCAACCGGTCCCGCGGAATACCTTCGCCCTCGTCAGTGACCTGAACAGTTACATATTGCCCAACGGGCACGGTCACCCGATCACGTGTAAGCGGTTCAGCCAGCTGGGTATTTTCTGTCGTGACCTTGATTTCCCCGCCCATGGGCATAGCATCGCGCGCGTTCACGATCAGGTTCATCAACACCTGTTCCAGCTGCCGTTTATCTGCACGGATGGGCTGCAGGATCGGGTCATGGCTGAGGGTCAGGGTCACCGTTTCACCAACCAGACGATTAAGCAAATGGGTCAGGTCGGCGAGCGTGTCGCGCATATTGACCGTCTCGGGGCGGAGCGTCTGCTTGCGTGAAAAGGCGAGCAACTGCCCCACCAAAGCCGCAGCGCGGTTGGCATTCTGGTCGATCTGTACCAGATCGCTGTAATCACGATCGCCCGGGTCATGGCGCAGAAGGAGCAGGTCACAGTGGCCGGAAATAGCGGTGAGCAGATTGTTAAAATCATGGGCAACGCCCCCAGCAAGCTGCCCGATAGCCTGCATTTTTTGACTTTGGGTAAACTGCGCTTCCAACGATTTAAGCTCGGTCGCGTCATGTAGCACGGCGATCAGCGTGGGCGTGCCGCCTTCGGAAATCAGGCTTAACCTTATCTGCACAAACACTTCCCGATCGCTGCGTTTAAGCCTGAGGAACTCGGGCTTTTGCAGCAATCTCCCTTCCAGCGTATCTTGCAACCAGTCCGAGATTGACCGCCCCAGCCCCTCCATCACGTCGGCAAGTGACACGCCTTCCGTCAATTCCGCGCCCACCAACTGCTCTGCCGGAGCGTTGAAGGACAAAACCTCGCCGCTCGGGGCGACTTTGATGAGCGGGATCGGCAGGTTTTGAAGCGCGGACCACCCTGCGTCCTGAAATCGGTCGTTTGCATGGGGCAGAAAATACAATGCGCGGCGGTTGGCCGAGGCTCCGATCTCGGCGACGGTCATGCATATGGGGCCTTTGGCAGTCTGCACGGTGACCATTTCCCCCGATGCGATGGGGATATCGCCGATGATCTGGTTTAGCGCCGTCACGCGTCTGCCAACTAGACTACGGGCCGCGGCGTTCATGAACAAAATGACGTTCGAGTTGCTGGCCATGACCATTGGCAACCCGTGATCGCTGGTGCCAGCGCCGTTTTCGGACGCGTCCCACAAGGTTTCGAGCCGCCAAAATAGATCCTCCCCCACGCGGTGCGCGGACAGGCGCATGGTGCCGTCACGGGTGTTGATGTCTTCTTTCGCAGCGCCCCCTTCCGTCGCCTTGGCCGCGAGCCGAGACGACAGCGCCTCTGGGTCCGCGAAAAGCGGCGCGAGCAGGTCGGCGATGGTGGGCTG
This sequence comes from Sulfitobacter pontiacus, assembly GCF_040790665.1. Classification (NCBI taxonomy): domain Bacteria; kingdom Pseudomonadati; phylum Pseudomonadota; class Alphaproteobacteria; order Rhodobacterales; family Roseobacteraceae; genus Sulfitobacter; species Sulfitobacter pontiacus. The sequence goes on along the minus strand of NZ_CP160849.1, from coordinate 2,602,436 downwards.
TGCCGGACGCAGAAAGGTGGTTAACGCGACGTTGTTCTGCGCAACGATATCGCCTTCCTTGGTGGTAAGTACACAGGGGTTCGGATCATCAGCCATCGTGGTTTTTGCCGCCGCACGCTGCGCGCGTTGCACCCGCTGGCGGCGCAGCGCGACCACAAAGTTAACCAAGACAGCAAGGCCGACAGTGGCGCTGGCAGCCTGTAGAACGATGGCCAGAGAACGCGCCGGAGCGATTGAACCAAGGATGGCGGCGAAGATAACAAAGGCTGATAGCACCAGCCAACGCTTACCAAAGACGATCTGACGAGCCGCACTTTCTTGAGCCAACACTTTCCCCCTAAATCATGAAACCGAGTTCATTTAAACTTAGGAGGGTTAATGTGCTGTTAATTTCGTATCAGGTCAAAGGAAATAACATCTTCAAGTTGTTTCAAAGATCCTTCAACGACGCTTAAAATGTGCCGTGAAAAAACCGTCACCCTGCGCATCTACATGGAAACGCTTGGTAAATACCTGCGTCCAGTCCGGGTTCCGCGACAAAAACGCCGCGGCCCGATCTTCGTTTTCAGATTGCAGAACCGAGCATGTCGCATAGGCCAGCGTCCCGTTTTTGGCGGTCAGCGTGGCAGCGTGATCCAGGATTTTATCCTGAATTTGTGTCAATTCTTCCAGACGACCGGCTGTAAACGTCCACTTGCCTTCGGGCGACCGGCGCCACGACCCGCTCCCCGAACAGGGAGCATCGCATAGAACGACGTCAAAGGGGCCTGCCCCGTCCAGTTCATCGGTTGTCACCTGTCTGACGGTTGCACCAGCGCGGTCTGCGCGCCCGGGCAGGTCCACCATCCGGCGCGGATCGATGTCGTGGGCAAAGACCGTAGCATCGCGCCGCGCGGCCATTGCCAGCGCCTTGCCGCCGCCACCTGCGCAATAATCAAGCATCCGCTCAGCTTCGGGAAGCGCCGCCACAACCGCTTGGCTGGCCGCATCCTGAAGCTCAACATCACCGTGTAAGTAGCTGTCAGAGTTGCGAAGTTTCCGCTCCCCCTCTGTCACCGTCAGGGCGGTCGCGCAAAGGTCATTCGTCCGTGTTTCGATGCCCGCTTCGGCCAGTGCTTCTGCCACATCCGCGACCGTTGCCTGTGCCGTATTCACCCGGACCGAGATCGGTGCCCGCGATTGCAGAGCCTGCGCGACAGCTTCTGCGTCTGCCCCAAGTGACGCCTGAAACAGCGGTATGATCCAGTCCGGCAGGTTCCACAGGGTCGCCATATCACTTGACGCGTCGGGGGCCGTGGCCTCTGCGTCCGACAACGGCAGTGGCGCGTGACCTTGCCCGTTGAACAGCGGCGCAAGGTCGATGCCCTGCGCCCGCAAGACGCCAATCATCAGCGCCCGCCCCGTGTCACTCCCCCCAAGGTGCGCGGCCAGCCGCCGCTGCCGCAAGACATCGAACACATGATCGCGCACCGCAGCACGGTCCTTGGACCCTGCATAGCGGCTGCCACGGGCCCAACGGGTCAAGGCTTGCTCCGCCGGGACACCGTCCGCCATTGTGTTCAAAATCTCGATGGCGGCAGAGATGCGCGCGCCGGGGGTCATGCTTGGGTCACGTAGATTACGCCTTTGATTTAAGGAACTTATCCGATGCGGTAGTTCGGGCTCTCGCGGGTGATCTGGACATCATGCACATGGCTTTCAGACAGACCCGCGTTGGTGATCTTGACGAAAGTGCAGTTCTTGCGCATCTCTTCGACCGTGGCACAGCCGGTATAGCCCATGGCCGCACGCAGACCGCCGACCAACTGGTGCACAACGGCATTGGCAGAGCCTTTGTACGGCACCTGACCTTCGATCCCCTCTGGCACCAGCTTGTCCGATGCGGCGTCTTTCTGGAAATACCGGTCGGCAGAGCCGCGCGCCATGGCGCCAAGGCTGCCCATGCCACGGTAGCTTTTGAAGCTACGGCCCTGGTACAGGATCACCTCGCCGGGGGATTCATCGGTGCCCGCAATCATGCTGCCGACCATCGCGCAGGACGCGCCTGCCGCAATCGCCTTGGCGAAATCGCCCGAGAACTTGATCCCGCCGTCAGCGATGATAGGCACATCGCCCGCGGCTTTGGCGCAATCCATGATCGCCGTCAGCTGCGGCACGCCGACGCCAGCCACCATGCGGGTGGTGCAGATCGACCCGGGCCCGATGCCAACCTTAACGGCATCCGCGCCCGCATCGATCAACGCACGGGTCGCGTCCCCTGTGGCGACGTTGCCGGCCACAATCTGCACGTCGCTCGACAGGTCGCGGGCACGGCGCACCGCCTCTGCCACGCCGGCGGAATGGCCATGCGCAGTATCGATTACGATCATATCAACGCCCGCCTCGACCAATGCTTGCGAACGCTCATAGCCCGCGTCGCCAACGGTCGTTGCCGCAGCAACGCGCAGACGGCCAAGGTTGTCTTTGCAAGCGGTGGGGTTCAGCACGGCCTGTTCGGTGTCTTTCAACGTCAGCAGACCCGTCAGCTTGCCCTTGGCGTCAGTGACCAACAGCTTCTCGATCCGGCGCGCCTTCATCAGGCTGATCGCCTCGTCGCGGTCGGCGGGCTCTTGCAGCAGCGCCAGATTGTCGGAGGACATCATCAGGCGCACCGGCGTGGCATCATCAGAGGCAAAGCGCATATCGCGGTTTGTCACTATGCCCACAACGCGGCCTGCTTCATCAACAACGGGGAAGCCCGTGACACGGTAGCGTTCCTGTAGCGCTTTGGCGTCGGCCAGCGTCTGGTCAGGGCGCAGGGTGATCGGGTTGTAGACGATACCGGATTCAAACCGTTTGACGCGGCGCACTTCCTTGGACTGTTCGTCGATCGTGAGGTTGCGGTGAATGACCCCCATGCCCCCCGCCTGCGCCATGGCAATCGCCATGCGGCTTTCGGTGACCGTATCCATCGCAGAGCTGAGCAGCGGAATGTTCAGCGCGATCGATTTGGTAACGCGGGTCCGCGTGTCAGCCGTAGACGGCAACACGTTGGATGCCGCAGGCACCAGTAGTACATCATCAAAGGTCAGAGCCTCACGAATCTCCATTTTGCACCTCGGCTTGCATGGGTTCATTTGGCGGTTTCATATTTCATGGATGGCCTTGATTGGAAAGACCCATTTGTACGCTAACTGCATTGCTCGACGCGCATACGTGATCCGCGCAGCTGCTGTCATGGGGGTACAGGGGCACAGACAGGCGCAGATGGCAGGAATTATGCCGCATCGCGGCTTTCACCTGCCGCCTGCTTCGCTATGGTGCGCCAAAGTGTTGAGGATAAAGATAGATGAGCAACGATCCCCTTGTGGTATTCACGCCTTCGGGCAAACGCGGTCACTTTGCCAAGGGCACGCCGGTGCTCACGGCGGCGCGGCAGTTGGGCGTTGATCTGGATTCCGTCTGCGGCGGGCGTGGCATCTGTTCGAAATGTCAGGTCTCGCCCGGATATGGGCAGTTCTCGAAGCATGGGGTCACTGTGGCGCAGGATGCGCTGTCCGAATGGAACAGCGTCGAACAACGCTACAAGGACAAGCGCGGTCTGATTGATGGCCGCCGTCTGGGCTGTCAGGCGCAGATCATGGGCGACGTGGTGATCGATGTGCCCGCCGAAAGCCAGGTGCACAAACAGGTGGTCCGCAAACGTGCCGAGGCGCGCGATATCGTGCTCAACCCGTCGACCAAGCTCTTTTACGTCGAGGTGCAGGAACCCGACATGCACGACCCCTCGGGCGATCTGGAGAGGCTCTGCGACGCCCTGCGCGATCAGTGGCAGCTTGAAAATGTCACCGCCGATCTGCAAATCTTGCAAACGCTGCAACCTGCCCTGCGCAAGGGCGCATGGAAAGTCACCGTGGCCGTGCATTTGGGCGATGATGAGAACCCGGCCCGCATCATGCATCTCTGGCCCGGCTTCTACGAAGGGTCGCTTTACGGGCTGGCGGTCGATCTGGGCTCCACCACCATCGCCGCGCATCTGTGCGACCTGCAAACCGGAGAGGTCGTAGCCTCTTCCGGCGTGATGAACCCGCAGATCCGCTTTGGCGAAGACCTGATGAGCCGCGTCAGCTATTCGATGATGAACGAAGGCGGCGCGGTAGAGATGACCCGCGCGGTCCGTGCCGGCATGAACACATTGTTCGATGAAATCAGCACCGAGGGCGGCATCGACAAGGGCATGATCGTGGATGCGGTGTTTGTCTGCAATCCGGTCATGCACCACCTGTTTCTGGGCATCGACCCGTTCGAGCTGGGGCAAGCGCCCTTTGCGCTGGCCACGTCAAACGCGCTGCGTCTGCGCGCCATGGACCTGGACCTGAACATCCACCCTTCTGCCCGCGTCTATCTGCTGCCCTGCATTGCGGGCCATGTGGGCGCGGATGCCGCCGCCGTCGCCCTGTCGGAAGCCCCCGATAAATCCGACGATCTGGTGCTGGTGGTCGATGTGGGCACCAACGCCGAAATCCTACTGGGCAACCGCGATAAAGTGCTCGCCTGTTCGTCCCCCACCGGTCCCGCCTTCGAGGGGGCGCAGATCAGCAGCGGCCAGCGCGCCGCCCCCGGCGCGATCGAACGGGTAGAGATTGACCCCGTCAGCAAGATCGCCCGGTTTAAGGTGATTGGCAGCGACCTGTGGTCCGACGATCCCGCTTTCCTATCTCAGATCGGTGCAAGCGGCGTGACCGGAATCTGCGGCTCGGGCATCATCGAAATGGTCGCTGAAATGCGCATCCACGGGATCGTCGACGCCCCCGGCCTGATCGGCACGGCTGAACAAACCGGATCGGCCAATGTCTTTGCCGACGGGCGCACCAATTCCTATCTGGTCTATGATGGCACTGCCGATGGTGGCCCGCGCATCACCGTGACCAACCGCGACATCCGCGAAATCCAGATGGCCAAGGCAGCGCTTTATTCCGGCGCGCGGTTGCTGATGGATAAATTCGGCGTCGATCACGTGGACCGCGTTGTGCTGGCCGGTGCCTTTGGCGCCCATATCAGCCCCAAGCACGCGATGATCCTAGGCATGATCCCCGACGCCCCGCTCGACAAGGTGACATCCGCCGGGAACGCCGCAGGCACCGGCGCGCGCATTGCCCTGCTCAACACCTCCAGCCGCGCCGAGATCGAAGAGACCGTCCGCAACATCCACAAGATCGAGACCGCCATCGAACCCCGCTTCCAAGAGCATTTCGTCAACGCCTCTGCCATCCCCAACGCGGTAGAGCCCTTCCCGATCCTCAACAGCATCGTCACCCTCCCGACCGAGACCTTCAACACCGGCGGCGACAGCTCCGGCGGCACCCGCCGCCGCCGCCGCCGCTAAGGTCTGCCCGCAACCATCGGCAAAGGGCGCGTCAGGCAAAAACCCCGCTTGACGCACCCGCCACATCGGATTAAGTCACCTCACGGCGCGCGGGTATGGTGAAAAGGTATCACGGCAGCTTCCCAAGCTTTAGTTACGAGTTCGATTCTCGTTACCCGCTCCAATATTTCCTAAAATCATCTCAACCCTTTTCGGGGATCGCGGCATGTCTCGCCGCTAAGGGCCGTTTGTCGATCATCGCCCTTGTCCCCACCGGTAGCATTCCGCCGTGCTTTGCGGCAGTATCTCTTTCGTAGCTTTGCCATGTCGCCCGAAAGGATACGCCAGATGTTGAAATACATATTCTTTTCGCTGCTGTTGATCCCGGCAACGGCCACCGCTGAAAAACTACCCCCTGCATCAGAACTTTTGTCAGACTGCACCGCGCCGCAGACAGATCCGGACGCCGTGCATCAATGTCTCTTTGCAATGGGCGATCAGGTGGAGCGTGACATGGTGCGCGCCTATCTCGATGCCCAAGCGGCGCTGGCTGCGTTTGATCAGGCGTTTTCGCGAAAGGCCGATGCCTCGGCGAGCGCCTTGCTTCAAAGCTCTCAGATCGCATTTGAAGAATACCGCAAATATCACTGCGCGTTTCCCGAACGCTTGTCGTTGGGGGGAACGGCCGCGATCAACGTGACGCTGAGCTGCCGGATTGACCTGACGCGATCGCGCATTGAGCAGTTGCAAGACTACGCCACCGCACGCTGACGCCCCCGGTCCTTTGGCGCGTTACCGTGCGATGACGATATCGGCGCGCAGACCGCCCAGAGTGTCCGAACTGCCCAACCGCAGCACGCCGCCATGCGCGCGGGCGATGTCGGTCGCGATGGCAAGGCCAAGGCCCACGCCGCCGCTGCCACTGTTCTGATTGCGCGCGGGGTCAAGCCGCGAGAACGGGCGCACGGCCTCAATGCGGCGATCCTCGGGGATGCCGGGGCCGTCGTCCTCCACCCTGATCCGCAGGGTTTTATCCGTCAGCAGCACAGATACCTCGGCCCGCGCCCCATAGCGCACCCCGTTCGAAATCAGGTTATCCACCGCGCGCAGGATCGCCATGCGGCGTAGGCGGACGGTGCCGGTGCCGTCGCCCTCGGGTGGCAGCAAGGTCACGTTGCGACCAGCGCGTTGCGCATCCTCGACCGCGGTCTGCATCAGGGCGTGCGGGTCCAGGGGTTCGGCCTCCCCCTCTGCGGTGCCTTTGGCGAAATCAAGGAAGGCATCCAGCATGCCTTGCATATCATCGACGTCCTGCAACAGCGGCTCCGCATCGTCCTCGTCGATCATCGACAGGCCAAGCCGCATCCGCGTCAGGGGCGTGCGCAGGTCATGGCTGACCCCCGACAACATCAAGGTGCGCTGTTCAATCTGCCGCTCGATCCGTGCGCGCATATCGACAAAGGCCGCCCCCGCCGCCCGCACCTCGACAGCGCCTGTGGGGGTATATGGCACGTGACGCCCGCGGCCAAAGGCTTCGGCCGCGCGGGCAAGCCGCTTGATCGGGCGCAGCTGGTTGCGCAGGTAAACGAAGGAGATCAACGTCATGACAAAGCCGAAGCTGAACGTATACACAAACAGCTGATGCGGGTTCTGCGCCGAGATCCTGCGCCTCTCGAACTGGAGATCAAGCGGGCCAAAGCGCGACTGCACATATAGATGCACCCCCGACGGCCGCGTCAGATCAAGGCTCAGGAAGGATGGCAGATACTCATCGAACCGCGCCACCATCACCCGACCGGAATAATCATACCACGACATCCGGTTGCGCGTCGGCACCTCGCTGGCTGACACAGGCGTCACCCCCATGTCCAGCGCGGCCAGCCGATCTTGCACCGTGGCCGGCACGGCAGCGGCGGAGGGGGCATCATCGACCACCTGCATGACCAGTTCGACCTCGCGCAAGACGGTATCGGTCATCTGGTTGGTGACCCCCTCATAGTTCCGCTGTGCAAAGATCACGGTCATCACGAGCTGCAAGATCACCACCGGCAAAAGCAGGATCAGGGCAGCGCGCCCATAGATGCCACGGGGCATATATCGTTTGAGCCAGACGAAGAACATGGGATAGACCTTAGCCAGCCCCCTGCCCCAGCGAAAGGCCAAACCATGCTGCCCCCTGACGACTTCGACCCCGCCATCGGTATTGCCGAGATCTTGGAACCGGGCTTGCGCCGCATCGTGGCCGACAACCCCTCGCCCATGACCTACCGTGGCACGAATACCTATCTGCTGGGCACGCGCGGCATCGCCGTGATCGACCCCGGCCCCGCGTCGCCGCGACACCTGCAAGCGATACGCGATGCCATCGGACCCGAACAGCACATCAGCCACATCATCGTAACCCATACGCATCTGGACCACTCGCCCCTCGCGCGCGACCTTGCCCGTGCCTGCGGCGCGCCGATACTGGCCTTTGGCGACGCGTTTTCTGGCCGCTCTGCGGTGATGCAACAACTGGCCGCCGTGTCCGATATTGGCGGCGGCGAAGGCATTGATGCAGAGTTCATCCCCGATCGCCCCCTAACTCACGGAGAGACCATCGCCGGCGACGACTGGACGCTGAGCGTGATTCACACCCCCGGCCATATTGGTAACCACATCAGCCTTGGCTGGAATGACGCCTGTTTCACCGCAGATCACGTCATGGGCTGGGCCAGCTCGCTGGTGTCGCCGCCGGATGGGGATCTGACCGATTTCATGGCATCTTGTGCCGAGCTGCAAAAAAACGACTGGCGGGTGTTCTATCCGGGTCATGGCGCGCCGGTGACCGACCCTGCGGCAAGGCTCGATTGGCTGGTGTCGCACCGTCTCTCGCGCGAGGCTGATATCCTGCGTGCCCTCGGCCAAGCCCCTGCCACCGCCGCGCAACTCGCTGCCGCGATCTACACCGAAACCCCGCCTGCGCTACTGGGTGCCGCGACCCGCAACGTCCTTGCGCATCTGATTGACCTTACAGGCAAAAACCGCGTCGGCCCGGTTGAATCCCTCTCTGCGACAGCCACCTTTCGCCGGGTCTGAAAATCTTTTGAAAAAATCTGGAAAAAAGTGGCAAAACCCTCTGGACGCCGGAAATTACCATAGCTATACGGTGCAGACCGTTCCGACGTAGCTCAGCGGTAGAGCAGTTGACTGTTAATCAATTGGTCGTAGGTTCGATCCCTACCGTCGGAGCCAACTTCCCCTTAGGTGGTTGGCGGTAAACGAAAAAGCGCTCCTTCGGGGGCGCTTTTCGCGTTCTGGGGGCCTGCGTGGCACATCCTTTGCGTTTTAGCTGATGGGGTGCCTCCCTCACGCGAAACGCTGCGCAGAACGGCGCGATGCGCAGGGGCGCGGCGCGGTGGGAAAACGAACAAATTTCGGGAAATATGGGCAACGGTACCCGACGGATTTGAATCAGCCGCGGGCACTTGGTTTGTCGGAACGGGCGGGCGCGATGACTGCGCCCGCCCGATCAGTTTTTAGGACTTCATCGCGGCAAGCACAGCATCGCCGGTGATCGGCAGATGACGCACGCGCGCGCCCGTCGCGTTGAAGATCGCGTTGGCGATCGCGGGTGCGATCACGGTGGTGCCGGGCTCGCCCAGGCCAACCGGTACTTCGGTGCTTTCGACAAAGTCGATTTCAAGCTCGGGCACATCGGCCAGACGCAGTGGCGTATAGGCCCCGAGGTTCAGGTCGATGACGTTGCCATTCTCGATCCGGGTGCCTTCATGCAGCGCCAAAGACAGCCCCCAAAGGGCCGCACCTTCGCATTGTGCGCGCGCGCCGTCGGGGTCCACCACGGTGCCACAGTCAAACGCCAGCCACATCTTCTGGACATCGACCGCGCCCGTTTCAGGATCAATCGCCAGCTTGACCGCCGCCGCTGTCCAGGTCGGCATGCTGCGCGACTGGCCATAGGTGGTGGCAATACCGATTGCGGTGCCCTCGGGCAGCTCTGCACTGCCATAGCCCGACATCTCTGCCACGCGCTGCAAAACAGCGGCCTGACGCGATGCCCCACCAACCGCATTGGGCGCAGAGCCCGCGTTGATGCCTTCGGCCTTCAGGTGATCCAGACGGAACTGCAGCGGATCGGCACCGACTTTATGCGCCGCTTCATCCATGAAGCTTTCTACCGCGAAGTTGGTCCAGCCCGGTCCGACAGACCGCAGCCAGCCGGGACGGAAGGTCGCATTCGCCAGATCGTTAGAGATCGCCCGCACCTGATGCGCACCCACTGTGTACCAATGATCGGCACCGTCGATGGCAAAGGGGTCATAGGGTTCTTCGTTGACACCTTTGGGCATGAACCCCGGTGCCATCACCTGCGTCGGCCAACCGGCTGCGGCGTGGTGTTCCATACCCGTGACCGATTTGGCATCGTCGAACGCCATGCGCAGTTTTTGCACGGACGGCGACCGGATGCTGTCGAACTGCGCGTCTTCCTCGCGCGAGAACACCAGCTTGACCGGCTTGCCAACCGCTTTCGAGGCGAGCGCTGCGGGCACGATATAGTCACCGTTCAGGCGACGGCCAAAGCCCCCACCCAGCATATAGCTGCGCATCACGATCTTATCGGCGGGCACTTCCAAAGCGGCGGCCAGCGTGGGCAGGATCAGCGATTGCCACTGGTTGCCCGCGTGAGTTTCCCAAACACCATCGGCGTTCTGGAAAACCGTGGCGTTCACCGGCTCCATCTGGAAGTGCAGTACGGATTGCGTGGTGTATTCGGCTTCGAGCATATCGGCGGCGGCATCAAAGGCAGCGGTCGTGTCGGGCTGCTCTGTGTGCAGGATCGACCCTTCCTCGCCCTGGATCAGCTCGCGCGAACGCGCCTGGATATCCTCTTCCGAGACATTCGCCGTCTCGCCGGAGGTCCAGTCGACGCTGATCTCGTAGGTCGCCGTACGCGCCGCGTGCAGCGTTTTGCCCAGCACCACAACCCAGCCCGGCACAGTGCCCGACGGGTCTTCGATCACCACGGTTTCAAGGTAGCCCTTGATGTCCTTGGCACCGCTATCGTCCACGGCATTCACCTTGGAGCCATAGCGCGTCGGGGGCAGCATCGGCACGCCGTAGACCATCCCGTCGACCTTGGCATCCAGACCATAGATCGCCTGACCCGTGGTTTTCGTATCCAGATCAAGCGGATGCACGTCCTGGCCCACAAGGCGCAGGTCAGCGTGGGGTTTCAGCGGCAGCGCTGCCAGCTCTTCTTCGGTGAAGCTGCGGTCAAGCCCCTCGGCCACCAGATCGCCATAGCTGATGCTTTGTGTGCCATCGGTCACCGCACCATCGCGTGCGGTCAGACCCGAGGCATCAACGCCCCACTTTGCCGCTGCGGCTTCGATCAAGGCGGTCCGGCCAGCGGCCCCCGCTTGACGGTAGACAGGCCAGCTTTGCCAGATCGACCAGCTGCCGCCGGTGACCATCAGGCCCCATTTCTCGGCCGTATCGACATGGGTGATGTGTACGTTTTCCCATGCGACTTCCAGCTCGTCCGCCAGAATACGCGCGATGGCGGTGCCGACGTGTTGGCCCATCTCGGCGCGGATGATGTTGACGTTGACCTGACCCTCGGCGTCGATCCAGTACCACATCGACGGCTCGAACGTGTCGCCATTGGGCGTGACCGGCGTGCCATCCGGCACCGCAGGGTTCATCGCCGCGTTCGACGCCTGCGGGAAGCCGAATGCAACGCCAACGGCCGTCATGGAGACAAGGAATCCACGGCGGGTCATCTGGGGTTGCGTCTCTGCGCCTGTGAGGCGGGAAATCAAATTAGCCATTGTCGGAGCCTCCCATAGCGGTGGCGGCGTCGCGCACGGCTTGACGGATTCGGGTATAGGTCATGCAGCGGCACAGGTTGCCGGTCATCACCGCGTCGATGTCGTCATCGCTGGGGTTGGGCGTGTCTTTCAGCAGCGACGCTGCCTGCATGATCTGACCCGACTGGCAATATCCACACTGCGGCACGCGCAGGTTCCGCCACGCTTCTTGCACAGGGTGGTTGCCGTTTTCGTCCAGCCCTTCGATGGTGGTGACCTTCATACCTTCGACATCCGAAAGATAGGTGATGCAGGACCGTGTGGCCGTCCCGTCGATATGCACGGTACATGCGCCACAGGCGCCGATGCCACAGCCGAACTTGGTGCCGGTCAGTCCGATCTCGTCACGGATCGCCCACAACAGGGGCGTATCCGGCTCTGCGTCGACAGAGACCTGCCGTCCGTTCAATTCGAATTCAATCATTAAGTCGTTGTCCTTGGGTAATTTTTGCCTAGGGCGGAGGGCGCGTATAACAGCGTGGTTTCGAACTGGTCAACATAGGTTTCATGGCACCCTTTGACAGGTCTGGACCAAGATGATCACGGGATTGTCAGAGGTCCATGCGAGATACGCGTTTGTCGATCTTACACGGAAAGTGCACTTGGCGAAAGAATATTTCGTCACCACTCACACACGCATGATTTTCCACAGCGCAGTCTCGCCTTGTTTATCCAGTCACCGGCAGGTACTGCCCCCCATCACCAGACTGTATAGGACAGTCCGGTCATCAAGGGTCCGGCAACGTCATGGCGCAAAATTCTCTGATCTACAAAGTCGAGCTTTCGGTCTCGGACATGGATCGCCACTACTACGAGACCCACAAGCTGACCGTGGCCAAACACCCGTCGGAAACCGATGAACGTCTGATGGTCCGTCTGCTGGCCTTTGCCCTGAACGCGCATGAGCATCTTGAGATGACAAAGGGCCTGTCGACCGATGATGAACCCGATATCTGGCAAAAAAGCCTGAGCGACGAGATCGACGTTTGGGTGGCTCTCGGGCTGCCAAGTGAAAAGATCATCCGGCAGTCCTGCAACAAATCCGCGCGGGTCGTGATCTATCCTTATGGCGGCAAAACGGCAGAGGTCTGGTGGGACAAGGTCCGCAGCAGCACCGCCCGTTTCGACAAGCTCGAGGTCGTCAATCTGGCAGAGCATGACACCGCGGCGCTGGCAAAGCTGGCCAACCGCGCGATGAAGCTTGGCGTGCATATTCAGGACGGTGACGTGATGGTCAGCGTCGATGACAGCGTCGTCTACCTGACGCCCCAGACGTGGAAAGACGCAGGCTGACGCGCCACTGGCGTCGGGGGTGACCCCTCGCCAGCGCGCACTTAAGCGAAACTTGTGCCGCTACTGCATGGAGTGGAAACCGACCATATTGCCCTCGGCATCCTGACACACGAGGATCCAGCCAAACTCACCGATTGACGTTTTCGGCTGCGCGACGCTCCCGCCCGCGCTGGTCGCGCGTTCCTCTTGGGTGGCGCAATCCTCGACCATGAAATAGACAATCGTGCCCCCGACCCCTGGCCCCGCATAAGGCGCTTTGGTCAGCGCGCCCCCCGCGCCATAGGCTGTCATCTCGGTCGGGAAGCTCATCATCTGCATCTCACCGCTCGGGTCTGGCATCGGCTCCAGCTTGGTGTCGAGCATGGCTTCGTAGAAGCCGACCGCCCGATCAAGGTCGTCCACATAGATATCGAACCATCCTACGGCATTCATCTTGGTCATTTCCTATCCCTTTCAAGTGTTTGGTGTTGTCGTAAAATCGAATTGCCCCGCCGCTCAGACCGCATTGGACGCGTCAATGCGCCGCTCAAGATGCCAGATCTTCGATACAATCTGCCAGCCCTGCGCGCCCTTCACGAAACCAAGGTGATCGACGAAGACATTGTCATGGGCGCGGATGCGGATTTTCACCGTTGCACTTAGCGGCGACAGCATGTCGATCATCAACACCTCGGCCTCGCGCGGTTGCCCGATGCTGGCAGGAGAGACGCGGGCCCCGACATCGCGGCTGAAACTGTCTATCGGCTCTACAAAGACCGTCCCATTGTCGCCGTCAAAAAGGCTCGAGTCCGGGTGAAACACGGCATTCAGCTTGTCGGTGTCACACTCGTGTATCGCGTCAAAATAGGTCTTTATCGCGCTCAGCAGGTCAGGGTGCAGGGTCATGTCAAACCTCCGGTATGTGTTGCTGATCCAAGATTGCCATTTCTGCGAAACCCGCGATACTGGCTATATTGACAAGCTTCGGTCGGATTCTGCCAAAATGTCCCAAATTGCGCCCCGAAACACCCCCTTGGTCTGTGCGCTTGCCTATGACGGGCTGTGCACCTTCGAATTCGGCATCGCGGTAGAGCTTTTCGCCCTGCCCCGACCCGAGTTCGCGGATTGGTACCGCTATGCGACCGTTAAGGCCGAACCCGGTCCGATCCGCGCCACAGGCGGCATCACGATCGAGGCGCAGGAGGATCTTGATCTGCTGCGGCAAGCCAGCCTGATCATCGTGCCCGGCTGGCGCGGTGCCGATGCCCCTGTCCCGCCCGCGCTATGCGCCGCCTTACAAGACGCCTATGCCCAAGGCGCGCGGATCGCGTCGATCTGTTCAGGTGTCTTTGTCTTGGCCGCGGCGGGGCTGCTGACAGGCAAAAGCGCCACAACCCATTGGCGCTACACCGATAAGCTGGCCGCGCGCTATCCTGACATATCCGTGGACCCTGATGTGTTATTCGTGGAAGACGATAGGGTTTTCACCTCCGCCGGATCGGCGGCGGGGCTGGATCTGGGGCTGCATATCATTCGGCAGGATCACGGCGCGCAGGTCGCTGCGTCTGTTGCACGACGGCTTGTCCTTCCCGCACAACGCGATGGCGGGCAGCGTCAGTTCGTGCCCCGCCCCGAGCCCAAGGCGCGGATGGGGTCGGATCTTGCAGCGCTACAGGATATGATCCGCGCCACACTTGACGAGGACTGGCCGATGGCGCGTATGGCACAAACTGCCGCGACCAGCGGACGCACGCTGGCCCGCCGGTTCCGCGAAGAGACAGGCGACACCCCCCTCAACTGGCTCAAGCTTGAACGGGTGTCCCGCGCCGCTGAACTGCTGGAAAACAGCGCCATCCCGCTGGCCGATATAACAGACGTCTGCGGCTTCGGCTCGGCCGAGAGTTTTCGCCGCGATTTCCGCAAACTGATGGGCGTCCCTCCGATCCGGTATCGCGAAAGGTTCGGGGCTGCCGCCTAGCCCCGACCCCTACGCTCTGCTTCCCCGCACCGCCCGCACAAACGCGGCTACCCTGCCCCCGTCGCGTTTGTTAGGGCTTTGACGTAACATACCAGAAACCCCCCAAGCAGAAGGTGTCGCGTTCTATGTTGACCAATAGTGATCTTGTGGAACTGACCGAATTTCGCCGCGCGCTGCACCGCCATCCCGAAGTCTCTGGCGAAGAGGTAGAGACCGCAAAGACCATCGTTCACGCGCTAAAGCCCCTGTCGCCCACCCGCATCCTGACAGGTCTTGGGGGGCACGGCGTCGCGGCGGTGTTCGACAGCGGCACGGCTGGCCCGACGGTCCTGTTCCGCGCCGAACTTGACGCCCTGCCGATTGAGGAACGCAACAGCGATATCGCGTGGCTGTCCGAGGTTGCGGGCAAAAGCCACGTGTGCGGCCACGATGGTCATATGACGATGCTGCTGGCTTTGGGGCGCATGATCGCGCGCAAACCGGTTGCCACAGGGCGCGTGGTGCTGATGTTCCAACCCGCGGAAGAGGACGGCAGCGGGGCCAAAGCGGTGGTCAACGATCCCGCATTCGATGCGATCAAACCGGATTGGGCCTTTGCGATCCACAATGAACCGGGCAGCCCCTTCGGCTTTGTCTCCACCCGCGTGGGGCTGATCAACTGCGCGTCGATGGGGCTCAAGGTCAAGCTCAGCGGGAAAACTGCCCATGCCGCCGACCCGCAAGACGGGGTATCGCCCGCGCTCGCGGTGGCACGGCTTATCCCCGCGCTGGATGATCTGGGCCACGGCGACGGCGGCCCGCGCAACGACGACTTCCGGCTGGTCACCGTCACCCACGCCACTATAGGAGAGCCGACTTTCGGCATCGCGCCGGGTGCAGCAGAGGTGTTTGTCACTCTGCGCACCGCCGGCGATGCGGGGCTGGAAAACCTTGAGGCCGCCGCGCGCGAGATCGCATCAACGATTGCAGCTGAATACGGTCTTGGCGTCTCTTTCGAGGTGCACGATCATTTCGCCGCTTCGATCAACGACGCAGACGCCTATGCCGTAGCAACCAAAGCGATGGCGGCGATCGGCGTGCCCTTTGGCGAGGAAAACGTACCCATGCGCGCCTCCGAGGATTTCGGCGTATTCGGCTGGGGGGCCAAAGCCGCGATGCTGTGTCTCGGACCGGGGGAGGATCACGCGGCCTTGCACAACCCCGACTATGACTTCCCCGATGACCTTATCCCCATCGGCAGCGGGATCTTTGACCGCATCGCCCGAGATCTTCTGGGCACAGCGTAACCCGCCCCCTTCTGAACGCGCCGGCCAAGCCCGCTAGTCCTGCGTCGCCAGCAAATCGGTGATCAGCGCATAGGTCGCACGAACCCGCGCCTCGTTCGGGTAGTTGCGGTTGGCAAGCACAACGATCCCAAGGTCTTGCCCCGGTAGCAGCGCGACATAGCCGCCGAACCCGTTGGTCGCGCCGGTCTTGTTCAGGATCACGTCACGCTGCGGCGGCAACGGTGGGGTCAGGCGGGTCGCGGGCTGGGGCGACAGGATAAAGTCATAGCCGTTGCCCGCCTCCATCCTGGCGACATCGACAGGCCAAGGGTACTGCTCCCATATCATGTCTTGGGTGTAATAGGCCGTCTCTGCCTGCCCCTGCCGTGTGCGTTCAAGCGCTGCGGTCAGCGCGGGATCTGCGCCGCCGCGACCCAGCTCCAAATCCAGCAGGCGCAGCATATCGCGGGCGGTCGATTTCACCCCATAGGCTTCATCTGCCAACACGCCGGGGTTAACGCGAATGGGCGCATCCGTCTTGCGGTCATAGCCAAAGGCATAGCGATCCATCGCGTCATCCGGCACGTCGACATAGGTGCTGCCAAGCCCCATCGCGGGAAACAGCACATCCTCAGCCGCTTGGGCAAAGGACATCCCCATGGTCTGCGCCGTAATATGCCCCAGCAAGCCGATGCTGACATTGGAATAGCTGCGTGTCCCCGGTTGCGGCGGTTGCCAGCTCTCTAGCCAGCGGATCAGCTCGGGCACATTGCCCACCTCGCCGGGAACCTGAAGCGGCAAGCCACCGGTGACATGGGTGGATAGATCAACCAGCCTTATTGCGCCGAAAGCGGCCCCCTCAAGCTGGGGTATGCTGTCCGACACAGGCGCATCCAGATCAAGCATACCGCGGTCTTCAGCCAATGCGGCCAACGTCGCGGTGAAAATCTTGCTGATCGACCCGAGCTCAAAGATCGTATCCGGCGTCGCCGCGACATTGCCTTTGCGCGCCGCCACACCCGTTGCATAGAAGCTGTGCTGCCCCTGCCAGGTGATGCCCACGACCAATCCGGGGATGCCATACTGCTCGATTACCGGCGCAAAGCTGGCACCTGCGATCTCGACAATCTGCTCGCTTTTGGCGCTTTGTGCGAACAGCGACGCGGGAAGAGCAAAGGGGACCGACAGCACGACTGCCAGCGCGAGGTTGGGGGATTTCATATCTGCTTCGACCTATTTATGAGTTTTGCCGACGTCATTAAGCGGCACGGCTTCAACGCACAAATGCGAAAATGCGCGGGCGGACCGATGCGCGCCCCGCCGCTTGCCGCTTTCACAGTAATTTCCCTTGGCTTCCCGGCTTTGCCCGCTACCTTGATCCTCAAGTTGTGCAAACCAGTCACTTTTTACGCCAAGGAGCCTGCATCTCATGAAAAATTCCCTTCGTATCACCGTATCCGCCGCGACCCTTACCGTAGCATTGGCCTCGGCCGCGGCCGCCGACATCACTGTCTCGTCCAAGATCGACACCGAAGGCGGGCTATTGGGCAATGTCATCGCCCTTGCACTAGAGGACGCGGGCCTGCCTGTCGAACGCCGCCTGCAACTGGGCGGCACGCAGGTTGTCCGCGAGGCGCTGCTGTCCGGCCAGATCGACATATACCCCGAATACACCGGCAACGCGGCCTTCTTCTTTAACGAAGCAGACAGCGACGTGTGGAAAGACGCCGAAGCCGCACACGCCCGCGCGGCCGAGCTCGACGCCGCGCAAAACGATGTCACATGGCTGACCTCTGCCCCTGCCAATAACACATGGGCCATCGCGGTGACCGGCCCCGTGGCGCAAGACAACAAACTGACCACCATGTCCGATTTCGGCGCATGGGTCGCGCAGGGCGGCACGGTCAAGCTCGCGGCCTCGACCGAGTTTGTGTCCTCCCCCGCGGTGCTGCCCGCGATGCAGGACACCTACGGGTTTGAACTGAACGCGGACCAGACGGTGATCCTGTCCGGCGGCGATACAGCGGCCACGATCCAGGCCGCCGCACGGGGCACATCGGGTGTGAACGCCGCGATGGTCTATGGCACCGACGGCGGTGTCGGGGCCACAGGTCTGGTGGTGATGGAGGATGACAAAGGCGTGCAGCCCGTCTACGAGCCCGCCCCCATCATCCGCGCCGAGGTGCTGGCCGAATACCCGTCGATCCCCGAGGTGCTGAACCCCATTTTCGAGGGGTTGGATATGGCGACGCTGCAAAAGCTCAACGGGCGGATTCAGGTGGGCGGTGAACCGGCAGAGGCCGTGGCCCGTGATTACCTCACCCAAGCCGGGGTGCTGGACTGATCCGGGGCACGATGTCCTTGCAGACCCCTCGGGCGCGGCTATCCGCGCCGGGGGTTCTATTTGCCGTTCTGGGGGCCGCAGCGATGCTGGCCCCCTTTATGACGCTGGCCGCAAACCGCATCGTGGCGGGGGACGCGGTGCCGATCTGGGCGGTGGTCCCCGTATCGCAGATGATCCCCGGATTGGCAGCGATCTTGGCGGGACTCGCATTAGGCCTGCCTGCAAGACACGTGGGGCTGCGTCTGGCGGGGCCGCTTGTGGGGCTGGCGGGATTGCTGTGGCTGCTCGTCCAGGGCGCGCCAGCGCTGCTGGAGGGCGCGGGCGATTACGCAAGGGTCTCTCCGGCGGCGGGGTTCTGGTGCTTGCTGGTGATCTTTGCCCTGCTCATGGCCGATGCGATCACCGCGATGAAACCGGGGCCCTTTCAGCGCGCACTATTGCTGACAGCGGTGTTGGGGGCCCTGTCCGTCGTGCTCGGCTCTGGTGCGCTGGCACCGCTGTCAGTGATGCAGGAATTTGCGGCACGCCGTGACGCCTTCGCGTCCGAGGCGACGCGTCACCTGTGGCTGGCCTTCGGGTCGCTTGGCATGGCGGGGCTGATCGGCTTTCCCATCGGCGTTCTGAGCCACCGCAAGCCCGCGCTGCGCAGCGCGATCCTGCCGGTGCTGAGCTTTCTGCAAACCATCCCCTCGCTCGCCATGTTCGGGCTGATGATCCCCCTGCTGGGCTGGGTCAGTGCCACCGTGCCCGGTGCGCGCAGCATGGGCATCGCGGGCATCGGATTCGCACCGGCCTTTGTCGCACTGGTGCTCTATTCGCTGCTGCCCGTCGTGGGAAACACCGTGGCCGGTCTGGCCGCCACGCCGCCGCAAGCCCTGAACGCCGCGCGCGGGATCGGCATGACAGCGGCGCAACGCCTGTGGCGCGTGGAACTGCCCATCGGCCTGCCCGTGATCCTCACCGGCCTGCGTATCGTGCTGGTCCAAAACATCGGGCTGGCGGTCATCGCGGGGCTGATCGGCGGCGGCGGCTTTGGCACATTCGTGTTCCAAGGGCTGAACCAGACCGCGACAGACCTGATCCTGTTGGGCGCGCTGCCCACGGTCGCGCTGGCCCTGACGGCGGCTATCGTGATGGATATTCTGGTCGACCTGACCCGCCGCCTCCCCAAGGAGACCCCATGATAGAGATCGACAATATCACCAAAGTCTACGACAGCGCCCGCGCCGTCGATGGCGTGTCGATGACCATTGATACCGGCACGATCACCGTTATTGTGGGCACATCCGGTTCGGGCAAGACAACGCTTTTGCGGCTGATCAACCGGCTGGAAGAGCCCACTTCGGGAGAGGTGCGGATCAACGGACAATCAACGCTCGACGTCAAACCGCATATCCTCCGGCGGCGGATCGGATATGCCATTCAGGGGCACGGGCTGTTCCCGCATCACACGGTCGCGCGCAATATCGGCGCGGTGCCGCAACTGCTGGGCTGGACCCGTGACAAGATCGACGCCCGCGTGGACGAACTGCTTGATCTCTTCTCGATGGCACCACAAGAATTCCGCCACCGCTACCCCACTGAACTGTCGGGCGGGCAACAACAACGGGTCGGCGTGGCACGGGCTCTGGCCTCGCGCCCTGATCTGATCCTCATGGATGAACCCTTTGGCGCGCTCGACCCGATCATCCGCACCCGCGCGCAAGAGGATCTGCGCCGCATCCAGCAGACGCTCGGCTCCACCATCATCCTCGTGACCCATGATATGGAGGAAGCCATTCGTCTGGGCGACCGCGTGGCGGTGATGGATGGTGGCAAGCTGGTGCAGCATGCCACCCCGGCAGAGATCATCACCCACCCCGCGACCGATTTTGTGGCCGATATGGTGGGCGATGTCGAACGCCCGCTGCGGCTGCTTTCCCTCACCCCGCTGGCTGACGTGATGGAGGACGGTCCTGCCAACGGCGCGCCCCTGCCCCGCGAGGCAAATCTGCGCGACGCGCTGTCGGCCTGCCTGTGGACAGGACGCAGCGCCGTGCCGATCACCGATAAGGGCAAGATCATCGGCCGCGTGACGCTGGACGCGATCCGCGCCCGCGCCGAGGTGCACGCATGACAGCGGGCAACCTGCTACGCGCCGGTTTGCTGGCGCTGTTGCTCGCTCTGGTGCTACGGCCCGATTGGTTCGCGCCGCTCTTTGCGCCGCTGGCCCCGGCGGGTGGTCCGGTCATTTACGCGCGCAGCTCTTTGCTGTCGCTCTCGCTCAGCCATTTGGGGCTGGTGGCCCTTGCCTCTGTTGCGGCGACGCTGGTGGCGGTGGCACTGGCGATCTTTGTCACCCGTCCTGTGGGCGCGTCCTTCCTGCCGCTGTCGCGCACGATCACCAACATCGGTCAGACCTTCCCCCCCGTCGCGGTGCTGGCGCTTGCCGTGCCTGCCTTGGGGTTCGGGGCGGGGCCGACGCTGGTGGCGCTGTTTCTTTATGGGCTGCTCCCGATCTTCGAGAACGCGATCACCGCCCTATCAACCCTGCCCCCCGCCACGATGGAGGCCGCACGCGGCATGGGGCTGAACCGCTGGCAACGCCTGTGGCGGGTGGAGCTTCCCCTCGCCCTGCCCGTGATCCTGACCGGGATCCGCCTGTCCGTCGTTATTGCCCTTGGCACCGCCACCATCGGCTCCACCGTTGCCGCACGCACCCTGGGCGAAGTCATCATCGCCGGGCTTCTGACCAACAACACCGCCTATGTGCTGCAGGGCGGGCTGATCGTGGGCCTTTTTGCGGTGCTTATCTATGACGCGATGGCCCAGCTTGAACGCTACCTGAGCCGTCGCATGGGTGCGTAAACCGCGCCGAGTGGAAGCGCGCCGATCCGCCGCCCGTGCAATTGCGCCCCCTGACCAAGACTTGTATCACACCCCTATGATCAGACAGCTTGCCCCCTTTGTTCTCACCCTCTGGGCCGCGCCGCTGGCCGCGCACCCCCATGTGTTTATCGACACGCAGCTCTCGCTTGTCGCCGACGATCAAGGGCAACTGACCCATGTACGGGTGACCTGGCAATATGACGCGCTTTATTCTTTGCTGGTGACCGAGGATATGGGCCTTGATGCCGACGGCGACGGGGCGCTCACGGAAACCGAGCTTGCGACGCTGAACGGCTTTGACATGCAGTGGGTCGACGGGTTCAACGGCGATCTGGTCCTCAGCACCGAGGCGAACACCATCGCGCTGTCCGGCCCGACCGAGATTGCGACGCAGCTTGACAACGGACAGATCACCACGATGCACACCCGCGCGCTGGAAACCGCAATCCCCGCGGGGACAGCGATCACGATCAAACCCTATGATGCGACCTATTACACCGCCTATGATATCACGACCGCAATAGACACCACGCGCGCGCCGACCTGTCGCGCGCGCGTCGCCATGCCCGACGTCACCGCCACGATGGAGGCGCTGCAACAACAGCTTGCCCAGCTGGATGCCCAGACCGATCCTTCCGAAGCGGGTCTGCCGGATATCGGCGCGCAAATGGCCCCCACGGTGAATGTGACATGCGCCGCGCCCTGACCGTGATCGCCTTGGGCGTGGTCATCGCCCTTGCCGCGCTGTGGTGGACCGGCGGCTTTGATCGGCTGGCGCAATGGGCTGCGGCGCATCAACGCGCGTTTCAAAACAGCATCGCCCTCTCGCTGCGTGCTGTGCGTGCGGGCCAGCCAGAGGCGGTAACCGCCCTGCTTTCCGCCTGTTTCGCCTATGGTGTCGTGCATGCCGCAGGCCCCGGTCACGGCAAGCTGTTGATTGGCGGCTATGGCGCGGCCAAGGCTGTGCCGATGCTGCGCCTGTCGGTGATTGCGCTGCTGTCGTCGCTGGGTCAGGCCGTGACGGCGGTGGCTCTGGTCTATACCGGCGTGAGCCTGTTGCACTTGGGGCGCGAGCGTATGATCTCGCTGACAGAGGCGATTATGGCCCCCGTCAGCTATGGCGCGATTGCCTGTGTCGGGCTGTGGCTGTTCTGGCGGGGCCTGCGCCATTTCCGCGCGACGCTTCCCGCGCCGCATGATCATCACCATCATCACGACCATGAAGGTATCTGCGCCACCTGTGGCCATGCGCATGGCCCCACCGCTGAACAGGTTCGACAGGCAACCACCCTGCGCGAGACGCTGCTGCTGATCGGATCTATCGCGGTGCGGCCCTGTACGGGGGCGTTGTTCGTGCTGATCATCACGCTTCAGATGGGGATCGCAGGCCTCGGGATTGCTGGTGCTTTCGCGATGGCCTTTGGCACCGCGACCATTACCATCGCCGTGGGTCTGGGGGCCGGCGCGTTGCGCGGCGGCGTGCTTGCCGGGTGGGCCAGTACCCCCCGTGCAGCCCAGATCGCCGCCCTGATCGAGCTTGCCGCGGGGCTTGGTGTGGCCCTGTTGGCGGGCGGATTGCTGCTGCGGGCGATCTGAGTTTACCCGCTCGACAAGCGGGGCGGTCAAAACTATCTATAATCCATGACCCAACCTAGATCAGAGACCCACTCCGCCCGGATTGCGCGCATATTGGCCGACCGCATCATCTCGGGGCAGTTGGCCCCGGGCGCGCGGTTGCGGCAAGACCACATCGCGCAGGAATTCGGCGCAAGCCATGTGCCCGTGCGCGAAGCCTTTCGCCTGCTAGAGACACAATCACTTGCAGAAAGCCTGCCAAGACGCGGATTTCGCGTCACTTTATTCGATATGGCAGAGCTTCGGGAAGTCGCCGAAATGCGCGCCAGCCTCGAAGCGCTCGCCCTGCGGCACGCCGCCCCAAACCTGACGCCCGATATCCTCGCCAAGGCGCATAAGGCCAACCTGCAAGGCGACAGCGCCCAGAATGTACATGAATGGGAAGAATCAAACCGCTGTTTTCACAGATTAATTCTTGAACCCTGCCAGATGCCGCGGCTGATGCGGTCGATCGACGACCTGCAAGCGGCAAGCGCGCGGTTCATTCTGCGGGCGTGGCGGACAAATTGGGAAGCCCGCACCGATCACGACCACCGTCTGATCCTCGACGCGCTGCGCAAAGGTCAGGTGGATCTGGCCTCCACCACGCTCTCGCGCCATGTGGGGTGGATCGGCAAGCGCAGTCGCACCCTAAAAAATCAAATCGGTTCAGGCACTTCCGAGTTTTTCAGATAATTATCTATAATCTGAATTGTCAGAAGGCGCGTCCTTCGTCCTACTGGGGTAGACCTTGAAAGCTATCACTCGGAGGAAACCAGATGGCACTTGCGATTACATCCCTACCCCGTAACCCGTCCTTCGCGCAGGGGCTTGGCCTCGCGCTGGCCGGTGCCGCGCTGATCACGCTAGGGGCCAAGGTCCAGATCCCGTTCTGGCCCGTGCCCATGACCCTGCACACGCTGTCGGTCTTTCTTGTCGCCCTCACCCTTGGCCCGCGTCTGGGGCTGGCGGCCATGGCGGCCTATCTTGGGGCCGGTGCAGCGGGGCTTCCGGTGTTCTCCGGCACGCCTGAACGCGGCATCGGGCTTAGCTATATGGTCGGGCCAACGGGCGGCTATCTGCTGGGCTATCTTGTGGCGGCGGGTCTGACCGGCTGGCTGGCGATGGGGCGCGGCTGGATCGGGCGCGTGCTGGCGATGCTGGCAGGTCTGACCGTGGTCTATGCCGGTGGTCTGGCGTGGCTGGCGCTGTTCGTGCCCGCACCCAAGCTGCTGGCCGCAGGGCTGACCCCCTTCCTGCTGGGCGATGTGGTCAAGGTGCTGCTGGTGGCGACACTGCTGTCGGGCCTGTCGCGGCTGAAAGGGCGTGATCAATGATCCGCACGGACTGGACCCTTGACGAAGCGGCAGCGATCCACGCGCTGCCCTTCCCCGACCTGATCCATCAGGCGCAAACGCTGCACCGCGCGCATTTCGACCCCACGGCAATCGAAACCGCCAGCCTGCTGAGCATCAAGACCGGCGGCTGCCCCGAGGATTGCGGCTATTGTTCGCAATCGGCGCATTACGACACAGGCGTCAAAGCGACCAAGCTGATGGGCGCGGAAGAGGTCATCGCCGCCGCCAAACGTGCCAAGGATGCGGGCGCGCAGCGGTTCTGCATGGGGGCTGCATGGCGCAGCCCCAAGGACCGCGACATGGACAAGCTGACCGACATGGTGCGCGGCGTGGCCGATCTGGGGCTCGAGACCTGCATGACACTGGGGATGCTGTCGCCCGGGCAGGTGACCAAGCTTAAGGATGCCGGGCTCGATTTCTACAACCACAACATCGATACCTCGCCCGAGTATTACGCCGAGATCGCCTCGACCCGCACGATGGAAGACCGCCTTGAGACGGTGGAACATGTGCGCAAGGGCGGGATCAAGGTCTGCTGCGGCGGTATCCTTGGGATGGGCGAGGCAGAGGCGGACCGGATCAGCATGCTGGTCACCCTCGCCACGCTGCCCAGCCACCCAGACAGCGTGCCGGTGAACCTGTGGAACGCGGTCAAAGGCGTGCCGGTTCAGGGAAAATCCGAAAAGGTCGACCCTTTTGCGCTGGTCCGGCTCGTGGCCTTGGCGCGTATCCTGATGCCCGCCTCGGTCGTGCGTCTCTCCGCAGGCCGCACGGGGATGAGCGACGAGCTGCAATCGCTGTGCTTTCTGGCGGGTGCGAATTCGATCTTTGTGGGCAACCAGCTGCTGACCACCGAAAACCCGGCCACGTGGAAGGACAACGACCTGCTGCAACGGCTCGGCATGCATGTGGCACCGGCCAAGCCCGCGTCCAGATCGGCCAAGATCGCGGCGCAGTAGATCCGCCCCTGACACGTGCAAAAGCCCGGCCTGATATCCTCGGGCCGGGCTTTTTCGTGTCACGCCTCGGCTCGCGCTTAGGCGAAGATGATCACCGACTGCATGCCGTCTGCGACCATATCCCCATCTGTATTCCAGACCCGCATGACCTGAGAGCTGTAACCGCCGTTGCCCGCCGTCAGCTGTGTCTCCATCATATACCAGCCGTCGCGGGTGTTGGCGTGATCGGACAGCAGGTTGATGATCCAGTTCATTGACGAGTTCGGCCCCGGCCGCGTCATCATCGGGAAGGCGGCGGGGGGCAGCACGTCGCCAATGGCGATCAGCCCCTCGAGCGTCCCCCACATCGCCGGATCGCGGTGCCGCGCCCAGATCCGGACATAGCCGCGATCCGCACCGGAGAACGGCAGGCTGCCCTCGATCAGCTTGACCTCGAAGTTGACAAAGAACCGTACCGGCGGGCGTTTCAGCGCGGGCGGGAAGTAGGAGGGCGTGTCGTCCGGCCCTTGGGGGGCGGCGGGCGCGGTATGGCCTACGCTCAATTGGCTTTCCTGCGCATGGCCGAAAGAAAAAGTGCCCGTTGCCGCGACCTTGCCGTCGATCTCGGCGCGGGTGGCGATGGTGGTGATGTTGCGCCCTTCGCGCAGCACCTCTGCATGGATCGTGGGCGGCTGCGACACGGGCGCGGTAAAGTTGATCAGCGCAGACCGCAGCGCGGGCAGATCGGGGCGGTCCCGACGGGCCGCATTGACCAGCAAGGCACCGGTAAATCCGCCAAAGGCCGTACGCCCCTGCGCCCAGTTCTCTGGCACCTGATAGCGCGGCGCGGTGCCGTCCTGCTCTGCTGTGGCCAATACCTCGGCCAGGGTCACATCTGTCATGTCGGGTCCTTTATACGTCTGTCACCGCGCGCGGGCGCGCTGTTTCCCAATCGATGCCCGCAAAGCCAAGGGCGCGCAAGACACCCTGCCCCTGAAACGCCACGTCACCAAGAACGCACCCCCGCGGCAAAAAAACCTTTGGCGGGATCGAAGAGAGGTGTTGACGCCTGATCTGTATTTCACATATTCATGAAATATGGAAGCACTACTCACAGACCGACTCGCCACCCTTAGCCACCCACAGCGCCTGGCCGTGTTTCGGCTGCTGATGCGGCGCTATCCCGATGCATTGCCTGCGGGGGAAATCGCGCAGGTGTTGGCGCTGAAATCCAGCACGGCGTCGGTATATCTGTCGGCGCTGACGCAAGTCGGGCTGATCTCGCAGCGGCGCGACGGGACGCGGCTCTTGTATACCATCAACCTTGATGCGGCGGGCGAGGTCGTATCGGGGTTGTTCGTGGATTGTTGTCGGGGGCGCGCTGATCTCTGCCCGCCCCCGTTCTCTGACCTCATTAACAGGACGCAGATGATGACCCAGACAAAATTCAACGTGCTTTTCGTATGTACCGGCAACTCCGCCCGTTCCATCTTTGCAGAGACGATCCTGCGGGACATGGCGGGCGACCGGTTCACCGCCTATTCCGCGGGCACCCTGCCCCGGTCCGAGCTTAACCCCCTTGCGGTCGAGATGCTGCACGCCAAGGGCCACAGCATCGATGCGCTGCGGTCCAAACATATCTCTGAATTCCAGACCGCCGATGCGCCGCAGATGGATTTCGTCTTTACCGTCTGTGACCACGCCGCAAACGAGGAATGTCCCACCTGGCCCGGCCAGCCTGTGTCGGGGCATTGGGGCATGCCCGATCCCGTCAAAGCCGAAGGGACAGAAGCGGAACGCCGGCTGGCCTTCCAACAGACATATGGCGCGCTGCACAACCGGCTGCTGGCCTTTACCGCCCTGCCTTTCGAAGCGCTGGACCGCGCTGCATTGCAAAAACGGGTCGATGCCATCGGGGCCGACCCAGTGACCACAGGATAAACCACCATGACAACCTATGCTTTGAACGGCCTTGGCCGCATCGGAAAACTCGCCCTGCGGCCCTTGCTGGAACAGGGGGCCAAGATCGCCTTTATCAACGACGCCGTTGGCGACCCCGAGATGCACGCCCATCTGCTCGAATTTGATTCCGTTCACGGGCGCTGGCCTGCGACCTTCAGCGCAGAAGATCATGCGATCACCATCGATGGCACGCGTATCCCCGTGACCAGCACCAAATCGATCACAGACCTGCCGCTGGAGGGGGTGGATGTGGTGATCGACTGCACCGGTGCGTTCAAGACAGAGGCCAAGCTTGCCCCCTATTTCGAGGCGGGCGTGAAAAAGGTTGTTGTCTCTGCCCCCGTCAAGGACGGGCCGACGGCGAATATCGTCTATGGCGTGAACGACGACACCTATGATCCAGCCACGCACAGCATCGTCACCGCGGCGAGCTGCACCACCAACTGCCTCGCCCCCGTTGTCAAAGTGCTGCTGGAAGGCATCGGGATCAAACACGGGTCGATCACCACGATCCATGACGTGACCAACACGCAAACCATCGTGGACCGCCCCGCCAAGGACATGCGCCGCGCCCGATCGGCGCTGACCAACCTGATCCCCACCACCACGGGGTCCGCCACGGCGATCACGCTGATCTATCCTGAATTGACCGGCAAGCTGAACGGCCACGCCGTGCGGGTGCCGCTGCTGAACGCGTCGATCACCGATTGCGTGTTCGAGGTGGAGCGTGAGACGAGTGTGGAAGAGGTCAACGCCCTGTTCAAAACCGCCGCCGAGGGGTCGCTAAAGGGCATTCTGGGCTTTGAGGAACGCCCGCTCGTGTCGTCGGATTACACCAATGATACCCGCAGCGGGATCGTGGATGCGCCATCGACGATGGTGGTGAATGGCACACAGGTCAAAGTCTATGCGTGGTATGACAATGAAATGGGCTATGCGTACCGTCTGGTGGATGTGGCGCTGATGGTGGGCGGCCAGCTGTGACACGCCCTGCCGGTTTTACCGCCTATATCACTGTCACCGCCGCCTATTGGGCCTTTATGCTGACCGATGGCGCGCTGCGGATGCTGGTGCTGCTGCATTTTCACACGCTCGGGTTCTCTCCGGTACAGCTGGCCTATCTGTTTGTGCTCTACGAGATCGCGGGCGTGGTCACCAACCTGTCGGCGGGCTGGATCGCGGCGCGCTTCGGGCTGACCTCGACGCTCTATGCGGGGCTGTCGTTGCAAGTGGTCGCGCTGCTGGCGCTGACACAGCTTGATCCGGCATGGAGCGTCGCCGCCTCGGTCGTCTTTGTCATGCTGGTGCAGGGGCTGTCGGGCGTGGCCAAGGATCTGGCCAAGATGAGCTCTAAATCCGCGGTCAAGCTGCTGGCCCCCACCACGGGGGGCGGCTTGTTCCGCTGGGTCGCACTGCTCACCGGATCGAAGAACGCGGTCAAGGGCGCTGGCTTTCTGCTGGGTGCGGGGATGCTGGCGCTGCTGGGGTTTGTGCCGTCGACGCTGGTGATGGCGGCGATCCTGTTTGTGATCCTGATCGGCGTCATCATCGGTATGCCCGCGGGCCTGCCGGTGGGGCGCAAGGATGCCAAGTTTACCGAAGTCCTGTCCAAGAACCGCAATATCAACTGGCTGAGCGCCGCACGGCTGTTCCTCTTCGGGGCGCGCGACGTGTGGTTTGTCGTGGGCATCCCGATCTATTTCTACGCCGTGCTCTCCGATGGCAGCGTCGAAAGCAAGCGGGAGGCTTTCTTTATGATCGGCAGCTTTATGGCGGTGTGGACGATCCTCTATGGGGCCGTGCAAGGCTGGGCCCCGAAGATACTGCGGGCCACAGGCCGGACCGAGGGCGACACGCTCGCGCAGGCCCGCCACTGGAACCTTGCGCTGGTCGTCGTGCCTGCCGTGCTTGCCGCGCTGGTCTGGATCACGCCTGCGCCTTCCCCCGCGTTGACGGTCACGATTGTCATCGGTTTGCTGGTGTTCGGTGCGATTTTCGCGGTGAATTCGGCGCTTCATTCCTATCTGATCCTCAGCTTTACGGATGCAAAGCGGGTCACGATGGATGTGGGGTTCTACTATATGTCCAACGCGGCCGGTCGGTTGGTAGGCACGCTTTTGTCAGGCTTCACCTATCAACTGGGGGGGCTGGCGCTGTGTCTTGGCACCGCGGCGCTGATGCTGGCGCTGAGCGCCTTGGGGACGGCACAGCTGCGCCCTTCGCAAACGTCATGAACTGCGGCGCGCGGGGATGTCCCCGCGCGCCCAATCTTAAGGGACCGCAACCACGCCGTTGCGGTTGTCACGCCAGATCACCGCGACAAGCACGGCCGAGGCGACCCCCGCGACCAGCGTCGTCGTCAGCCCCGGAAAGCTGAAGGCAAAGCCCGCGATCCCCAGCGGCAGGCGCAGCCAAGGCCGCACCATACCGACGCCCAGCAGATAGCCCTCAAGCCCGCCGGACAGCAGCGTGATGCCGATGATGATCGACGGCAGCACATAGACCAGCGGCGTCAGATCGCCCTGCAGCACCA
Organism: Sulfitobacter pontiacus; assembly: GCF_040790665.1. Lineage (NCBI taxonomy): Bacteria > Pseudomonadati > Pseudomonadota > Alphaproteobacteria > Rhodobacterales > Roseobacteraceae > Sulfitobacter > Sulfitobacter pontiacus. Next base: position 2,573,090 of record NZ_CP160849.1, on the reverse strand, counting down.
GCGCAGGCTGGAACAGGAAGAACAGCGGCACAAAGTAGATCACCACCCCCAGCCGCATCGCGGTGAAGGAGGTCAGCATCGGCTTGGCCCCCGCAATCGTCGCCGCCAGAAACGCCGCAGCCCCTACCGGAGGCGTGATCACCGACAGCATCGCGTAGTAGACGATGAAGAAGTGCACCGCGACCGTGTTCAACCCGCCGATTTCGATGATCGCGGGTGCCAGCGTCACCGCAAGGAAGATGTAGGCCACAATCGCAAGCCCCGCCATGCCCATGATAAAGCAGGCCAAAACCCCAAGCGCGATCACGAGATAGACGTTATCCCCGCCCAAAGCGACCAGCCCCGAGGTCATCGACCCTGTCACACCGGTGATGGTCAAGGCGCTGACCACAAAGGCGATCGGCAGGATGATCGCTGCGGTCTGTGTGACCAGCGTGCCCACTTGGCGCAGCGTTTCAAAGATGCGCGCAGGTGTCATCATGGTCTCGCGTTGCAGGAAGCTCAGCGCGATCATCAGCGCACTGGCGTACCACGGGGCGTAATATTCCCACCGCATATACAGCAGGCCCCAGACCAGAAAGATCATGACCAGCAGGAAGGGCCAGCCGCGCTTCATCACCTCGCGGGCCGAGGGCAGGTTTTCGGGTTTCATCCCCACCAGCCCCTTGCGCGCGGCATAGGCGTCGACTTGCAGGATCAGGCCAAAGTAGAACAACACCGACGGCAGGATCGCGGCCACCATCACGGTCGCGTAATCCACACCGATGGTGATCGCCATGACAAAGGCAATCGCCCCCATCACCGGCGGCATCACCACCCCGCCGGTCGAGGCACAGGCCTCGATCGCGCCAGCGTAATGAGGCGGGTAGCCGACCTTTTTCATGGTCGGAATGGTGATCGACCCGGTGCCCGCGATGTTCGAGAAAATCGACCCCGACAGCGACCCGAAAAAGGCGCTGGCCACGATCGATACTTTCGCTGGACCGCCGCGGTACTTGCCAAAGCCCGCATTGGCCAGATCGATAAAGAACTGCCCCGCCCCCGTGGCGATCAGCACGCCCGCAAAGACCAGAAAGCCCAGCACGATCTCGGCCACGATCTTGGTGGTGATGCCCATCAACCCTTCGGTGCGGAAGACATGCGCCTCGATCATGCGTTCAAACGTATAGGGGATGCCCATCAGCAAACCGGGGAAGTAATCGGCCACCAGCGGGTAAAGCCCCAGCACCAGCACCACGAGCAAGAAGGGGATGCCCCCCGACCGGCGCGCGACTTCAAGCATCAGCAGCCAAAGCACGACGCCCGCGTAGAAATTGGTCCAGCCCGCCTGCACGATCTCCCATGCATACATGGAAAACCACATGCAGATGCCAAAGCCCACGGCGGCCGCCACGATGTCATAGATCGGTACATGGGTGTGCGATTTCACCGCTGGCAGCGCGATGAACGCCGCCGCAAGGAAGGTGCCGATGAAGACCCAGTAGTACTGCCCCTCGATCAGGCGCCGCCCGCCGATGGGAACGCCGAATACATAGGCCAGCCCCATCCCGAGGCCAAAGGTACACAGCAACACAAAAGCGATGCTGGTGAACGAGAATAATCCCCCCAGTCGCGTCGTCTCGGACGAGGGTTCGACAGCCGTTTCAGCCGCCGGAGGGTGTTGTGTTGCTGACATGGATGATCCTGAAAATAAGGGCGCTGTGGCAGTGTCTTAGGAGGACGGAGCACGTTGTGCTCCGTCCTGTCTTATGCCGTCGATGACGGTCCGGCGCGGCGTTACAGACGCGAGCGGAACGGCTCCAGCCCGTCGGTGTGCTTGGCCAGAATGTCGAGATACTCCTGGTTCTCGAAATTCATCTCGACGCCCTGCTCCATCGCCTCTTTCATGCCGGCGTTGCGTGCCGCGATCCACGCGTCCATCTTCTCGATGGCCTCGTTGTTCCAGGCATCGTCTTCTTCGGTCCACGCCCCGATTTCACGCAGGTATTTCACCGTGCCTTCGTGCACAGGGATCGGGTTGGCATCCAGGAAGTTGCGGAAATGCTCCAGCGACATGCGGGTCGCCAGCGCGTGCGATCCTTTGTAGTTGTCGTGGGATTCATTCATCCACTTCGCCATGTTATAGACGAAATCCTCTTCTGCGGTGACCGGCACGGCATAGACGAAGTTCGACGTCATGGATTCGACACCTTTGGCGGTGCTCACCCCCATAGAGATGGTCGAAGGGATCGTCATGGGGCGGTAGCTGAGGTAGCCGTCCCAGCCTTCTTTGTTGGCGGGGTCCATCGGCAGCCAGCGAATGCTGCCCGGTGCGCCTTCCATTTCGGACAGAACGGAAGAGATCGGCGAGCAATAGGCCACATCGGACTTCCCCTCGACAACCGAACGACAGTTTTCACCGTAGCTGGAGGCCGGGACGAATTCGATCTTTTCCTGTGCTTCTTCTGGCGTCATGCCGATAAAGGCAGGCAGGGCCTGTGTGATCGCAGAGACAATCGCGGGCGAGAACACGCCAGAGGTGACACGCACGCCGCCTTTGCCAATGTCTTCAAGGCTTTGCAGCTCGGAATCGCCAGCCACAACAAAGCCCCAAGGCGTGTCGTTGTGGTGCCACAAGATCCGCTGCGGCATGGGTTTCGCCGAGGCGTAGCCGCCGACCCCTTCCGCTTGCAACGCCATTTCCGACGCGGAAACCGACGCGATCGCGATATCTTCGCGGTCGGTCAAACGTTTGTAGCGCATAGGCTCGCTGTCTTCGGGAACGATCCGCACGGTGGTGCCGGTTTCCTTTTGCAACGCAGGCCCCCAACCGTTGGTCGAGGCAAAGCTGCCTGTCGACGTGCCCGGCGTGGCAATCACGAGCATGCGCGGCCACTCATACTCCTGCGCCATCGCGACGCCCGAAAGCGCCATGGATACCGCAAAGGACCCGACAGCGGCCTTGGCAAAACGTGTCATATTCTTCATGTGGTCTCTCTCCCTGTTGTACATCTTTGGATTGTTCGGGATCGCAGGATCACGGGCACCGCAAAAGCTGCGGATGCCCATGCGCAGGACGCAGATGTGATCTTTGCAGATGTCACGCAGCACCTCCCAATGCTTGTCGCGACGCGTCCGGTATGACCCGTAAAACGGGCCAGAAAACGCATCCCCCCGAGTGTCGGCCCCCTCCTCCCGAGGGTATCCGACTCAATCTGTCAATCAGCCTAGGGGCAAGATATTTCGATGCCAATACCGCAGAACAGAACTTGATACCGCAGCCACGCGGGGTCTTTGCGCGATCACCCCTAGTTTGCTGATGCCAAAGGGTTAACACCGCAGAATATGGGAAATGTGACGTTACGTTGCTTTGGGTTACGAGGCGTTGTTTCGGCTGACAAGCGTCAGGAGAGCTGTCCAAACCGCACCCGTTTTGCCCAAAATATCGCCACCTTTGGTTGAATATTTTGCGGCTTGCACCGTTTGCCGAACTTGGCTACGCCTAAAGCAACGACGCTGCACACCCCCACGGGGGCCGCAGTTCCAACATCTATCCGTCGGGGTGCCCTAGGGGGCTGAGAGGTGCGTGCACCGACCCGTCGAACCTGATCCGGGCAATACCGGCGTAGGGAACGGGTATCTTTGTGCATCGGCCTTAGGTCCACGCCACAAAGCTCATTCTTGCGTCTGCTTGCCCACCACCGAAAGGCGAGCATGTGACCAAGACGACCCCCATTTCCCTGACCATCGCCGGATCCGACAGCGGCGGCGGTGCCGGTATTCAGGCCGATATCAAGGCGATGTCGGCCAATGGTGTCTATGCCGCCAGCGTGATCACCGCCGTGACCGCGCAGAACACGCGCAGCGTCAGCGCGGTACACGAGATCCCCGCCCCCATCGTCGCGGCCCAGATCGATGCGGTGCTGTCCGATCTTTCGGTGCAGTCGATCAAACTGGGCATGTTGTTTTCTCCGCAGATTATTCAGGCGGTGGCCGCTGCGCTCTCCGCGTTTCGGGGGGCCATCGTGGTCGATCCGGTGATGATCGCAAAATCCGGCGATGCGCTGTTGCAAGAAGACGCCGTCGCAGCGCTGGTCGCGGATATCCTGCCGCGCGCCGATCTGCTGACCCCCAACCTGCCCGAAGCCGCCCGCCTGTTGAACCAGCCCGAGGCCGACAGCGCCGACCAGATGGTCACGCAGGCCCGCGCGCTGCTAAAGATGGGGCCGAAGGCGGTGCTGATGAAGGGCGGCCATAGCGCGGGCAATATCTGTAGCGACGCGCTGGTCACCGCAGAGCGTGTCACATGGCTCAGCGCGCCGCGCATCGACACGCGCAATACCCACGGGACGGGATGCACCTACGCCGCGGCCATCGCCGCGGGGTTGGCCCACGGCAACCCCCTTGGCGCGGCGGTACAGGCCGCCCATGACTATCTGCACCGCGCCATCATCGCCGCGGATCAACTTGAGATCGGCACGGGCCACGGGCCGGTGCATCACTTCCACGCGGTCTGGTCATGACGCAGGTCACCATCATCGGCGCGGGCGTCGCGGGGCTGTGTACCGCGCGTGTCTTGCTGGACCGCGGGATGCGCGTGCATCTGATCGACCGCGCCCGCCAGCCCGGCCCGCAAGGGTGTTCTTGGTGGGCTGGCGGCATGCTCGCCCCGTTTTGCGAAAGTGAAAGCGCCGAGGAACCCGTGATCCGGCTGGGCCAAAGCGCCGCAGATTGGTGGGGGCAGCGCACCACATCGCTGCGCCGACGCGGGTCGCTTGTGATCTCTCCGGCGCGGGACAGCAGCGATCTGACCCGCTTTGCCCGTCGCACGACAAGCCACCAAACCCTGACCGGCGCGGAGATCACGGCGCTTGAACCCGACCTTGGCGACCGCTTTGCCAAAGGGCTCTATTTCCAGACCGAGGCCCACCTGTCGCCCCGCATTGCGCTGGCAGAGCTGTGGCGCGGGCTGGTGGCCGATGGGGCCAGTTTCGAACAAGGCGAGGCCGATCCCGAAGCGCTGGCGCAAGACGGCCTCGTCGTTGATTGCCGCGGCTATCACGCGCGCGCCGATCTGCCTGATTTGCGCGGCGTGAAGGGGGAAATGGCGCTGCTGTCCTGCCCCGACATCGAGATCACCCGCCCCATCCGCGTGCTGCACCCACGTGTGCCGATCTACGTCGTGCCGCGCGGTGACGGGATTTACATGCTCGGGGCCACAATGGTCGAAGGCCGCGCCGGTGCCCATGCCAGCGTCCGGTCCGTGCTTGAACTGCTGAGCGCGGCCTACGCACTGTCCCCCGCCTTTGGCGAGGCCGAGATCCTAGAGATCGGCGTCGACAGCCGCCCCGCCTTCCCCGACAACCTGCCGCGCATCGAACGGCAGGGCAATCTGATCCGCGCCAACGGTCTGTATCGCCACGGTTTCCTGCTCGCCCCCGCGCTGGCGACCATGGTGGCGGACCTGATCCTTGACGCCAAAACACCGGAGATTTTCCATGAAACTACAGCTTAACGGTGCCCCGCTCGACAGTGACGCGCCCACGCTTGCCGCCCTGCTAGAGGCCGAAGGATTTGGCGGCGCGAAAGTCGCTACCGCCGTCAATGGCAGCTTTATCCCCGCCAGCCTGCGGGCCAGCCACCCCCTGTCCTCCGGCGACAGCATCGAAGTGCTCGCCCCCATGCAAGGAGGCTGAGATGCGCCCCTTTTACGGAGAAACCCTTGCCAATGGTCTGATGCTGGGCACCGCGCAATACCCCTCGCCCAAGGTGCTGTCAGACGCCTTTGCGCGCAGCGGGGCGGCGGTGGCGACGGTCTCGCTGCGGCGCGAAAGCGGGCGGGATCGCGCCGGTCAGGACTTCTGGGAACAGATCCGCGCGCTTGACGTCCATGTGCTGCCCAACACCGCCGGATGTCACAGCGTGAAAGAGGCCGTCACCACCGCCCATATGGCCCGCGAGGTGTTCGACACGCGCTGGATCAAGCTCGAGGTCATCGGCGAGGAGGACACGTTGCAGCCAGATGTCTTCGGTCTGGTCGAGGCCGCCCGCATCCTGAGCGAGGACGGGTTTCAGGTCTTTCCCTACACCACCGAAGACCTTGTGGTCGCGGATAGATTGCTGCGGGCGGGCTGCGAGGTGCTGATGCCCTGGGGCGCGCCCATCGGGTCGGGGATGGGGCTGAACAACCTTTTCGGGCTGCGCGCCATGCGGGCGCATTTTCCCGACGTGCCGCTGGTGATCGACGCGGGCATCGGCCTGCCCTCGCACGCCGCACAGGCGATGGAGCTGGGATTTGACGCGGTGCTGCTGAACACCGCTGTCGCCAAAGCCGGTGACCCCGCCGCCATGGCCGAGGCCTTTGCCACCGCGATCCGCGCCGGACAGCTTGCGGCCGATGCGGACCCGATGCCGCCCCGCGATATGGCCGCGCCCTCTACCCCCCTGATCGGAAAGGCGTTTCTGGAATGACCCTGGACCGTTTCTACCCGATCTTCGACAGCGCCGCCTGGTTGGAGCGGCTGGTGCCCCTTGGCATCAAACTGGTGCAACTGCGGATCAAGGACACGCCCGCCCCTGCCCTGCGGCGCGACATCCGGCAGGCCAAGGCGATCTGCGCCAAACACGACTGTACCCTTGTCATCAACGATCACTGGCGTATCGCGCTCGACGAAGGGTGTGATTTTATCCATCTGGGACAAGAGGATCTGGACAGCGCCGACCTCACCGCCATCCGCAATGCGGGCGCACGTCTGGGCATCAGCACCCACGACAAGGCCGAACTGACCCGCGCCCTGGACCTGCGCCCCGATTATATCGCCCTCGGCCCGATCTACCCGACGATCCTGAAGCAAATGAAGTGGCACGCGCAGGGGCTGGACCGTCTGCGCGACTGGCGTGAGCGGGTGGGGCAGACCCCGCTTGTGGCCATCGGGGGCATGTCGGTCGACCGCGCGGCGGGTGCTTTTGATGCCGGTGCCGATTGCGTCGCGGCGGTGACCGACATCACCCTGAACCCCTCGCCCGAGGATCGCATCACTGCATGGCTGGGGGCAACCCGATGAACCGCTATGCCCGCCAGATGATCCTGCCGCAGGTCGGCCCATCGGGCCAAGAGACGCTGGCGGCGGCGCGGGTGGTGGTGGTCGGCGCGGGCGGGCTGGCGGCGCCGGTACTGCCCCTGCTGGCAGGGGCCGGTGTGGGGCATATCACGCTGGTGGACGGTGATGACGTGGCCCTGTCGAACCTGCACCGCCAGACGCTCTTTACCGAAGCCGATATCGGCACGCCCAAGGTCACCGCCGCCGCCCGCGCCCTAACCGCGCGCAACAGCGCGTGTACCGTGGTGGCCCACCCCGTGACCCTTGGGCCGGATACCGTGGCAAAGCTGTGCCATGATGCGACGCTCGTGCTGGATTGCGCCGACAGCTTCGCAGCAAGCTATGTGCTGTCGGATCATTGCCTGCATGCGAACCTGCCCCTGATCAGCGCCTCGGCCCTTGGGTTTGGCGGCTATGTTGGCGGGTTCTGCGGCGGCGCGCCGTCGCTGCGGGCGGTATTCCCCGATCTGCCGGACCGCGCGGCCAGCTGTGACACGGCGGGGGTGATGGGGCCGGTTGTCGCCACGATCGGTGCCGCACAAGCACAGATGGCGCTGGCCTGCCTCCTTGGACTGTCGCCGTCCCCTTTGGGGCAATTGATCAGCTTTGATCTTGCCTCCTATCGTTTTGGCGGCTTCCGATTTGATACCGCGCCGGAGCCTGACCACGGTTTCGGATTTGTCGCGCCCTCGCAGATCCGCGCAAGCGATTGGGTCGTCGATCTGCGTGGGCCGGATGAGGCCCCCACATCCGCGACACCCACAGCGCAGCACATCACCCTGCCCGATTTCCTCCGCAACGCTCCCCGCCCGACACATCAACCCCGTGCGGTGATCGCCTGCCGTTCGGGCCTGCGCGCGTGGCAGGCGGCGACCCATCTGGCCAGCTACTGGCATGGCCCCATTACCCTGCTCGCCATGGGCGAGCCTTCCCCGTTGAAAGGACAAACCGATGAAACTTCGTAACATTCTGGCCGCGCTGGCGCTGACCTCTGGCCCGGCGCTGGCGCAGGACGACATGGTCTTGCTGCTGGACTGGTTCGTGAACCCCGACCACGGGCCGATCATCGTGGCGCAGGAAAAAGGGTACTTCGCCGAACAGGACCTGAGCGTAGAGGTCATCGCCCCCGCCGATCCTTCTGACCCGCCCAAACTGGTCGCCGCAGGCAAGGCGGATCTTGCGATTTCCTATCAGCCGCAGTTGCACCTGCAAATCCACGAAGGTCTGCCCCTGCAACGGGTCGGCACGCTGGTGGCCACGCCGCTGAACTGCCTGCTGGCGCTGACCGATGGTCCCATCGCCTCTCCTGCGGATCTGGCGGGCAAAAAGGTCGGATTCTCTGTCGGCGGTGTCGAAGAGGCCGTGCTTGGCGCGATCCTGACCCATCACGGGCTGTCGCTGGATGATGTAGAGCTGGTAAACGTCAACTGGTCGCTGTCACCGTCGTTGATGTCCGGTCAGGTGGATGCGGTCATCGGAGCCTTCCGCAATTTCGAACTGAACCAGATGGATATCGAAGGCGTCGATGGCACCTGTTTCTACGTCGAGGAAGAGGGTCTGCCGCCCTATGACGAGCTGATCTACGTCGCCAACCGCGACACGATGGATAAGGACATGATCGCGCGGTTTCTGGCCGCGACCGAGAAAGCGACGCAATATATCGTGAACCACCCCGAAGAAAGCTGGGAGGTTTTCGCCGCCACCTCTGCCGATCTGCAGGACGAGCTGAATGCCCGCGCGTGGAAAGACACGCTGCCCCGTTTCGCCCTGCGCCCCACGGCGATGGATGCCGGACGCTACGCCACATTCGAGACGTTCTTGCATGACGCGGGCCTGATCCCCGACATCTCGCCCGTGTCGACCATCGCCATTGATGTGACCGCCCGATGACCGCGCCGGACTATGGCCGCAGCTTCGCGATGTGGCGCGCTGCTGCGGCGCAGGATTGGCAAGACTACACCCACCACGCCTTTGTCGAAGGGCTGCGCGACGGCAGCCTGCCGCGCCGTTGCTTTGTGAACTATCTGATCCAAGATTATGTTTTCCTTGTGCATTTCTCTCGCGCTTGGTCTATGGCGGTGGTCAAATCGGAAACGATGGAAGAGATGAAGACCTGCGCCGCCACGGTGGATGCGCTGGTCAATCACGAGATGGCGCTGCATATCCGCACCTGTGCTGCGGCGGGTATCGACGAAGCGGCGCTTTTCACCGCAACGGAAACCCCCGCCAACCTCGCCTATACGCGCTATGTGCTGGATGCCGGGATGCAGGGGGATTTCCTTGATCTGATGGCGGCGCTCTTGCCATGCGTCATGGGCTATGGGGAGATCGGGCAGCGCCTGGCCCAGACCCGCAGCGCCGACACGCCCTATGCCGAGTGGATCGAGACCTACGCCGACCCCGACTATCAGGCGCTGTGCCAGACGGTGGGCGCGATGGTCGACGCGGCGGTTGCGCGGCGGATCGGTGACCTTGAAACCGCCCCCCGTCGCGCGGCCCTGCAAAACCGCTTTTCCACGGCCACACGGCTAGAGGTCGGCTTCTGGCAGATGGGGCTGGACCTGCCATGACCCCGCCGCCCGCGCTGCGTCTGACGGGACAACACCGGATTGACGCGCGCCGACTGTTTGACGTGGATATGACCCTGGCCGCGGGGGCGTGGACCTGCTTGCTCGGCCCGTCGGGGGTGGGCAAATCCACGGTGTTGCGGCTGCTGCTGGGGCTTGAGACGGGCGGCGCATTTGACGGCACGATCACCGCCTCTGACGGGCAACCGCTGGCGGGGCGGATCAGCTATATGGCGCAATCCGACCTGCTGTTACCGTGGCTTACGGTGATCGACAACATCATGATCGGCGACCGGCTGCGTGGGACCACGCCTGACAGGGACCGTGCCTCCGCCATGCTTGCGCGGGTCGGTCTGCAGGATCATGCCCATAAGAAACCCGCCGCCTTGTCGGGCGGGATGCGGCAGCGGGCAGCGCTGGCGCGGACCTTGCTGGAGGATCGCGCGGTGGTCTTTCTGGACGAGCCGTTCTCGGCGCTGGATGCGGGCACCCGCGCCGCGATGCAAGAGCTCGCGGCAGAGCTGTTGCACGGGCGGACCGTGCTGCTGGTCACCCACGATCCGGCAGAGGCGGCGAGATTGGCCGACCACATCCTGATCCTTTCGGCCACGGGCGTGCAAAGCTGGCCCGTCCCCGCGCTTCGGGCGCCGCGCCCCGTCACCGCGCCCGAGGTTTGGGCCTGCCAAAGCGCGCTTCTGTCCCATCTGCGGGGGGTGCCTGCATGAGACGATACGACATACCGCTTGCGATCCTGCTGGGGCTTGGTCTTTGGCAGGCCGCGGTGCTGCTGACCGACGCGCCGCACTATATCCTGCCCTCGCCGTGGCGCGTGGCGCAGGCGGCATATCGCGCCCGTGAGACGCTGATCGAGAACGCATGGGTCACCACCGTCGAGGTGCTGCTGGGGCTGCTGATCGGCACCGCCTTGGGGGCTGTCACCGCGATCCATCTGGCGCTGTCCAAAACGGCAGAGCGTTTGCTGCTGCCGCTGCTGGTCTTTACCCAAGCCGTGCCGGTTTTCGCGCTGGCCCCGTTACTGACGCTGTGGTTCGGCTATGGCATGGGCTCCAAGATCGTGATGGCGGTGTTGATCATCTATTTCCCGGTGACATCCGCCTTTCACGACGGGCTGACCCGCGTGCCAGATGGCTACCGCGATCTGGCGCAATCGATGGGCGCGCGACCGTTGCGGTTCATGCGCTACGTACAAATCCCCCACGCGCTGCCAAGCCTTGCGACGGGGCTGCGGCTGGCGGCGGTCTATGCGCCGATCGGGGCGGTGATTGGCGAATGGGTCGGCGCGTCAAAGGGGCTGGGCTATCTGATGTTGCTGGCCAATGGCCGCGCCAAGATCGACCTGATGTTCGCCGCGTTGATCATGCTCGCCTGTTTGACGGTGCTGCTGCATCTCTCTGTCGGGCTGCTGGCGCAACGACTGACCCGCTATGCCGAAGGCCGCAGCGAAGGCGGGATCACGCGCAGCACCCGCGCGTGATCCTTTCGGTTCTTATTCCGCGTTGGGCCGCACCCGCGCGCCGCTTTTATCGGCAAAGGCCGCAAGGCGGGCGCGCGCGTCAGGCTGCGTATTGACCACACCGGCGACCACGGCTTCGGCATAGGCGGCATCCATCGCCGACATGTTCTGCATATGGCTTACCGCGCTACAGATCGCAAAGTTCGACAGCGGCAGGTTCTGCGCCGCCTTGCGCGCCAGTTCCATCGCCTTGTCCATGCTGGACCCTTCGACGATATACTGCGCAAGGCCCAGATCGACGGCCTCTTGCCCCTGATAGACGCGCCCGGTGAGCATCATGTCGATCATCCGCGCCTTACCGACCAGATCGGTCACACGGATCGTAGCCCCCCCGCCGGTGAACAGCCCGCGCTGGCCTTCGGGAAGCGCGAAATACGCGCTTTGGTCCATCACCCGCACATGGGCAGAGCTGGCAAGCTCTAGCCCGCCGCCGACAACGGCCCCTTGCAATGCGGCGATCACGGGCACGCCGCCGTATTCCATCTTGTTGAACGCCTCGTGCCACCGCAAACAGACGTGCATGAAATCGGCAGGGCTGCGGTCTTCGTCATGGTGTTCGATCAGATCAAGCCCGGCGCAAAAGTGATCCCCCGCGCCCGCCAGTACCACTGCACGTACACCCGCGCGCGGTGCGGCGGAGAAGAAGGTGACCAGCTCTTCGATCGTGTCGATGTCCAGGGCATTCCGTTTGGTGGGACGGTTCAGGGTCACCACCCAGACGCCATCGTCATGCGCCTTGATGTCCAGGTTACGGTAGCTGGTCGGATCAATCTGAACGGCCATATGAATTCCTCCTCCTATGGGGCCGGCAATTGTGGTCGGCCCCGCTGCCTTGCTGCTGCAAGGGCTTGCTGAATATATGCAAAAGGCACTCCCACCTTTTACGTGACTGTGCATTGAGTAGCGCGCCAAACACAGCCCGTCTATCGGTCATCCGCCGATTTCAGCGCGGTGACTTCCCCAAGGGTAACCGACGCGCAAGGATTCGGCCCGTCGCAATCTGCCGGAGGCAGCAAAACCGTTTGAAAACGCAATGTTACCGTGTGAATCCGCGCCAATCCGGGGCACCGTCAGAAAAAAATCGAAAATAATCACCGGGGCGGCAAAAATGGGGTTGAACCCCGGCTGAACCTTGGGGTAGTAGAGCGCTACCGGGTCGTTAGCTCAGTTGGTAGAGCGCTTCGTTTACACCGAAGATGTCGGGAGTTCGAGCCTCTCACGACCCACCATTCCACCACCACAATTCAGTTCTACCAACGCAACCTACGCCGACGGCGACAGGGTTTTATGCGTTTGATGTCAAGGGATTGCCTGCGCGGCCCGTGGCGTCAGCAAGGTGAAGCCCTTGATACGACAAAGCCCCTCACCAAGGTGAAGGGCTGCTGCGGGCGTCGTAACTTTGCGCCGAAAGTTTTAAGCGATTTTCGCCCTCAGTCCTCGGGTTGATCAGCGGTATCGCCGCCGCCCTGCCCCTGTGTCACCTGCCGCACTTTGACGCGGATCATCTTGCCGTTTTTCAGCTCTTTCTCGTTGATCACTTTCAGCTTGCCGAACGGCAGCAAGTTCAGCTCGCGACTGTCCGACAGTGCTTCGCCCAATACGGCGAGCATGGCATCAACGACGGGCTTCGCATCGCGCTTTTTCACGCCCGACCTTTCGACAACTGTGTCGATCAGCTCTTTCTTGCGCATCACGGGGCCGAGGATCACAGGGCGCGGTGCTTCGACCACGGCGGGTGCTGCGGCGGTGTCGGGTGCGGCTGGTTTAGGCGTGGTGGTTTTCTTGGGCGTGGTCATTTGACGTCTCGTCCGTTGGGAAGGTTTCATCAAACCCTAGCGGGGCCACCGGGGGAAATCCAGCGGTGCTTGGGGATGACGCACCCCTGCGCGAAAATCGGGGACGTGCGCACGAAAAAAGCCGCCCCGAAGGGCGGCCTGATGTAGGTTTGATCGTTGCTTAATGCGCTGTCGCGCTATCCCCTGCAGCATTGCGACGGGCCAGCGCGGCGGCTGCGGCGGCATCTTCTGCCTCCTGATCCCATTCGATCGCTTCGGGCTCGCGGACCAGCGCATGTTTCAGCACCTCGGACACGTGTTTGACGGGAATGATGGTCAACCCTTCTTTCACGTTATCCGGGATATCCGGCAGGTCCTTTTCGTTCTCGGTCGGGATGAGAACCGTTGTGATCCCACCACGCAGCGCCGCCAACAGCTTTTCTTTCAAGCCGCCGATTGGCATCGCATTCCCGCGCAAGGACACCTCCCCCGTCATCGCGATATCGCGGCGCACGGGGATCTGGGTCAGCACCGACACGATCGATGTCACCATTGCCAGACCGGCAGAGGGGCCGTCTTTCGGCGTCGCACCATCGGGCACGTGGACGTGGATATCCAGCGTGTCGAACTTGGGCGGCTTCACCCCGATCTTGGGGCTGATCGACCGTACATAGCTGCTGGCCGCGTCGATGGATTCCTTCATCACATCGCCAAGCTTGCCGGTGGTTTTCATCCGACCTTTACCCGGCAGGCGCAGGGCTTCGATCTGCAACAATTCGCCCCCAACCGAGGTATAGGCCAATCCAGTTACGACACCGATCTGATCCTCAAGCTCGGCCAAGCCGTAGCGGTGCTTTTTCACGCCGAGGAAATCCTCGATGTTGTCGCCCGTTACGGTAATCTCGTCGGCTTCCTTCTTGACGATCTTGGTCAGCGATTTCCGCGCAACCTTGGCGATCTCGCGCTCAAGATTCCGCACGCCGGCCTCGCGGGTGTAGTAGCGGATCATGCTGGTCAACGCACTGTCTTCAATGGCAAATTCCTTTGCCTTCAAACCGTGGTTCTTGACCTGCTTGGCCACAAGGTGCTGTTTCGCGATCTCGCGCTTCTCATCCTCGGTATAGCCAGACAGGGGGATAATCTCCATCCGGTCAAGCAAAGGCCCGGGCATGTTGTAGCTGTTCGACGTGGTCAGGAACATGACATTCGACAGATCGTATTCCACTTCCAAGTAGTGGTCGACGAATGTGCCGTTCTGTTCCGGATCAAGCACCTCGAGCATGGCCGACGCGGGGTCGCCACGGAAATCCTGACCCATCTTGTCGATTTCGTCGAGCAAGATAAGCGGGTTCGTGGTTTTCGCCTTTTTCAGCGCCTGGATGATCTTGCCGGGCATGGAGCCGATGTAGGTCCGGCGGTGACCGCGGATCTCGGATTCGTCACGCACGCCCCCCAGCGAGATGCGAATAAATTCGCGCCCCGTCGCCTTGGCAACAGACTTCCCAAGCGAGGTTTTACCCACACCGGGAGGGCCGACAAGGCACATGATCGGGCCTTTCAGCTTGCTGGAGCGTTGTTGCACGGCAAGATATTCGACGATGCGTTCTTTAACCTTTTCAAGGCCATAGTGATCATCGTCCAGCACCTGCTGTGCTTTCCCAAGGTCTTTCTTGGTGCGCGACTTCACGCCCCACGGGATCGACAGGATCCAGTCGAGGTAGTTGCGGACCACGGTGGCTTCGGCAGACATGGGCGACATGTTCTTGAGCTTCTTCAGCTCGGCGTCGACCTTTTCTTTGGCCTCTTTGCTCAGCTTGGTGTCCGCAATGCGGGCTTCCAGTTCGGCGACTTCATTCTTGCCGTCCTCACCATCGCCAAGCTCGTTCTGAATGGCCTTCATCTGCTCGTTCAGATAGTATTCGCGCTGCGTCTTCTCCATCTGGGATTTGACGCGGGTCTTGATCTTTTTCTCGACCTGCAGAACCGACATTTCGCCCTGCATCAGCCCGTATACTTTTTCGAGCCGCTCGGAGACGGACAGGGTTTCAAGCAGGTCTTGTTTCTGCTCGACCTCGATGCCGAGATGCCCCGCGACCAGATCGGCCAGACGTGCAGGCTCGGACGCTTCGGTCACCGCCGACAGCGCTTCTTCGGGGACGTTCTTCTTGACCTTGGAATAACGCTCAAATTCTTCGGCGACGGACTTCAGCAGCGCCTGCGTGGTGGTCTCGTCACCGGGCTCTTCCGTCAGATATTCGGCAGAGGCTTCAAAGAAGCTATCATTTTCAAGGTATTCCGTGATGCGCACCCGCGCCTGCCCCTCGACCAACACCTTCACGGTGCCGTCGGGCAGCTTCAGCAGTTGCAACACATTCGCCAAGACGCCGGTGTTGAAAATACCATCGGAATCGGGGTCATCCACGCCGGGGTCAATCTGGCTCGACAGCAGGATCTGCTTGTCATCGGCCATGACTTCTTCGAGGGCGCGCACAGATTTATCGCGGCCCACGAAAAGCGGTACAATCATGTGGGGGAACACCACAATATCGCGCAAAGGCAATACCGGGTAGGACGCGTTCAGAGGCTCTAACATGCTCTTTTCCTTATACTGCAAGATGACACTGGCCCCTATCTTAGGCGACCGTTCGTTCATCTCCTGTTCTGAGTAGGATATCTGGGGACCCTACCCGCCTGTTTCAATCCCCATGATGCTGTGATCCGTTCGTATGCGGGCCATCTGGCGTAAGGGTCGCCCTAGAATGAACCGCCACCGGCGGACAGACAAGCGCGGATCGTATGATTATCCGCGAAAACCGCCAAGAACCTTGGTTAACCGGCCCGAATGACAAAAAACGGGCCGGAAATGTGCTTTTTCGCGTTTAACGGGCTTACTCTGCCGCGACCTCTTCGAGGAAGGGATAATCGGTATAGCCCTCTTCGCCACCGGCATAGAAGGTTTTCGTATCCCCCTCGTTCAGCGGTGCGTTAAGTTCGAGCCGTTTTGCCAGATCGGGGTTGGCGATATAGGGCCGGCCAAAGGCCACCAGATCAGCTTTGCCGCTGGCCACGGCATCGATCGCCATGTCGCGGTCATAAAGGTTATTAGCCATGTAGACGCCGTTGAACAGCGACCGCAGCTTGCCAAGGTCTTCGCCGCTGTCCAGATCGCGCGACTGGCCGGTCGAGCCTTCGACCATGTGCAGATAGGCCAGATTGTACTTGTTCAGCGCATCCACGACGTAGGTGAACGTCTTTTGCGGGTCATCATCCGCGATGCCGTTCGCAGGCGAGAAAGGCGACAGGCGCAGGCCGACGTGATCGCCGTCCCATGCGTTTACGACACCGTCCAGCACTTCGAACAGCAGCCGTGCGCGGTTCTCGACCGACCCGCCATAGGCGTCATCGCGTTGGTTGCTTGAGGTTTTCAGGAATTGGTCCAGCAGATAGCCGTTCGCCCCGTGGACCTCGACCCCGTCAAAGCCTGCCTTGCGCGCCATCTTGGTTGCGTGGACATAATCGGCGACAATGCGCGGCATCTCGTCCAACTCCAACGCGCGCGGTTCAGATGTCGGGGTCATTCCGTCTTTGGTAAAGGTCTTCACCTCTGCCGCGATGGCCGAGGGGGCGACGGGCTTTTGTCCGTCAGGCTGGATGTCCACATGGCTGATCCGGCCCACGTGCCAAAGCTGGATCACGATCTTGCCGCCCTTGGCGTGCACCGCGTCCGTCACCTTTTTCCAGGCAGCAACCTGCCCTTCGGTGTAGATTCCGGGGGTTTTGATGTAGCCTTTGCCTTCGGCGCTGATCTGGGACGCTTCGGTGATGATGATCCCGGCACCGGCGCGCTGCGCGTAGTATTCGACGTGCATGTCGCCGACTTCGCCACTGTCGTCATTGGCGCGGCTGCGGGTCAGCGGGGCCATCACAATGCGGTTCGCGGCCTCGATGCCACCGACCTTCAGGGGGGTGAATAATGCCTCGGTCATGGAAAACTCCTTTGCGGTGTTGTTTCTTGTCTACAGCACCTAACCTTCCGCCCCGTCATCGCAAGGACGGGGCGGAAGGTTTATTCCATTCACCGCAGAGTTTTCCTAAAGCGGGTCGATGTCGCCTTGGGCACGCTGGCTATGAAAATCAGCCTGCCAGGCGTCAAATGTCCCCGCCGCAATCGCGTCGCGCATACCCGCCATGATTTCCTGGAAATAATGCAGGTTATGCCATGTCAGCAGCATCCCCGAGATCATTTCCTGACTACGGAACACATGATGCAGATAGGCGCGGCTGTAGTTCGAGCACGCAGGACATGTGCAGGCTTCGTCCAGCGGACGCGGGTCATCGGCGTGGCGTGCGTTCTTGATGTTCACAACGCCGTGACGCGTGAACACCTGCCCCGTCCGGCCAGAGCGTGAGGGCAAAACGCAGTCCATCATATCAATCCCGCGGGCCACAGCACCGACGATATCATCCGGCTTGCCCACGCCCATCAGATAGCGTGGCCGGTCCACGGGCAGCATATCGGTGGCGAAGTCGAGACAGCCGAACATCGCCTCTTGCCCCTCGCCCACGGCAAGGCCGCCCACAGCGTAGCCGTCAAAGCCTACGTCGATCAGCGCCTTGGCGCTTTCCTCGCGGAAATCACGTTCCAGCCCGCCCTGCTGGATACCAAAGAGCGCATGACCAGGACGGTCGCCAAAGGCCTCGCGGCTGCGCTTGGCCCACCGCATCGACATCCGCATCGAGTCCGCGATCCGCGCGCGATCCGCAGGCAGCGCGGGACATTCGTCAAAGCACATGACGATATCGGAGCCGAGCAGCTTTTGAATCTCCATCGACCGCTCGGGGGTCAGTTCGTGTTTCGACCCGTCCACGTGGCTTTTGAAGGTCACGCCCTTTTCCGTCAGCTTGCGCAGCCCTGACAGGCTCATCACCTGAAACCCGCCGGAATCGGTGAGGATCGGCTTGTCCCAGTTCATGAACTTGTGCAGCCCGCCCAAACGGTCGATCCGTTCGGCAGTGGGGCGCAGCATCAGGTGATAGGTATTGCCCAGCAGGATATCCGCACCGGTCGCGGCGACGCTTTCGGGCATCATCGCCTTGACCGTGGCAGCAGTGCCCACAGGCATGAAGGCCGGCGTGCGAATATCCCCCCGCGGGGTAGAGATAACACCGGTACGCGCCGCACCATCGCGGGCCTGAAGATCGAACGAGAATTTTTTCATGACTGCGGCTATAAGATGTCCCCCGCATAGGCGCAATCGCGCAGTTTAGCCGCGCGTTCCACAAGGCTGTCATGGAAGCACCGTAAATCTGCGCTATGTCCAGCCGGAACCGCCGGGGCGCTGCCCCGGACCCCGGGATTTATGCCATTTGGAAGCCCGTGTCGTGGCTTGAGTAGACGCAGGCGACCTGCTAGGCGGCGGGATGATTTAGCTGTGCCGGAGTGCGTGACATGCAAGAATTGACGTTTGGCTGGGAAGAATGGGTCGCCCTTCCCGAATTGGGGCTTCCCGCGATCAAGGCAAAGATCGACACCGGCGCGCGCACATCGGCGCTGCATGCCCATGACATCGAAGTCTTTGGCCCCGCCTCCAAGCCCAAGGTCCGGTTCAACGTGCATCCTGTGGCTGGCAACGAAGACATCACCATCACCTGCTCCGCGCCCATCATTGACCGGCGCGAGGTCACCTCGTCGAATGGCGAGGCCGAGCTGCGCTATGTCATCTCGACCAAGATGGATGTCGCAGGGCAAAGCTGGCCCATTGATGTGACCCTGACCAACCGTGCGGGCATGACCAGCCGCATGTTGCTGGGCCGTCAGGCGCTGACAGATCACATCACCATCTCGCCCACCGAGAAACGGTTGCAACCGGATCTGAGCTATGACGTCTACCATACCGCCGCTGTGCGTCACCGCGCGCCCAAACGCGCATTGCGGGTCGCCGTGCTGAGCCGTGAAGCCAGCAACTATTCCACCTCGCGTCTGGTCGAAGTCGGCGAGGCCCGTGGCCATACTGTCGAAGTGATCGATACCACCCGTTGCTATATGGCGATCAACGCCATGGCTCCCGAAGTGCATTACGATGGCAAACGTCTGCCGCGCTATGACGCGGTGATCCCACGGATCGGTGCCTCGGTCACGCCCTATGGCTGCGCGGTGATCCGGCAGTTCGAAACCATCGGGACCTACTGCGTCAACGGCTCTGCCGGTATCCTGTCGAGCCGCGACAAGCTGCATGCGCATCAGGTCTTGGCGTCGAAGAAAATCGGTATGCCGACCACCGCTTTTGCCGCCTCGCCCAAGGACACGTCGAACCTCATGGCGCTGGTAGGCACCGCGCCGCTGATCGTGAAACTGCTGGAATCCACCCAAGGCAAAGGTGTGGTGCTGGCCGAGACCAAGAAGGCGGCGGAATCCGTGATTGATGCCTTCCGCGGGCTCAAGGCAAACTTTCTTGTGCAGGATTTCGTCAAGGAAGCCGCGGGCGAGGATCTGCGCTGTCTTGTGGTGGATGGCAAGGTCGTGGCCGCGATGAAGCGCACCGGCGCGGAGGGCGATTTCCGCTCCAACCTGCACCGTGGCGGCACCGCTCAGGTCGTGCGCATCACCAAGGTTGAACGCGACACCGCCCTGCGCGCGGCACGGGCCTTTGGTCTGGGCACTGCCGGTGTGGATCTGCTGCGGTCGGACAGCGGGCCAAAGGTGCTTGAGGTCAACAGCTCTCCCGGGTTCGAAGGGATCGAGAAAGCCACCGGCAAGGATATCGTCGGCATGGTCTATGATATGATCGAAGCGCGGGTAAAGCCGCAGCCGGTGCGCAAGCGCAAAGCGTAGGTTCCGCACTGGATCGCGGGTCCGCCCTCTGGACGGTGCCCGCTGCAATCCCTATATAAACGATAAGAAAAAGGAGCGAGGCCCTGATGACCGACAGCACACAACCTCTTGAAGGCACCCCTCTGATTGCGCCCTCGTCAACGGATCATCCGCTGTACGAGCAGATCACCGAAGCCTGCCGCACTGTCTATGACCCTGAGATTCCAGTGAATATCTATGAGCTGGGGTTGATCTACACGATCGACATCAACGCGGAAAACGAGGTCAACATCAAGATGTCCCTCACCGCGCCCGGCTGCCCCGTTGCAGGCGAGATGCCCGGCTGGGTCGCCGATGCGGTCGAACCCCTGCCCGGCGTGAAAACCGTCGACGTGGAACTGGTCTGGGAGCCCCCATGGGGCATGGATATGATGTCTGACGAAGCCCGTCTTGAACTGGGCTTCATGTAAGCCGATAGGCTGAAACCGGGGCGCATTTCACGTCCCGGTTGATTTTACATGACTTTCACGCAATGGTCGCATCATTGTAACATAGGGTAGCCACACCGCTGCCAGATGATTTTATTTGGAGCGATCATGCGACTAACTACTGCCCTTACAGCTTTGGCTTTGGCCCCCACCGCGCTGCTGGCCGACGCCCACAGCACCCCCGTCCCTGTCGAATACGGTGCCCGTCCTGCCTATCTGGTGGACAAGCTTCCCGATGGCGACCTCAAGGACAAGCTGGCGTCCTGCATGGGCCAGACCGCGTCCAAATCCGATTTCTCCATCGGGCACCGCGGCGCGCCGCTGATGTTCCCTGAGCATACCGTACAGTCCAACGTTGCCGCCGCCCGTCAGGGTGCAGGCATTCTGGAATGCGACGTGACCTTTACCGCCGATCACGAACTGGTCTGCCGTCACGCGCAGAACGATCTGCACACCACCACCAATATCCTCGTCTCCGATCTGGCCGAGAAATGCACCACCGGCTTCACCGCGGCTGCGGGCGATGAGGGTGCCAGCGCGGAATGCCGCACCTCGGACATCACCTTGGCAGAGTTCCGCACCCTGACGCCCAAGATGGACAGCGCCGACGCCACCGCCACCACCGCCGAAGACTATCAGGGCGGCGTGGCCAGCTTCCGCACCCAGCTGTACAGCGACGGTGCCGATCTGATGACTCACGCGGAATCGATCGAGCTGTTCAAATCCCTCGGCGCGAAATTCACCCCCGAGCTCAAGTCCCCTTCGGTCGAGATGCCCCATGACGGCTTCAGCCAGGAAGACTATGCGCAGAAGATGATCGACGAATACAAAGCCGCGGGCATCCCTGCCTCGGACGTTTGGGCGCAGTCGTTCAACCTGGATGATGTGCTTTACTGGATCAAGGCAGAGCCCGAGTTCGGCAAACAGGCCGTCTATCTCGTGGAATGGAGCGAAGGGTTCGACGAACAGGACCCCAGCACCTGGACACAGGATTTCGCCCAGCTGAAAGAGCAAGGCGTGCAGTACCTGGCCCCGTCGCTGAACATGCTGCTGACCAACAAAGACGGCGCTCTGGCCGCCTCTGACTATGCCAAGAAAGCCAGCGAAGCCGGTTTGAACCTGATCGCCTGGACGCTCGAACGCTCCGGTCCGCTGTCCACGGGCGGTGGCTGGTATTTCCAATCCGTTGGCGACATCATCACCGACGACAGCGACTATCTGGTCGCGCTGGACGTGCTGGCACAGGACGCTGGCGTCAAGGGCGTCTTCTCTGACTGGCCCGCGACCGTCACCTACTATGCCAACTGCATGGGTCTGTAACCTACGGGGTTTGATCCGGCGCAATCGCGCGTGACGACATGGGCCGTCCCTTCGGGGGCGGCCTTTTGCTATTGTGCATCCCCCCGCTTGAGAAACCCCGCCAAAGCCCTTATCTTGTCGGTAACAGGAGTATTCAGCATGTTCGCAATCCCAGGCAAGCAAGCCGTCACCATCACCCCCAAAGCCGCCAATCAGATCACCAAGCTGATGACGTCCGCCGGCCACGCTGGTCTGCGCATCGGCATCAAGAAGGGTGGCTGCGCCGGCATGGAATATACGATGGAGTATGTGAACGAGGCCGACGTCAATGACGAGGTCGTCGAACAGGACGGCGCGCGCGTGATGATCGCGCCGATGGCGCAGATGTTCCTTTTCGGCACCGAGATCGATTATGAAACCTCGCTGCTGGAATCCGGCTTCAAGTTCCGCAATCCCAATGTGACCGAAGCCTGCGGCTGCGGCGAATCCATCAAATTCGGCTAGCGGTATCGCGCCGCGCTGGCGGGTCGTGACCGCAGCTTGCCGTTGCCCTGTCGGGGTGGCGCTGGTATCCCTTTGAAAAACCACATGAAGGATATGCATATGCGCCGCAAGCTTGCCGCTGGAAACTGGAAGATGAACGGCACGCTGGCCGGTCTGGACATGTTGGCCGAGGTCGCCGCTGCGATGGACAGCACCCGTGCAGAGGCTGTGATCTGCCCGCCTGCCCCCTACCTCCTACCAGCGGTCACCAAAGCCCAAGGCACCCCCGTTGGCATCGGCGCGCAGGATTGCCACGCAGAGCCGAAAGGTGCCTTCACTGGCGATATCTCTGCCTCGATGATCAAGGAGGTCGGCGCAACCTATGTGATCCTCGGCCATTCCGAGCGCCGCGATGCCTATGGCGAAACGGATGCTGATGTCTCGGCCAAGGCGCAGGCCGCTTGGAACGCGGGGCTGACGGCCATCATCTGCATCGGCGAAAGCGAGGCGGATCGCAGCGCGGGCACCACCCTGGATGTCATCGCCGAACAGCTTGCAGGCTCCCTGCCCGACGGCTGCACAGGCGAGAATACCGTCGTCGCGTATGAACCCATCTGGGCGATTGGCACCGGTAAAATCCCGACGCTTGACCAGATCGTCGAGGTGCATGACGTCATCCGCGCAACACTGGCCGAACGCTTTGGCACGGATGTCAGCGACGCGCTGCGGCTGCTGTACGGTGGCTCGGTCAAACCGGACAACGCGGCAGAGATATTCAAGGTCGATAACGTGGACGGTGCCCTGATCGGCGGGGCGAGCCTTACACCCGCTGATTTCGTCCCGATCCTTCAGGCGCTCTCTGCCGCCTGATCTTCATTTTGCCAAATAAACTCATGGCATGACATACATAAAAGGCGGCGCATCCGATGGGGTGCGCCGCCTTTTTCGTTTCCCTCGTAATGTCTCGCCCTAGCGGGTGATGATCTCCGGTCCCATCATCAGGGTCGGCAGCCAGGTCGAGATGACCGGGATATAAGTCACCATTAGCAGGAAGATGAACAGCACCACGGTGAAGGGCAGCGCAGCCTTGACCACATTCATCATCGGCATATTCGCCACGCCCGAGGTCACAAAGAGGTTCAGACCCACCGGCGGGGTGATCATCCCGATTTCCATGTTCACCACCATGATGATCCCCAGATGGATCGGGTCGATGCCCAGTTCAATCGCGATGGGGAAAACCAGCGGGGCGACGATGATCAACAGGCCCGACGGCTCCATGAACTGCCCGCCAATCAGCAAGATCACGTTGACGATAACCAGGAACATGATCGGCCCGAAACCGGCGCTTAGCATCGCGGCAGAGATCTGCTGCGGGATCTGCTCGTCGGTCAGCACGTGCTTGAGGATCAGCGCGTTGGCGATGATGAACATCAAGGTGACGGTCAGCTTGCCGGCCTCGAACAGCGTATCGCGGGTATCGCGGTGGAAGAAGACAGTGACCAGCGCCATCGGCTTGCGCATCAGTGACAGGTTGCGCCCCTCGCCTTCCACATGCAGCGGGCCCATATCGCGATAGACGAAGGCCGCGATAAAGAAGGCATAGACGGCAGCCACCGCGGCGGCTTCGGTCGGGGTAAAGATACCGCCATAGATACCGCCAAGGATGATCACGATCAGCATCAGCCCCCAGCCCGCTTCACGCCCCGAGGCAAAGACCTCGCCCCAGCCGCGCCATTCGCCCTGCGGCAGCTTCTTGACCCGCGCCATGATGTAGATGGTCAGCATCAGCATGGTGCCCGCCATCAGACCCGGAATAACGCCCGCAAGGAACATCCGGCCAACAGACACATCAGTGGCAGAGGCATAGACAACCATCACGATGGACGGCGGGATCAGGATGCCCAGGGTGCCCGCGTTGGCGATGACACCGGCGGCGAATTCCTTGGTGTAGCCGGTTTCCCGCATCCCCGCGATCACGATGGACCCGATGGCAACCACTGTCGCAGGCGATGATCCCGACAGGGCGGCGAACAGCATACAGGCAAAGACACCCGCAATCGCCAGACCACCCGGAAAATGTCCGACCAGCGCGATAGAGAAACGGATGATCCGCTTGGCCACACCGCCCGTCGACATGAAGGACGACGCCAGCACGAAGAACGGGATCGCCAGCAGCGTATAGTGACCCGCCATCGCCTGAAAGAAAGTCTGCGCGATGGACGCAAGCGAGCTGTCGGACAGCACCAGCAGAAAGACGATCGACGAGAAGCCAAGGCTGACGGCAATCGGAACGCCCAGCAACATCAGCCCGACGATCATGGTAAATAGGATAAGGACTTCCATGCGCTCAGGACTCCGCGTTCATGTGTTTGACGGCTTCGATATCATCTTCGGCCTCGTGACTGACGATCAGCGCTGTGGCCTGTCCGGTAAAGACACGCACACCGGCCTGGATGAAACGGAACAACAGCAGCGCCATGCCGAAGGGCAGCATGAAATAGGGGATAAACCGTGGCAGTTTGCCGTAGGTTTCGCCCTCGTTCATGATCGGCTCGATAAAGCGCAGCCAATCCGGCATGGGGATATCGACGGTTTCATACCACGCCTGATCGCGGCTATCGGCAAAGCCTGTGGGGAACCAGCGGCCCGTGGTGGCGTCCAGCCCCGCGAAGGGGGCCCAGTAATCCCACGCGCCTTTCATCAGCAAGGCCCCGTAGACCACGCAGATCACAGCCGCAACCAGCGCGAGCACCCGGCGTTTGGGCAGCGAAAACAGGTTCACGACCGCGTCCACCCCCAGATGTGCCGTGACCTTGACCGCATAGCTCATGCCAAACAGCACCAGCCAGGCGAAAAGGAAGGTCACCGCTTCGAGCCCCCAGATGATGCCGGTGTTGAAACCATAGCGCAGGACGACGTTGATAAAGGTGATAAGCGTCATCAGACCAAGGATGATGGCAATCGCCGTTTCCTCAAGCTCGTTGACAATGCGCCCGAGCGCAGAATGAGATTGAACACCATGTGACATGGGAATGCTCCGCTGTGAGAGGAGAGTGGATCAGGCCCGCACGCCGCGGGGCATGTCGGGGCCTGACGCAAGTGATATGCCCCGTCCGTCGCCAGACGGGGCAGAACAGGGTTTAGTGCTTGGCGTTGATCGCTTGGGCTTCGTCGATGTTTTCCTGACCAACGTCTGCGGTGAACTCTTCCCAGACGGGCTTCATCGCGGTGACCCAGGCTTCGCGCTGCGCGTCGTCCAGTTCACGGACCACACCGCCGGCATCGATGATCGCCTGTTTCGCTTCGGCGTTCACTTTGGACGATTCCGCGTTGCGGGTGTCGGTCACTTCTTGAACGATGGTCGCCAGCTGGTCACGCACATCGGCATCCAGGCTGTCCCACCAGTCGGTGGAGGTCACAAGCATGTAGTCCAGAACACCGTGGTTGGTTTCGGTTGTCCCGTCCTGCACCTCAAAGAACTTCTGGCCGTAGATGTTGGACCAGGTGTTTTCCTGACCGTCGACAACGCCGGTTTGCAGCGCGCCGTAAACTTCCGAGAAGGCCATCGGCTGGGGCGATGCGCCCATTGCCGCCATCTGGGCCTTCAGCACGTCAGAGTTCTGGACGCGGAATTTCAGACCATTGGCATCCGACGGCACGTTCAGCGGCTTGTTCGCCGACATCTGCTTCATGCCATTGTGCCAGAACGCCAGACCCAGCAGGCCACGGCGCGTCATGGATTCTTTCATCGCAACACCGGTATCGGAGTTCTGGAACTCGTCTACAGCGTTGATGTCCTTGAACATGAAGGGCAGATCGAAGATGCGGAATTGCTTGGTAAACTGCTCGAACTTCGACAGCGACGGCGCGGCCATCTGAACGTCGCCTTGCAGCAGCGCCTCTAGAACCTGGTCATCGTTGTACAGCGTGGAGTTCGGGAACACTTCCATGCAGGCTTTGCCGTTCATCTCGTCATTGACGCGCTGTTCCAGCAAGGACGCGGCGATGCCTTTGGGGTGACGGTCTGTGTTGGTCACGTGGCTCAGCTTGATGACGACTTCGCCATCGTCGCACGCCGCGGCAACAGCACCGGCGCTTACGGAAAGGGTCATAGCCACCAGAGTGGTTGTCAGGAATTTCATGTGATGTCTCCTCCCAGAGAACTGTTTTTCAAGTCTCGGCATCCGGTCGTTCCAAATGCGGTGGCGTTACTAGAGCGTTATTTTGCCGACCTCACAAGGAAGAGAGATTGAAAGATGCGGATCGCGTTAAATATATTATTTATCAAAGCGTTGGTCTATTTAGTTAAGGTTACAAACCAACCCACCGCACGCTACCTGTGCGGATAACCGCACAGCGCGCAGCGCAGTTGTGCGAAAATCCGCACAGGCTAGCTGCGAAAGTCCTCGGGCCGAATCCCGTAGCGGGCCAGCTTGTCATAGAAGGTCTTGCGCGGCAGTTTCAGCGCCTGCGCCGCCGCACTCGCCTGCCCCTCGGCACGGCGCAAGGCCGTGCGCAGCAGGGATTGTTCCACCTGCGCCATCTGGTCCGCCAGCCCGAGGGTCGCATCCGGCGTCACCTCGTCCGAGACCCCCATGACAAAGCGCATCGCTTCTGACATCAGCGCGCGCGCGTTGCCGGGCCAGTCCCGCGCCATCAGCCCCGCGATCATTTGCGGCGTCACTTCGGGCGGCTGCACGCCCGACTGCTCTGCCGCCTGATCGACGTAGCGGCGGAACATCGTGGCGATATCCTCGGGGCGTTCAGCCAGCGACGGGATGCGCACGGTCATGACCTCGAGCCGGTAATAGAGATCCGCGTGGAACTGCCCCTCGGCCACCAATGACTGTAGCTCCCGCGCGCTGCCCGCAATGAGACGCACATCGGGCACCTGCTCAAGCGCTTCGATCAGGCTCAGCTGGGTCTGCGCGGGAAGCTGCGCGACCTCGTCGAGAAACAGGCACCCGCCCGAGGCGGCGTGCAGCGCATCGCTCACATCATCGGGACTAAGCCCCGCGGCAGCACGTTTGACGAAGGGCCCTTTGGAGCGGCGCGAGGATAGGTGGATCACCTCTGACACCTTCGAAATACCAGACCCCGACGGGCCGGTGACCAGCACCTCGGCATTGGCCTGCGCCACGCGCCGCACCTTGTCGCGCAGCCGTTCTGACAGATCCGACGACCCGAAAATCATCCGCGCCGCCGGATCGCCGGTTTCCACGATATGCAGCAGCCGACGGTTTTCCAGCACCAGCGCGCGGGTTTTCAGTGCGCGTTCAATCACGGTGACCAGCGCGGCGGGGGCGCAGGGTTTTTCAAGGAAGTCAAAGGCCCCGGCCTCCATCGCGCGCACGGCCATGGGGATGTCACCTTCGCCTGTCAGCAGGATCACCGGCAGGTCGGGATCCTGTTCATGCGCATAGGCCAGCAGGTGAAACCCGTCGCGCCCGGGCATGCGCATGTCCGACAGGATGATGCCATCGAACCGTTCGGTGATCCTATCCTTGGCAGCCACGAACGACCCCGCGGGGACAACATCAATATCGGCAAGCTCCAGCGTCTGCGCCAGCGCCTCGCGGACAGAGGCATCGTCATCGACCAAAAGAACGGTTCTGCTCATGCCTGCCCCTCCTCGCCCGTATCGGCGCGTTCCAGCGTGACAGAGAACATCGCACCGCCCGCGTCAAGGTTGGTGCCACGGATCCCCCCGCCAAAGCTTTGCACAATCCCGTAACTGATCGACAGCCCCAGCCCCATGCCCCCCATCGCACCCTCGGCACCGCCGCCTACGGATTTAGTCGTGTAGAACGGGTCGAACACCTTGTCCGGCATCTCGATCCCCGGTCCGGTGTCGCGGAACTGCACCCGCACGGGGTCGGCGGGATCGATTGTGATGCTCAGATGTTTGGTGTCGCTGCTGCTCATGGCATCGACGGCGTTGGTGATGAGGTTGACAAAGACCTGCCCCAAGCGCACCTCGCCGCCGCGCACCCAGACGGGGGCATTGGCGGGCTGGTAGTCAAGGGTCACGCCTGCGTCGCGCAGATAGCTTTGGGTCAGCTCCACCGCGCTGGCGACCACGCGGGTCACATCGACGCGGGTCTGCGGCACGCTTTCCTGCCGCGCAAAGGCCCGCAGGTTCTGGATGATCCGCGCCATCCGGTCGGCCATCTGCGAGATGCGGGTCAGGTTTTCAGCCGTCCTGTCGGGGCGGTCACGTTCAAGGAACTGCACCGCGTTTTCCGCAAAGGACCGGATCGCCATCAGCGGCTGGTTCAGCTCGTGGCTGATGCCCGCCGACATCTGGCCAAGCGCCGACAGCTTGCCCGCCTGCACCAGATCCGCCTGCGCGCGGCGCAGGGCGGCCTGCGCCTCTTCCCGCTCGGTCGCTTCGCGGCGCAATTCGGTGTTGCTGGCGTTCAGTGCGGCGGTGCGTTTGGCGACCTGCCGCTCAAGCGCCGCGTTCGCCTCTGACAGGGCGCGGCGGCGCTCGGTCGCGAGAAACAGCAGCGCGCCAAAGGCAAGGCAAAGCGCAGCCACCGCCGCCGCCTGTGCCCGTGCCAAACGTTGCGCGCCCTCGATATCCAGCAGCACCTCGCCCGTCATCCCCACCACCGGCAAGGCGCGGGTCAGATGCAAGGCGGCGTCCGGCAAATACGGCCCCCAGCCCATATGCCAGATCTCGTGGCCACGCACGTCAGACACCGCGAAATCCAGCGCCGCACCATCTGGCGGCACCAGCCCCTGCGCCGCACGGGGACGCGCCCAGAACAGCAGCTCTGACCGGTTGGCGATCTGGACGACCCCGTCGGTATCGGTGAAGAACGCCGCCGGATTGCTGCCGCGCCAGTCATAATCGATGCCGTTCAGATCAGTCGACACCACAACGGCGCCGCGCACCTGCCCGTCGGGCGCGAAGACAGGGGCGGCGTGGAAATAGGCGCGGTCGGTCAAGGGCGCGGCGGGGCCATGCCCCCAGCCAAGCGCACCGCGCAAGGCCCGCTGAACAAAGCGTTGATCCGCCCGTGGCACCCGCACCGCTTCCGCGCCAAGTGCCGCGACGATCACATCGCCGGATCGGTCAAGCACCTGCACATCCAGCGCCGTGGTCTTATCCGCCACCTCTTGCAAAAACGCCTGTGCCTCGACCGCCGGACGCCGGTCCAGCACCTGCGCCACCTGCGGGTGATCCGCCAGAAACACCGCCAGATCACGGTACCGCTGCAACTGCCCGACCAGACGGTCGCTGACCAGCGACAGATCCGCCTGCCCCCGCGCGCGCAGCTGGTCCAGCCCTTGCAGATAGGCATAGCGCCAGACCCCGCCGGAGAGGACCGACACGGTGATCAGAAACAGCACAAAGGTCGCGACGCGGCGGCGCATTCCGGAGGTCATGGCGTTATTTGGCACAGACCCGCTTGCAAAGACCAGAGCCGCAGCTATTGCTAGGCCCCATGAAAACACTGAACCTTTCCCCGCTTGATCCCGACTTCGTCCAAAACCCCTATGCCGCCTATACGCGCGCGCGTGCGCAGGGCCCCGTGCTGTTCTGGCAAGACTACGGGATGATGGCCGCTTTTGATGCGGCGACGGTGCAGGCCTTGCTACGTGACCGCCGTTTGGGCCGCGAGACCCCTGCCGACCAGCGCAAGCCCACGCCCGATCACATGCGCGACTTCTATGCGGTGGAAGACCAGTCGATGCTCGAGCTTGAGCCGCCAACCCACACCCGTCTGCGCGGGTTGGTGCTGCGTGCCTTTACCTCGCGCCGGATTGCCGGTCTCGCCCCCGAGATCGAAGAGATCGCCCAAGCCCTGCTGGCCGACCTGCCCAAGGGCGAGGCCTTTGACCTGATCCCCGCTTTTTGCACCCAATTGCCCGTGCGCATCATCGCGCGGCTGCTTGGCGTCCCCGAGGATATGTGGCCCGACCTGCTGCGCTGGTCCAATGATATGGTCGCCGTCTACCAGATCGGCCGTACCCGCGCGACCGAAGAGGCCGCCAATACCGCTGCCGCAGATTTCACCGCCTTCCTGCGCCGCTATGTCAATGAGCGTCGCCAAGACCCGCGTGACGACCTGATCACCCAGTTGATCGCCGCCGAAGAAGACGGCGAAAAACTGAGCACGGATGCGCTGATCGGCACGTGTATCCTGCTGCTGAATGCAGGGCACGAGGCGACAGTACACGCGCTTGGCAACGGGATCGCCTGCTTGCTCGAAAATAACACGCCCGCCAGCGCCCTCGCCCCCGATGCGATCAACGCCACCGTTGAAGAGATCCTGCGCTACGACCCGCCCCTGCATGTCTTTGAGCGTTTCGCCTACGAGGATATCGAACTGGGCGATGTAACGCTGGAAAAGGGCCGCAAAA
The DNA here is from genome assembly GCF_040790665.1 of Sulfitobacter pontiacus. Lineage (NCBI taxonomy): Bacteria > Pseudomonadati > Pseudomonadota > Alphaproteobacteria > Rhodobacterales > Roseobacteraceae > Sulfitobacter > Sulfitobacter pontiacus. Next base: position 2,542,678 of record NZ_CP160849.1, on the reverse strand, counting down.
TTGCACTGGTGCTGGGGGCCGCGGGTCGCGATCCCGCGCTTTACGACCAGCCCGATGTATTCGACCCGACCCGTCCGGCCAAGGCCCATGCGGCCTTTGGCGGTGGTTTGCATTTCTGCGTCGGCGCGCCCCTGGCCCGGCTGGAAATGCAGATCGCGTTGCGTGCGCTTTTTGACCATGCGCCGAACCTGCAACTGGCCGCGCCACCGCGCTTTGCCAATACCTACCATTTCCACAAGCTGGATCGGCTGATGGTGACGATCTAAGTCGCGCCTCCCCGCGCCACGGCGTTACAGCGGCAGCATCGTGGTGGATTTGATCTCTTCCATCGACAGCAGCGCTGTGACGTTGTGCACGCGGACCTCTGAAATCAGCGCCTGATAAAAGGCGTCATAGGCGCGGGCGTTCTTGACGCGGACCTTCAGGATATAGTCGATGTCCCCCGCCAACCGGTGCGCCTCTTGCACTTCGGGACGGTTTTTCAACGCCTTGAGGAACGCCGCCTGCCAGTCGGCCTCGTGGGACGACGTGCGGATCAACACGAAGAAACACGCCTCGAAGCCAAGCGCCTCTGCATCCAGCACAACCGTATGCTGCCCGATCACCCCTGCCTCGCGCAGTTTACGAATCCGGTTCCACACAGGGGTCTTGGAACTGCCGACCTCGCGCGCGATATCGTCCAAGGACTGGCTGGCATCGCGTTGTAACTGCGCTAGAATTTTCCGGTCCACGTCATCGATCCGAACGTCCATTCTGCTTTTCCTTCACTCTGTGGTCTGTTGTTCTGTTTGCGAGGCTGAATGGAACGTACGTCCTTATATCCCCAGACACCTAGCGCCTTATTGGAATTATTTCCTATATAGAGCTCAAGCTAAGCGCAAGGACCGAACCACATGGATCATTTCCCAATCTACCTGTCCACCAAGGGCCAGCGCATCGTCTTGTCAGGCGGTGGCGAAGCGGCTTTGGCCAAGCTGCGCCTGCTGCTCAAGACCGAAGCCAAGATCAGCGTCTTCGCCCCGACCCCCGCGCCCGAGATCGCGGCATGGGCCGATGCGGGCCGCCTGACGCTGCACACCCGCGCCCTGCGCCACGGCGATGTGCTGTGTGCGAAACTCTTCTACGCTGCCGATGAAGACGAGACCGAAGACGCCCGCACCGCCGCGATTGCGCGTGCCGAAGGGGCCTTGGTCAATATCGTCGACAATCTGCACGACAGCGCCTTTATCACCCCCGCCATCGTCGACCGTGACCCCGTGACCATCGCCATCGGCACCGAAGGCGCGGCCCCCGTGCTGGCCCGTGCGATCAAGGCTGATCTGGAAGAGCGCCTGCCCACAACGCTGGGGACGCTGGCGCGGATCGGCAAGGGTTTCCGCAAGATGGCCGACGCCCTGCCCTTTGGCCGTCCGCGCCGCGATTTCTGGCGCGACTATTACTTTGCCGCCGGCCCCCGCGCCGTGGCGGATGGCAAGGCCGCCGTCGAAAACGCGCTGAACACGCTGCTGGCCGACCACCAGACCCGCGCCGCACGCGCCGGTCACATCGCTTTTGTCGGTGGCGGCCCCGGGGACCCCGAACTGCTGACCCTCAAGGCGCGCCGCGCATTGGACGAGGCCGATGTGGTGATCTACGACCGGCTGGTCAGCCCCGAGATCCTCGAACTCGCCCGCCGCGAGGCGCTGATGATCGACGTGGGCAAGGAAGGCTTCGGCCCCTCTACCGCGCAGGAAACCATCAACGATCTGCTGGTCGAACACGCGCAGGCGGGTGCCCAGGTGGTCCGTCTGAAATCCGGCGACGCCACCATCTTTGGCCGCCTGGACGAAGAGATCGACGCCGTGGATGCCCATGGCATCGGCTGGCATATCGTGCCGGGGATCACCTCTGCCTCTGCCGCCGTCGCAACCATCGGGCAAAGCCTGACGAAACGCGGGCGCAACGCCTCTGTCCGGTTCCTGACCGGCCATGACATGAAAGGGTTCGCCGATCATGACTGGGCCGCTTTGGCCCGCCCGGGCGAGGTCGCCGCGATCTATATGGGCAAGAAATCCGCGCGGTTCATCCAAGGCCGCCTGCTGATGCACGGGGCCGATCGCAGCACGCCTGTCACGCTGGTCGAAAATGCCTCGCGCGCGGATCAGCGGATTGTCGAGACCACGCTGGACCGTCTGCCCACCGACCTGAACGCGGCCAATCTGACCGGCCCCGCCCTGACTTTCTATGGGCTGGCACCCCGTGCCGCCGCCCGCGCCACCACCGAATTGTTTCAAGAGGAGATGGCATAATGGCCAAGCCCTTCACCCCCAAAGTCGTCACCGCCAATGCCTTGCTGGAAGGCGACGTGATCTACCAGACCGCCACCGGCTGGACCCGCAAACTGGAGGAGGCCGAAGTCCTGACCGACGAGGCCGTCGCCGATGTGCGTCTGGTCGATGCGATCCAGCAAGCCGATCTGACCGTCGGGGCCTATCTGGCTGATGTCGACACCAGCACAGACACACCCAAGCCATCGCATTTCCGCGAAGCATTCCGCGCCAAGGGTCCAAGCAACTACACCCACGGCAAGCAGGAGGTTCAATAATGTACAGCCACACCGAATTTGACGATGCCTTCATCGCCGAACGCAACGCACAGTTCCGCGCACAGGTCGAACGCCGCATCGACGGCTCCCTGACCGAGGATGAATTCAAGCCCCTGCGCCTGATGAACGGGCTCTATCTGCAGTTGCATGCCTATATGCTGCGGGTCGCGATCCCCTATGGCACGCTCAGCAGCCGCCAGATGCACAAGCTGGCCGATATCGCTGCCAAATGGGATAAGGGCTACGGCCATTTTACCACGCGCCAGAACATCCAGTACAACTGGCCCCAGCTGCGTGATGTCCCCGATATGCTGGACGCGCTGGCCGAGGTGAACATGCACGCTATCCAGACCAGCGGTAACACCATCCGCAACGTGACTGCCGACCATTTCGCCGGTGCCGCCGCGGATGAAATCGCTGATCCGCGCCCTGTGGCCGAACTGATCCGGCAGTGGTCCACCGACCACCCCGAATTCCAGTTCCTGCCGCGCAAGTTCAAGGTCGCTGTCTCTGGCGCGCCCCATGACCGTGCGGTGATCAAGGCCCATGACATCGGCCTGCAAATCGTCGAGAAAGACGGCGAGATCGGCTATCAAGTCATCGTCGGCGGCGGCCTTGGCCGGACCCCGATGATCGGCAAGGTGCTGTATGACTTCGTCAGCTCCGAAGACCTGCTGCCCACGCTCGAGGCCATCGTCTCGGTCTATAACCTGTTGGGCCGCCGCGATAATAAATACAAAGCGCGGATCAAGATCACCGTGCATGAGAACGGCATCGACGACATCCGCGCACGGGTGGACGCCCGCTATGCGCTGATCCGTCCGCAGTTCACCGGCGTCGACCAGCAGATGCTGTCGCGGATCGAGGCGGATTTCGCCAGCCCGACGTTCAAGACCGCCCCGACGGACGCCTATACTGCTGCCTATGACAGTGATCCGGTGTTCAAAAGCTGGGCCGACACCAACCTGACCGACCACCGCGATCCGTCCTACGCGATCGTGTCGATCAGCCTCAAGGCCCATGGCAAGACCCCGGGCGACGCCACCGCCGAACAAATGCACCGTATGGCTGAACTGGCGGCCGAATACGGCCATGACGAACTGCGCATCAGCCACGAGCAGAACGTGATCCTGCCCCATGTGCACCGTGGTGACCTGCCTGCGCTGCACGCGGCGTTGAAAGAGGTCGGCCTGGCCACGGCCAATATCGGCCTGATCAGCGATATCATCGCCTGCCCCGGCATGGACTACTGCGCGCTGGCGACAGCCCGCTCGATCCCGATTGCCCAGGAAATCGCGACCCGCTTTGACGAGCTGAAGCTGGAACACGATGTCGGTCCGCTCAAGATCAAGATCTCGGGCTGCATCAATGCCTGCGGCCACCACCATGTGGGCCACATCGGGATTCTCGGGCTCGACCGCGCCGGTGTCGAAAACTACCAGATCACTCTGGGCGGTGACGGCACCGAAAACGCCGCCATCGGAGAGCGCGCCGGTCCGGGCTTTTCCGCCGACGACATTATTCCGGCGATTGAACGGTTGGTAAAGGGTTACCTCGACCTGCGCAGCGACGCGGACGAGACCTTCTTGCAAACCTATCGTCGCCTCGGTCTTGCCCCGTTCAAGGCCGTCCTCTACCCGGAAGCACAAGCCAATGCCGCGTGATCAACTGACACTTCCAAATGGGGAAAAAATCCTCCCCGAAGGGCCGGACCGCGTCGCAGCGCTGACCCGTCAGGTGGAAAAGCTGAACGATGGCCTGCGCCATCACAGCGCCACCGACGTGCTGCGTGCCGCGATCGATAACGTGCCCAATCTGGCGCTTGTCTCAAGCTTCGGGGCGGAATCCGTCGCCCTGTTGCACCTTGCCTCTATGGTGAAACGCGATCTGCCGGTGTTGTTCATCGACACAGAGATGCTCTTTGCCGAAACGCTGGTCTATCAGCAAGAGCTGAGCGAACGGTTGGGGCTGCGCAATGTGCAGACGATCCGGGCGCAGGACGTGGCAGAGAAAGACCCCGATGGGACGCTGCATCTGCGCGACCCGGACGCCTGCTGTGCCTTCCGCAAGACCGTGCCCCTGCAGCACGCGCTAGAGGGGTTCGACGGTTGGATCACGGGGCGCAAGCGGTTCCAGTCCGGCACCCGCGCCAGCCTGCCGTTCTTCGAGGTCGAAACCCCCGCCGATGCGCCTGCGCGGATCAAGGTGAACCCGCTGGCCCATTGGCAGGCCTCCGACGTGTCGGACTATATCGACGAGAACCGCCTGCCCCGGCACCCGCTGGTGGCCCAAGGCTACCCCAGCATCGGTTGCGCCCCCTGCACCACCAAGGTGAAACCGGGCGAAGACCCCCGCGCCGGCCGCTGGAGAAACATTGAAAAAGAAGAATGCGGCATCCATTTTGTCGATGGCAAGATGGTCCGCACAGGAGCAAAGACATGACACAGTTGATCAATGATCAGGGGTTTGTGGCGGATGATTTCGCCACGCCCTACGCCCCCTTCGATGCTGCTGAAGGCGTGGAAGCCGGTGCGACCGCCCTTGACGTCCCCTCTGACGTGCAGCCGGAAACGATCCCTGTGGATGGTGCGATCTCAATGATCCGCGTCGCCTTCCCCAGCTCGGCCGACGGGCGTGGCTTTACCATCGCGCGCCAGTTGCGGTTGCGCGGCTACACCGGGCGGCTGCGGGCGCATGGGCATGTGATTGCAGACCAATACGCCATGGCGCGCCGGTCGGGCTTTGACGAGGTCGAGATCCCCGATGATCTGGCCGCGCGTCAACCGCAGGACCAATGGCTGGCCCGTGCAAACTGGCAAGAGCATAATTATCAGGCGCGTTTGCGCGGCTGATCGGGGTTTTCGCCCCAAGATGCTTTCCCTGCCCCCTCCCTTCCCCTAGAGAAAGGCTGCGTGCCGCGATCCGCGCGTAGATGAAATTATGACCGAGCAGAATGTAGTGACCCAAACCGACGCCAAACCCGTACCCACGTTGCCTGACGCGCAGACCGTGACTTCTGTCAAACACTGGACGGACCGGCTGTTTTCCTTCCGCGTGACCCGCCCTGCGTCCTTGCGCTTTCGTTCGGGCGAGTTTGTGATGATCGGCCTGATGGGCGACCCGCACCCCGAGACCGGCAAGCAAAAGCCGCTGCTGCGCGCCTATTCCATTGCCTCGCCATCCTGGGACGAAGAGCTGGAGTTCTATTCGATCAAGGTGCAGGACGGCCCGCTGACCTCGAAGCTGCAACACATCCAGCCCGGCGACCAGATCATCCTGCGGCCCAAGCCCGTCGGTACGCTGGTGCATGACGCGCTGCTGCCCGGCAAACGTCTGTGGCTTTTCGCCACCGGCACAGGCTTTGCACCCTTTGCCTCGCTGCTGCGCGAACCGGAAACCTACGAGAAATTCGACCAGATCATCATGACCCACACCACCCGCGATGTGGCCGAGCTTGACTATGGCCGCACGCTGGTCGAGAGCCTTGCCGATGATCCGCTGATCGGCGAGATGATCGGCGACAAGCTGGTCTACTACCCCACCACCACCCGTGAACAAAGCCCCAAGATGGGCCGCATCACCAATCTGCTGCAGGACGGCACGGTGTTCAAAGACCTCGGCATCGACGGTATCAGCGCCGACACCGATCGCGGCATGGTGTGCGGGAGCCTTGAATTCAACAAGGACATCAAGGAGGTGCTTGAAGGTTTCGGGCTAGAGGAAGGGGCGAACTCCGACCCCAAACACTACGTCGTTGAAAAGGCCTTTGTCGGCTGATCCGATGCAGCGGTGCCCTTGCAAGGGGCACCACAGATAAAACAAAAGCCGCGCTCTCTTTCGAGGCGCGGCTTTTTCATGTCTGGCGGATCGGCTTTGCGTGGGCCGCGCTTAAAGCGCCAGCGCCTCGCGGATCCGTGCGAGGATCGCGCGCAGGGCATCGGGGTTTTCACCGGCGGTGACCAGCCCTTGCTTCAGCAGCGCTTTTTGCGTGGCGGGCAGATCAGAGGTGTCAATCATGGTTTGCACCTTCTCCAGATCAAAGCCATCGACGGTGGTCAACTGCTCTGGCGTATTGGCATCGGCGGTGACGTCGGCCTGAACTTCTGTATCGGCTGCAGCCCCCGCATCTGTGCTCGCCTGTGCATCTGTCGCGGCTACGGCGGCGGCTTCTTCCTCTTGTACCGCTGCGGCGTCTGCTTCGGCTTGCGGGTCAGCGGCGGGTGCCGTGCCCGCTTGCGTGGTGCTGGCGGCATCGCTTGCCTCTGAATCGCTGGCAGCCATGGCATCGGCCTCTGCGCTGGTGGAAACCTCCGCGTTGCCTTCTGCGGTATCATTCGCCGCTTGCGTTGCATTCTCGGCGATCTGCTTGCCCGCGTTCATGGCATCCTCGCCCGCCTCGGCCGCGGCGTCGGCCACATCCTCGGCCGCTTCCGATAGCGCGTCGGCTGCGGTATTCGCGGCCTCTGTGGTGGCTTCTACCGCCTCGGTCACTGCGCCCTCTGTTGCCTCGACAGCGTCGCCCACAGCTTCGGTCGCACTTTCCAGCGCCGCGGGAGCATTGACGGCATCCGACGCATCGGTCGCAATCTCCTGGACCGAACGGCCCGAATACAACATGTACGCGCCAAGCGCGATCACCCCTGCGATGACAATCCAGATGAGGTTTTTCATGATGCTGTGGTTCCTTTGAACTTTGTTAATCCCCTGCTGCACATACTATATGCCAACACATAGCGTCAAATGCGCGATACGCTGCTTCCCCTTGGGTAAATCCCCCAAAAATACGCGGTTTTACCCTGTATATGCGCCATTTTGCGACTTGAAGAAGACCATGAGCAGGTTTACCTTCCGTGCTCGACATCAGTACAACAATCAAAGGACGACCATCATCGCTCGCAGACCGCATAACGCGCCGCCGCAAAGAGACACCGGCCCGCGCATCAACGAAAACATCCGCGCCAACGAAATCCGCCTGATCGGTGCGGATGGTGAAAACGTCGGCGTCGTGACACCGGATCGCGCCATGGAAATGGCTGTTGATGCCGGACTTGATCTGGTCGAGATTTCGCCCAATGCCAACCCGCCCGTGTGCAAGATCATGGACTTTGGCAAATTCAAGTATGAGACGCAAAAGCGTGAAGCCGAAGCGCGCAAGAAGCAAAAGATCATCGAGATCAAAGAAGTCAAGTTCCGCCCGAACACCGATACCAATGACTATGACGTCAAGATGCGTAACGTGTTCAAGTTCCTCGACAATGGGGACAAGGTAAAGATCACGCTGCGGTTCCGCGGCCGTGAGATGGCCCACCAGAACCTTGGCCGCGAGCTGCTTGAACGCGTTGCCGAAGACACCAAAGAAGTTGGCCGCGTTGAAAACTTCCCGAAGATGGAAGGCCGCCAGATGGTCATGCTCATCGGGCCGCTGCCAAGCAAATAATTCCGGGTCTTACAGTCCCGAGACGCAAAAAGCCCCCGCAGTTTCCTGCGGGGGCTTTTCTATGTCTTGAAACTCGCGCTTACTGACGCAGCAGACCTGTGATGTTGCGCACAACCGCACGACGGTTGGCGGGTTCGGCGGTCTCGGTCGGGACTTTCAACGCGCTTTCACCGTAGCCTTGGGTGATCAGGTTGGCTGGCGGCACGTCAAAATACTCGGTCAGGGCCAATGCAACGGTTTCAGCACGACGGTCAGACAGCGCAAGGTTGTAGCCCGCATTGCCAACCGCATCGGTGTGCCCTTCCACAAGGATCACAGTGCGTGGATCATCCTTGATGGCATTGCTGATCGCGGTCCCGATCTTGGACAGCGCCCGGGCCTGTTCAGGCTGGATTGCAGCCGACCCTGTGGCAAAACGCACAGCGTCCAGCTCGATCTCTGGTGCTAGGGCGCGGACCTGACGGACATCACGTACCTGACGCAGCGAATACCGCTGGGCCTGATCCCCACGCAGCTGCGTTTGCAAAGCGGCACGCAGCGCTTCCTCGTTTTGCTGGCTGGCCAGCGTATTGGCCTGCGGACGGACCTGAGGCAGCTCATTCACCACGATACGTTCTTCGACTTGGGTGTCATCGAACAGCACATATTCATTGCCCTGTGGATCAACGTTGATCCGGCGCAATACGGTGCCGTCCCGACCCAGAATGGTCACGATCTTGCTGCCGTTAGGCTTGATCACAGTGGTGCGCGAAGAACCGTCGTTGAACGTCTCGCGGCGGACTTCGTCACCGGCCTGACGCACAAGCGCATCATCGTCTTTCAAAACGCGCAGATCCCCATTCGGATCTTCAACAACCAGACGGTCACCCGAGTTGCTCACGACCTTAGAGCCGTTGTTCAGGATCGACCCGACAGCCACAGCACCGATGCCGACAAGCAGGGCTTTCTCGAACTTGCTCAGCCCGTCGTCGTCATCCTTTTTGGCTTCGGTTTTTGCTTCGGTAGAAGTGTCACCGGTGACGGCCGTCGAAAATTCTTCGCTCGAGGCGCGCGTGTCTTCTTCGGTGATCTCTTCTACCACTACATCGGCCTTGGCTTCACCACTGTCAGCAGCGGCGGCGGCTTCGGCAGCAGCGGCTGCATCAGCGGCGCGCTGTTCCTGACGGGCCTCTTCCGCAGCCTGTTCGGCCGCCAGGTCAGCGGCGATCTGCTCTTCCGTTTGCTGCTGGGTTTCGGCCTCTGCCTGCGTTTCAGTGTCGGAAGAGCTGTCTGCCGGCACGTCGGTTTCGGCTTGGGTTTCTTCGGTCGACTCAGTCTCTGCCGGCTCGGTCTGAGCTTGCGCCTCTGCCTCTACGCCAGCATCGCTTTCAGCGGCAGGAGCATCTGCCTGTGTCTCGGCAGACTGCGCTTCAGGGCTTGCCGAGGTTTCGGCAGCCGCAGCGGCGTCTCGCTCTGCCTCTGCTTCGGCTGCAGCCTTGGCTTCAGCGTCTGCGGCGATCTGTGCGGCGACCGCATCCTCACGCTCTGCTTCGGCCTGCGCTTCGGCGGCAGCAGCTTCCTCGGCCTCGGCGGCTTGCGCGTCTGCAGCGGCCTGAGCTTCGGCGGCCTCTTCTTCAGCGGCCTGCGCGGCGGCGGCGGCTTCTGCATCGGCTGCAGCTTGCGCTTCAGCAGCTTCTGCTTCGGCTGCGGCGGCAGCGGCCTCTGCGTCGGCAGCGGCTTGCTCTTCCGCGGCGGCTTGGGCTTCTGCCGTTGCCGCGGCTTCGGCCTCGGCGGCGGCGGCAGCCTGCTCTTCCGCGGCGTCTACGGTTTCAGCGGCGGCTTCTGCATCGGGCTCGGCTTGTGCTTCGGTCTGGGCTTCCACCTCAAGACCAAGGGCCTGCGCCAGATCACCGTCGGCACGCAAGGTCATCATCTGATCCGCATCCGCCACGACACTGCCGTCAGGCAGCACGCATGGGAACACGGTTTGCTCCCCTTCGGCCACGCAGCTTTCTGTTGTCTGGGCAAAACCACCTGTGGGCAAAGCCAGCGCCAAACACATGGTCAAAGAGGTCGTCGATTTCAAAAGTTTATACATTCCTAATCCTCACGGGGTTATGGACGCCGTTCGGGCAGCGTTACGGCACAACACCGGTGCTGCAAAATCGTTCCCAACCCTGCGCAAGTGATAATCATCCAGACAGCAAAAAACCGCCCCAAGGTTTCCCAAGGGACGGTTTTCATTGAAGTATCGGGCCGCTTAGGTCAGCGCGGCAACTGCCCGTTTTGTCATCACAGCAACCAGATGCGCACGGTAGTCACCGCTGCCGTGCAGATCGCTGATCATGCCGTCACCGGGCAGGCTCAACCCCGACAGGGCATCCACGGCAAAATTCCCGCTCAGCGCGGCTTCTGCATCGCTCCACCGGAAGACGCCATCCTCCGACGCACCCGTCACAGCAACCCGCACACCGTCAGCGAATTTTGCCACAAACACGGCCACCAGCGGGAAGCGCGAGGCAGGTTGGATAAATTTCTCGTAATGCGCCTTCTCGGGGATTGGGAAACGCACTTCGGTGATGATCTCGCCCTCGTCCAGCGCGGTGGCGAACATCCCCTCAAAGAAATCATCCGCCGCGATCTCGCGCGCGTTGGTCACGATCGTCGCACCGCTGGCAAGCACCCCTGCCGGATAACAGGCCGAGGGGTCGTTATTCGCGACCGAACCGCCGATGGTGCCACGGTTGCGCACGGCCGGATCACCGATCCGCGCGGCCAGACTTGCCAATCCGGGGTAATGCGCCTCTGCCTCTTTGGCGACGGTCGCATGTACGGTACCCCCACCGATACACAGGCGACCGTCATCGCCCATACGCACACCGCGCATGTCCTCGATCCCGCTCAGCGACACCAGAACCGACGGCATCGCCAAGCGTGCCTTCAGTGTGGGGATCAGCGTTTGCCCGCCGCTCAGCGGTTGCGCCTCGTCCTGCCCCAATGCCGAGACCGCCTCGGCCACTGTCGCGGGTTTCACTACATCAAAATCATACATCTTGCGTCCTTCCAATCTCAAAGCGGGCCTTGGCCTCTGCGCCGCTCTTCATTTTGCCAATAAACTCCGGGGGCGCGGGGGCTGGCCCCCGCTTTCCCTTATTTTCTGCGCCAGAGGCACATAGCGGGCTGAACCCCGCACCTGCCCCAACCGTCTTATCCGTTCATCGCCGCCCAAACCCGCGCCGGTGTGACAGGCATGTCGATATGCCCGACATCCTTACCGCCCGATCGCATGGCGTCCAACACCGCATTCACCACCGCAGGCGGCGACCCGATGGCCCCTGCCTCACCGCAGCCTTTCACGCCCAGGGGGTTGTGCGTACAGGGCGTCTGGCACGAATGGTCAACGGTATAGAACGGCAGATCGCTGGCCCGTGGCATCGCGTAATCCATGTAGGACGCGCTGAGCAACTGACCGTCGCTGTCATAGGCGCAATTCTCCATCAGCGCTTGCCCGATGCCTTGCGCGATCCCGCCGTGGACCTGACCGCTCACGATCATCGGGTTGACGATATTGCCAAAGTCATCCGCCGCCGCAAAGCGGTCAATGGTGACATGGCCGGTTTCGGGGTCCAACTCGACCTCGCAGGCGTAGGCACCGGAGGGATAGGTAAAGTTCGACGGATCGTAGAAAGCCGTCTCTTCCAGACCCGGCTCGATATCCTCCAGCGGGTAGTTATGCGGTACATAGGCGGCCAGCGTCACATCCCCCCAAGCAACGGATTTATCCGTCCCCGCCACGGTAAAGGCCCCGTCTTTCAGCTCGATATCCCCTTCCGAGGCTTCCAGCAGGTGCGACGCGATCTTGGTCGCCTTGGCGATAATCTTTTCTGTCGCGCGGACCATGGCAGACCCGCCGACCGCGAGGGAGCGCGAGCCGTAGGTCCCCATACCCATCGGGGTGTTGGCCGTGTCGCCATGCACGATCTCGACCATCTCTTCGGGGATACCGATCATCTCGGCGATCACCTGCGGGAAGGCGGTTTCATGCCCCTGCCCGTGGCTGTGGCTGCCGGTCATCACGACCAGACCGCCCGTCGCATTGACCCGCACGGTAGCGGATTCATACAGACCCGCCCGCGCGCCAAGCTGCCCCACGAGGTTCGAGGGCGCGATGCCGCACGCCTCGATATAGCAGTTCACGCCGAATCCACGCAGCTTGCCCTTGGCCTCGCTTTCCTTGCGGCGCGCGTCGAAACCGGCGAAATCGGCGATCTCTTCAAGCTTGTCCATCGTGGCCACATAATCGCCCGTGTCATATTCCACCGCGACCGGCGTGGCATAGGGGAACTCGGTGATGAAATTCTGTCGCCGCAAGGCAATCGGGTCGACCCCAAGCTCATGGGCGCATTTATCCACCAGCCGTTCCAGCTGATAGGTTGCCTCCGGCCGGCCCGCGCCGCGATAGGCATCGACGGGCACGGTATTCGTAAACACGGCCTTTACGTTCACATAGATCAGCGGCGTCTTGTAGTTGCCCGCCATCAAGGTGCCGTGCAGCCATGTGGGCACCGACGGCGCGAAGGTCGACAGATAAGCCCCCATATTCGCGTAAGTGTCCGTGCGCAGCGCGGTAAAGTTATTGTCCGCGTCCAGCGCCATCTGGATCTTGGTCACATGGTCGCGCCCGTGGGCGTCGGACATGAAGGCCTCGGACCGGCTGGAGGTCCATTTCACCGGACGGTTACAGGCTTTGGCGGCAAAGGTGCAGAACGCCTCTTCCTGATAGTGGAAAATCTTGGTGCCAAAGCCGCCGCCCACATCGGGGGCCACGACGCGCAGCTTGTGTTCGGGGATGCCCAGAACAAAGGCCCCCATCAGCAGGCGGATCACATGGGGGTTCTGGCTGGTGGTGTAAAGCGTATGATCGCCTGTCCCGCGTGCATAGTCGCCGACGGCGACGCGCGGCTCCATCGGATTGGCGACCAGACGGTTGTTGACCAGTTCCAGCGTGGTGACATGGGCCGCGTCTTCAAAGGCCTTGTCAACGGCAGCCTTGTTCTCTTCGACAAAGCCCCAATCGTAGCAGAGGTTCGAGGTCAGATCGTCATGAACCTTGGGCGCGCCTTCCTGCACGGCCTGCTTCATATCGACGACGGCGGGCAGATCGGTGATGTCAACGACGATCGCCTCTGCCGCATCGCGGGCCTGCGACAGGGTTTCCGCCACGACAGCCGCAATCGGTTCGCCCACGTGGCGGACCTTGCCTTCGGCCAGTACGGGGTGGCGCGGCTCTTGCATGGGCTCGCCATGCTTGTCCGTGACCTGCCAGCCGCAGGGGATCGACCCGACCTCGGCGAAATCGGCACCGGTAAAGATCTTCACGACCCCCGGCATCCCCTCTGCCGCGGATGTATCGACCGAATTCAGCACCCCATGGGCGATATCCGAGCGCAGAAAGAACACATGCGCCTGTCCGTGCAGGTTGATATCGTCGGTATAATTCCCCTCACCGGTCAAAAACCGGATATCCTCGCGCCGCTTGCTGCTGGCACCAATTCCGCCGTCCTTTGGCATGGTCAATTCCTCCCTATGGGGCACGGATCGGGTCCGTACCGTCGTATGTGGCTTTTGCGTTTGGCTTTATTCTTATGTCGTCAATCTATGGGTTGCTGCGGTTCCCCGTTTGCGTGGGAAAGCGCGGTTTTCAGAATGGGTGCGCCGTGTCCTCCCGCCCCTGCATCAACAGGGCCGCACGTCGCACGGTGGTTATTCGGCAGCTAGCGCGCTGACGTCCTGACCGGATGCGGCCATGATCGCTTTGACGATGTTATGGTAACCGGTGCAGCGGCAGATATTGCCGTCCAGATAGTGCCGGACCTCTGCCTCGGTCGGCTTGGGGTTGTCTTTCAGCAGCGCCGAGGCCGACATGATCATGCCCGGTGTACAAAAGCCGCATTGCAGCCCGTGGTGGTCCTGAAACGCCTGTTGGATCACTGTCAGCGATCCATCGGGATTGGCCATGGATTCGATCGTCTTGACCTCGGCCCCGTCCGCTTCGACCGCGAGCATGGTGCAGGCCTTGACCGCCTCTCCGTTGACATGAACCACGCAGGCCCCGCACTGGCTGGTGTCGCAGCCGATATGCGTGCCGGTCAGGCTCAGGTTTTCGCGCAGGAATGACGCCAGCAACGTGCGCCCTTCGACGGCACCGGATGCAGGTTTGCCGTTCACGGTCATTTTGACCTCGGTCATGATGTTCCTCCCGTTTTATGTCATGTGTTGGGTCGAGTTAAGCACGCCAAAGGGGCGTTGAGAACAGAAATTTTTCGCATGGGTTGAACTTCGCAGGCGCGGCGCGGCGACGGGCCTTGCGTCGGGGTCGGTCAACCGCGTCTTGGTTGCGGGCGGGTGGCGATCTCTTTCAGCAAGCCGCCCACCCCCATGCGGGCGATATCGCGCGGGGATACCTCTATGCCGCAGATCACCCGCGACAGCACCCAATCTGCCCCATTCAACGCAGGCGCGCGCGCGCAGCCCGGCAGGCCGATCACCGGCGTATCGCCCATCTGCCCCAGAAACAGCAGATTGCCCGGATCAACCGGCATGCCAAAGCGCGAGACCTCTCCGCCCGCGGCGCGCAGGGCCTGCGGGGCCACGTCATCAATGTCAGAGGTGGCAGAGCCGGTGAGGATCAGCGTCAGCGCCGTATCCGCCGCGGCAATGGCATCGCGCAGGGCGGTGACCTCATGCGGGACCATGACGACTTTTTTCAGATCCACATCCAGCGCAGAAAGCCGGTCTGCGATGGCCTTTTTCCCCTTGTCGCCCGCGCCGCCGTCAATCTCGGTGATGATCAGCGTCGCGTCCCTGATTTGCGGCGGCACCAGCCGGATCGCGCCGCGCCCCGCATCGCAGGCGGCGGCAAGATCGCTTTGCGCGACGGCGTAAGAGATAATCTTGATCGTCGCCACCATGCCCCCCGCTGCCATCTGCTGGAACGGCGGGACCGTGGCCAGCGTGATCATCGGGTGCACGGCGTTCAACGCTTCAAGCGCGCCCACATCCAGCTGCGCCACCCCCGGCCCATCGGCCAGCAGGTTCACGCGGCCGGTAAAGGCGCGCGTCATCGTCAGATGGGGATGCGCCGCCAGCACGGCCTGCGCCACCTGTGCCGCGGCGGTGTTTTCATCCGCATCCCCTGACGCGAGCTGCGCCACGATGATGCTGTCGATGCCCTCTGCCCGAAGCGCGGCAAGATGGGCGGGCTCTAGCCGTAACCCCTTGCGCAAACGGCCCGAGGGCAATGCGATGGAATGGGCCAGCACGGCACCCTCGGCCTGCGCCGTGTCGATGGGGCCGAACTTCACGGTTTTCTCAGGGCTTGGATCATCTGCGACAGGATCGACACCGCGATCTCGGGCGGGCTGGCGGCCCCGATGTCCAGCCCGACGGGGCCGTTGATGCGCGCGATGTCGGCCGCGGTAAAGCCCGCCTCTTCCAGCCGTGCCACGCGGGAGGCATGGGTGCGTTTCGATCCGAGCGCCCCGATATAGAAGGCGTCGGACCGGAGTGCTATATGCAGCGCGGGGTCGTCGAGTTTGGGGTCGTGGGTCAGCAGCACAACGGCGCTGCGGGTATCAACGCCGACGGTGTCCATCGCCGCGTCCGGCCAGTCGTTGATCACCTGTGCATCGGGGAAACGCGCTTGCGAGCCAAAGGCCTCGCGCGGGTCGATGACCACGGCGTCAAAGCCCGCGACCTGCGCCATGGGCACCAAGGCCTGCGCGATATGTACCGCCCCGACGATAACCAGCCGCAGCGGCGGGTTGTGGATCGCGACGAATGTATCGCCATCCTCTTCAACGCCGGAACGGTCCATGCGAAAGCGGTCTGCATAGCCGCCCGTGACCAAGCGCCCCACCCCGCCCGACAGGGGCACCTGGTAGGCCACGGGCTGGCGCGCGGCGCGGGCGCGGACGAGGTCGCCCAGAACGTCAAACGGCATCGCCTTTGCGCCCACAGGTTCGACCAACACGCGAATCTTTCCGCCGCAGGCCAGCCCCACGGCAAAGGCGTCGCCATCGCTGACGCCATATTCCAGCAAACGCGGCGTGCCGTCCTCGATCGCCTCGAGCGCTTCAACCACCACGGCCCCCTCGACACAACCGCCCGAGACAGAGCCCTGCATCTCGCCATCTGCGGTGATGGCCAGCTGCGCGCCAACCCGTCGCGGGGCAGAGCCCCATGTCTCCACCACCGTGGCCAGCGCGGCCCCGCGGCCCGCTTGCGCCCATGCATAGGCGCGTTCCGGTGCGTTCTCGAAAATCTCCATGGCGGGTGGTCTCCTTACCTTGTCGCGGCGGCGACTGTTCTTATGTAGGGCGTCCCATGCCCCCGCTCAATCAGATAACGGGGAGATAACTTGCACGCCGCCCTGCACACTACTACATCTTGGGCAATGACATGCCAGACGGAGCGCCCCACACATGCCCATGCAAGCCCGCGAAATCGAAGACCTGCTGCGCGAGACCTTTCCAAACGCCAAGATCACCGTCGAAGGCAATGACGGCGTGCATATGGCCGCGATGATCATCGATGAAAGTTTCCGTGGCCAGAACCGTGTGCAACAGCAACGTGCCGTCTATGCCGCGCTCAAGGGCCGGATGGATGGATCGAACGGCGAGTTGCACGCGCTCGCGCTGACGACCAAAGCGCCGGATTGATCCGGTGGACCCGATCCTGGTCCTGATCCTCAGCGTTTTGGTGCTGATCGTGGCGGTTCTGCGCGGCCTACAGGCGCTGAAACACACACGCGACACCGAACGCGGATCAAAGCCGGGCAAGGGCTATCACGAAATTGACGCGACCTATCATTCGGGTGGCGGCGGCGGCGGACATCAGACCAACTACCGCATCCCCCGCGACCCTCAAGAATACGCGAAACGCTTTATACCAAAGGACAAATCGAAATGACCGACGCAAAGACGCAAATTCAGGAAACCATCACCGCCAACAATGTTGTGCTGTTCATGAAGGGCAACAAGACGATGCCGCAGTGCGGGTTCTCGTCCCGTGTGGCTGGCGTGTTGAACTATATGAACGTCGACTACACCGATGTGAACGTGCTGGCCGACGAAGAGCTGCGTCAGGGGATCAAGGACTTCTCTGACTGGCCCACCATCCCGCAGCTTTACGTCAAAGGCGAATTCGTCGGCGGCTGTGACATCATCACCGAAATGATGCTGTCGGGCGAGCTGGACACGCTGCTGGAAGACAACGGCGTCGCCTTTGACAAAGAAGCCGCAGACAAGATCCGCGAAGCCAACGGCTAAGCGGTCGGCTGATAAGAAACGGGTGCGCCTTGGATCAAGGGGCACCCGAACCGCGCCACGCATGTCGGCGCGAGACCTGCAAAAGACGCGTTACTGCGCCTGACACGCCGCGTAAAGCGTGACATCTTCATCCGCCGCCGCATCATGCCAGAATAGCGTCGCGGCGTCCCCCTTGCTCCACCAGACATAGCCAGACCCGTCCGAGGGCCATGCATAGCGCGCCCCTGATGCCGCGCGGCTCCGGACCAGCGTGACCATGCGGTTTTCCACATAAAGCACAGCCGTCGCCTCCCCCTGTTCGGGGGTGGCATAGGAAACCGGCACCTCGACCCCGCGCTCGCAGATATAGGTGGCAGTGACCGGCATGGCCTGCGCCAAAGCGCTGCCCCCTACCCCGAGCCACCACGCCGCCGCGGCCCCGCATGCGATAGCGCGCGGCAGGGTCACTGGGCCCCGTCTTGGGCCTTGTCTCGGGCCCCGTCTTGGGCCTTGTCTTCGATCTCGCTCGCCAAGGCTTCGGCGCGGGCGGCCATTTCGGCTAGGCTGTCGGTGACGCTTTGCGGGATGACAGGCACCTCGATCCGCTCGGGCTCCACCACGACATTGCGCAGGCTTGCAAGCTCTGCGTCACGCTCTGCCAGTTCGGCGCGGGCTTCCTTGATCTTATCCTCGACGCTGGCGGTTTTATCGGCAAGCAGCAGGCCCGCCATCAACAACATCCGCGCTTCGGGCATCCGGCCTACCTGATCCGACAACACCTGCGCTTCATCGTCGAGCATCTTGGCTGCGGCGTGCAGGTAGTCTTCCTCGCCCTCCTGGCAGGAAACTTCGAATTGGCGACCGCCGATAGAGATAGTAACTTCGGGCATCAGGCAGACTCCTCGGCAGTGGGAACAAGCGGGGTAAGAACAGAGAGGATCGCGTCCGCCTCTGCCACATCGGCGCGACGGGCGGCATGCAGCGCGTCAAGCTCTGCCTGCAAGGCGGCATTGATCAGATCGGCGTCCCCCACCCCTTCGGCATTGGCTTCGCGCAGCGCAGCGCAGGCATCGGCCAGCTGCGCATTGGCGCGGCGCACCCGCTGGATTTCCAGATCAAGCTTTTCGGTCTGGGCCTGTGCCGCGGCCGCACTGTTGTTGCGCGCTTGTGCTGTGGCCAGTTCAGCCCGCAGATGGGCGGTTTCATCCTCCAGCCGCTTTTTCAGAGCAGTGACCTGTTCAGAAAGCTCTGCGTTGACAGCGCGTTCCTGCGCAAGTTCTTCCGAAAGATCGGGGACCTCCGCCTTGGCGACGGCCAGTTTGTCAGCTCCGCGCGATGCCCTTTCAAGCGCCGCCAAAATACGGCCTTGCAAGTGTTCTATGTCGCTCATCGCAGGGTTCCTCGTAAAACGTCGTATGTCAGTCGTAAAATGCAGTTTGCCAACCATCGAATCGCTGGTCAACGTGGTTTCCGCTGATCCTACCGAAACCAAAGGCGGAATACTGCCCCTTTAAGAACAATGCCTTGGCCCGGCGGAAAAGCTCTGCTGCGGGCGATGCCCTCTGGGCCTTGATCTTTGCGGGGTGGCTGGTATTGATCCGCGCAATCCCTTTTCCCCCTTATAAGGAAGCTTGCACCGTGGATCTGAACGCCCTCGCCAAAGCCCATCCCGCCCATTGGTCCAAAGCGACCGCCATTCGCGCCCTGACGCTGGACGCTGTCGCCGCCGCCAATTCCGGCCACTCGGGCATGCCGATGGGCATGGCGGATGTCGCCACTGTCTTGTTTGAAAAGCACCTGAAGTTCGACGCGTCCAACCCGCTGTGGCCTGACCGCGACCGTTTTATCCTGTCGGCCGGCCACGGGTCCATGTTGATCTATTCGCTGCTGCACCTGACCGGCTACGAACAATTCCCCCTCGAAGAGATCAAGAACTTCCGTCAGATGGGCGCACGCACCGCGGGCCACCCTGAAAACTTCCTTGCTGATGCGATTGAAACCACCACCGGCCCGCTGGGTCAGGGGATCGCGAACTCTGTCGGGTTTGCCATGGCCGAGGAAATCCAGCGCGCGCAATACGGCAAGAAAATCGTCGACCACTTCACCTATGTGATCGCGGGTGACGGCTGCCTGATGGAAGGCATCAGCCACGAGGCGATTGCCCTTGCGGGCCGCCACAAGCTGAGCAAGCTGATCGTGATGTGGGACAACAACGACATCACCATCGACGGGCCGGTATCGCTGTCCGACAAAGTGGATCAGGTCGCACGGTTCAAGGCGGCTGACTGGCACGTTATCGAAATCGACGGCCACAACCCCGACGAGATCGACGCCGCCCTGACCGAGGCGCGCAAATCCGATCTGCCCACGATGATCGCCTGCAAGACGCATATCGCGCTTGGTCACGCCGCGCAGGATACGTCCAAAGGTCACGGCGCGCTGACCGACGCGGACCAAATGGCCGCCGCCAAAGCCGCCTATGGCTGGACAACCGGCCCGTTCGAAGTCCCCGCCGACGTGAAATCCGCCTGGGAAGAGATCGGCAAACGCGGCGCAGACGACCGCCGCGCCTGGGAAGAGCGTTTCGACGCCATGTCGCGCACAAAGCGTGAAGAGTTCAACCGCGCGCTGGCCGGTGACGCCCCCAAGAAGCTGAGCGCGACGATCAAAGCGTTCAAAAAGCAGACGTCGGAAAACGCGCCGAAACTGGCCACCCGCGCCAGCAGCGAAAAGACGCTGGAGGTGTTGAACCCGCTCTATACTGAAACCGTGGGCGGCTCCGCTGACCTCACCGGTTCTAACAACACCAAGACCGCTGATCTGGGCGTGTTTGACGTGGATAACCGTGGTGGGCGCTACGTCTACTGGGGGATCCGCGAACACGGCATGGCCGCCGCGATGAACGGCATGGCGCTGCACGGCGGTATCCGCCCCTACGGCGGCACCTTCATGTGTTTCACCGACTACGCCCGCCCCGCCATGCGCCTCGCCGCGCTGATGCAGGTGCCAAGCGTGTTTGTCATGACCCACGACAGCATCGGTCTGGGTGAAGACGGCCCAACGCACCAACCGGTCGAGCATCTGGCCATCAGCCGCGCGACACCCAACACCTATGTGTTCCGCCCCGCCGACACGGTTGAAACCGCAGAGGCCTGGGAAATCGCGCTGAGCAGCAAGAAAACACCGTCCGTGCTGTCGCTGACCCGTCAGGGCCTGCCCACCGTGCGGCTCGAGCACAAGAACAAGAACCTCACCGAACAGGGGGCCTATGTTCTGGCAGACGCCGAAGGCAAACGTCAGGTCATCCTGATCGCCACCGGCTCTGAAGTCGAGATCGCGCTGAAAGCCCGTGACCTGCTGCAAGCCGAAGGCATCGGCACCCGCGTCGTGTCCATGCCCTGCATGGAGCTGTTCGCCGCCCAAGACGAAGCCTACCGCCGCCGCGTCCTCCCCGCCGGCCCCGTCCGCGTCGGCGTCGAAGCCGCCGTACGCCAAGGCTGGGACCGCTGGCTCACCGGCGAGCGTGGCAAGTGGAACAAGGCCGATTTCGTCGGCATGGACCGCTTCGGTGCCTCCGCCCCCGCGGAAGAGCTGTTCGAAAAGTTCGACATCACCCCGCAGAATGTCGCCGACAAGGCCAAAGCGCTGCTGTGATCTGAACGGATACAGTCACAACGAAAAAGGGGGAGCATTTTGCTCCCCCTTTCTATTTTTGTACCACAATGTTGCGGGCCGTCTGACGCTGGCAAAAGCTGCGAGAGGCGTGGCGCATGCCCCTCGGTCTAACTTCAGCGTGGCCTCAAAAAATGGCGCGCGCGATCCGGATAAGTTGCAAAGTTTCGAATGCGCTGTCCTGCAGCGTCACCAGCTCACCATTCACAACAGCATAGTTATTGCCGGTCTCAAGCTGTGGCAACTTGTAGGTTTGGCGCAATTCGTTCTGCGTCAACGCTGCTGTAGGTGCAATGCGCACGCCGTCTGGTAGGTTTTCAACCCGCGCCAATTCATTGATCCGCAGTAGCGATGTGTAATCTTCTTGGGTGAGCAACACAGGCTGGCCATCGATCAAAGCATAGCGCTTGCCTGCCGGTGCGGGGCGAAGATCGTAAAGCGATGCAATCTGTTCCGAGCTGAGCAACAGAGTATCGTCGTCAAGGATGACGTCTTGAGTTGCATCTTCATCGACAACCACGTCCCGATCCGGCACCCTTTCGTCACCAATGACAATGTCCCGATCCAAGAATTCCGTACGCTGATCAAGGTAGATGGCGTCAAGCTGCTTATCGTCGTATGCCACCCATTCCTCATAGGTCACGCCTTTTTTGGCAAGTCCAGGGGGTACGCAAGGTGGGTCCATTTTTGCAAGGCCCGGTGGGCAGTTGCGATAGGTCAGCAGTTTTTCTTCGGGAACATCAGCAAAGGCGATTTGAGAGCCCAAGAGCGCGAGTGGCACGGCACCAAGTAGCACGCTCATGTCACGACCTTCAGGTGCGCGCACTTCGAGAACCTCGTTTGAAATACGCGAACGATCCTCCTTCGACCGTTTGACTTTCACTTTTACCTTTTCGTGCTTTTCAAGCTTCTTCTCTAGCTTCTTGGCCTGTTTCTCGTGTTTCTTCTTGTGTTTCTTCTCTTTCTTCCCGTGCTTGTCCTTCTTATGCTTTTCCTTCTTCGCCTTCTTGGGGCCTTTTTCCTTGTCGTTTTTGATCTTCACGATCTGGGAGTCCTGCCCCATAGGCACGGTCAGGGAAGACATTGTCGCACTGGGCAACGCGACCCCTGCGTTTAGAACGGGCGCTACGGCGCAAGCCAAAATGGTCGCACATGCGAGGGGGGTGAATTTCACGAAAAGACCTCCATATCAGAGTGGCGGATCAAGCATCCAGCACCGAGTTTCAAAAATGGACATGTCGGGGTGAACGTTTTGGCGTCCCATGCCTTACCGCTCAACCGACAAGGCGCGGCAAATGTTCCACCGCATGACAGCCTCAAGGGCTTTTCCTTCCGCAGCCCGCATTCGAA
Organism: Sulfitobacter pontiacus; assembly: GCF_040790665.1. Classification (NCBI taxonomy): domain Bacteria; kingdom Pseudomonadati; phylum Pseudomonadota; class Alphaproteobacteria; order Rhodobacterales; family Roseobacteraceae; genus Sulfitobacter; species Sulfitobacter pontiacus. The sequence continues at coordinate 2,520,348 of NZ_CP160849.1, read as the reverse complement.
CCTAGGGATTGTCTTCATAGGCAAGGTTCGTAGGTGCGCCAACGATTAACCCCGGCAAGCCATAAAAAAAGGGGACGCAACCTGCGCCCCCTTCCTCTCCCTCATATCCGCCCCGTTTACGCGTGTGCGCCGGCATCCTTGCGGTTGAAGACCGCGCGCCACAGCGGGGTGATGATCTTTTCGCCGACGGGGATCAGGACTAGCCCAAGGGCCAGACCAAAGACACCGTCCATCGCGGCTTTGGCGATCCATTCGGCGGCACCTTCATACGCGACCGGAACCATATGGCCGAAAGCGACGGCGTAGTCGTGGATCAGGTGGCCAAGCGCGCCGAAGCCAAGCTCTTCCATACCGTGCACGATGATCGATCCACCGACCCAGAGCATGGCCGCCGTCCCGATGATGGTCAGCGCCTTGAGGAACCACGGCATGCCACGCACGATCCCGCGGCCCAGACCACGGGTCAGGCCGAGATTGCCGTTCTTGGCCATATAAAGCCCCACATCATCCATCTTTACGATCAGCGCGACGGAGCCATAGACCGCGACCGTGATGATCACGGCGGCGGCGGCCAGCGCCCCGGCTTCCATCCAGAAATTTGACACCTCGAGGTTTGACAGCACGATGGTCATGATCTCGGCCGAGAGGATAAAGTCGGTCTTGATCGCACCTTTGGCCTTTTGCTCTTCCAGCTTGGCAGGGTCCTTGATCACCTTTTCATCGGCACCGGGGGGATGATCCTCGTGTCCTTTGCCCCCTACCCCAAGCGCATGGGCGATCTTTTCAGCGCCTTCAAAACATAAGTAGGCCCCACCCAACATCAACAAGGGCGCGATCAACCATGGCGCGAAATTCGACAGGAGCAAACCGGCGGGCAACAAGAAGACCAGCTTGTTCTTCAGCGATCCCTTGGTGATGCGCCAGATGATCGGCAGTTCGCGGTTGGCCTCGAAGCCGCTGACGTATTTCGGGGTCACGGCGGCGTCGTCGATGACAGCGCCCGCGGCCTTGGCGCTGGCCTTGGCAGCCTGGCCGAACACATCATCCACGCTGGCCGCGGCCACTTTTGCAATCGCTGCTACATCATCCAACAGGGCTAATAGGCCGCTCATTCAGTCTCTCCATATTTGTTGGCGTAAGGGTAGCGCAGCGCAGGCAGAAGGCAAAGCCGATCTGAGGGTTATCGCTAACACGAATATTTATCGCTAACATACGGAAATTAGGGGGTTTTAGCCCTTTCCCCTGTTCACGACCACCAGATATAGAACCGGCAAAGTTCCAGATCTTTGCCAAAGGACGCCCCCATGACCATCAAAGTCGGTATCAACGGATTTGGCCGCATCGGCCGCTGCACCCTGTCTCATATCGCGGCATCGGGCCGGGATGACATCGAGGTGGTGCGCATCAACGCGACCGGCCCGCTGGAGACTGCGGCACATCTGATCAAATACGATTCCGTCCACGGGCGTTTTCCCAATGACGTCAAAGTCGGCAACGGCGCGCTGGATCTGGGGCGCGGAGAGATGGAGGTCATGTCGACCTACCAGATGAACGAGCTGAACTGGGAAGGGTGCGACGTCGTGCTGGAATGCACGGGCAAGTTCAACGACGGGCTGCTGGCAAAGGTGCATCTGGATCAGGGCGCGAAACGCGTGTTGCTGTCGGCACCGGGCAAGAACGTCGACCGCACGGTGGTCTACGGCGTGAACGACGGCGAATTGCAGACCTCGGACACGATGGTATCGAACGGGTCGTGCACCACCAACTGTCTGGCGCCGATGGCCAAGGCGCTGCATGATGCGTTCGGCATCGAAAGCGGCATCATGACCACCGTGCACAGCTATACCGGCGACCAGCCGACGCTGGACCGCCGCCACGAAGACCTTTACCGCGCGCGCGCCGCTGCGATGGCGATCATCCCGACCTCTACCGGTGCGGCAAAAGCCTTGGGCGAAGTGCTGCCCGCACTGAAAGGCAAGCTGGATGGCACAGCCATGCGCGTGCCGACGCCAAACGTCAGCGCGGTTGACCTGACCTTTATGGCAGGCCGTGATGTCACCGTAGAAGAGGTGAACGAGGCCATGCGCGTCGCTGCAAACGGCCCGATGTCGCGGGTCTTTGCCTATGATGCGGAACAAAAAGTCTCGGTCGATTTCAACCACACCGAACATTCATCGATCTTCGCGCCCGACCAGACCAAGGTCGTAGGCAACCGTCTGGTACGTGTCCTCGCGTGGTATGACAACGAATGGGCCTTCTCTGTTCGTATGGCCGATGTCGCCGTAGCCATGGGCAAACTGGGCTAAGACTTGCGACGCGCGGGTTGCCCTGTCATATCTGGGCCACCCGCAGGCAAGGACCACCGCCCCCATGGACACCCCCATCGCTGTCTCTCTCGCTGCTGTATTGCTGACCGCACTGGGGATTGATGCGTTGATCTATGGCAGCGAACATCTGATTTTCCTGACCAAGAAATTTGTCGACCTGATCGAATGGGTGGCGTTCTGGCGCTGATCCGACAGTCGGCCCCTTCCCTCCGATCGCTTCCGGCGCAATATTGCCCTGCACAGGTTGACTCTTTGTCATAAATGTCGATGTTAGCGCTATCAAATTCAGGAGGACGCCCCATGGCTACCAAATTGGCAATCAATGGCTTTGGCCGTATCGGTCGTAATGTTTTGCGCGCGCTGATGGAGCGTGGCGACGATGATTTGCAGGTGGTGGCGATCAACGATCTCGCCCCGCTGGAAACCAACGCACATCTGTTCGAATTCGACTCGGTCCACGGGCGCTTTGGCCGTCCGGTCACCCTGGGCGACAACACGATGGATGTGGGCCAAGGCCCGATCCGCGTGACCGCAGAACGCGACCCCGCTGCCCTGCCGTGGGGCGATGTGGACATCGTGCTGGAATGCACCGGCATCTTCACCACGCGCGAGGCGGCGGCCAAACATCTGGCGAATGGATCGAAACGGGTCGTCATCTCTGCCCCCGGTAAAGACGCCATGAAAACAATCGTCTACGGTGTGAACCACGATCTGATCACCGCCGAAGACACGGTGCTGAGCAACGCCTCCTGCACCACCAACTGCATGGCACCGCTGGCCAAGACCCTGCATGACGCCTTCGGTATCAAGCACGGCCATATGACCACAATCCACAGCTACACCGGCGACCAGCCGGTGCATGACACGGCGCACAGCGACCTGTACCGTGCCCGCGCCGCGGCGCTGTCGATGATCCCCACCACCACCGGTGCGGCCAAGACACTGGGTAAAGTGCTGCCCGAGCTTGACGGGCTGATCGGCGGCACCGCGATCCGCGTGCCCACACCGAACGTATCCTGTGTCGATCTGGTGGTCGAACTGTCGAAAGAAGCCACGGTGGAGGAGGTCAATGCCACCCTGCGCACCGCCGCCGAAGGCCCGCTGAAAGGCATCCTTGGTCTGGTCGAACGTCCTCTGGTGTCGATCGACCTGAACCACGATTCACATTCCTGTGTCGTGGCCCTTGATCAGACCTCTGTCCAAAGCGGGACACAGCTGCGGGTTCTGGGCTGGTATGACAACGAATGGGGGTTCTCGAACCGTATGCTCGACACCTCGCGCGAGGTTGCGAAAACCCTCTGATCGTTATTGCGAGAAGCGCTTTAACAGCTCGGCATTGACGGCGGGCGTCACAAATTTGCTGACGTCCCCGCCAAGCCGGGCGATTTCCTTGACCAAACGGCTGGCAATCGCCTGATGCTCGGCCTCTGCCATCAAGAAGACCGTCTCGACGCTGTCATCCAGCTTACGGTTCATCCCCACCATCTGATACTCGTACTCGAAATCCGCCACGGCCCGCAGCCCGCGGATGATCATCTGTGCCCCCACATCATGGGCGCAATCGATCAGCAGGTTCTCGAAGGGATGCACCACGATCTCTGTCCCGGTCTCTTGGTTCAGCTTGCGGCATTCCTCTTCGATCTGGGCGACACGCTCTTCCAGCTCGAACAATGGCCCCTTATCGCGGTTGATCGCGACCCCGATCACCAGTTTATCAACAAGCGTCGCCGCCCGCCGGATGATGTCGATGTGACCCAAAGTAATAGGGTCGAAGGTGCCGGGGTAAAGGCCTACGCGCATGGGAGAGTCCAGTCATTTCAAGTCGTTATTCGAAGTGCAAGCAAGCATTTACACCGCGAAGATGCAACGCCAATTTCGGTGGGCTAGTGGCCCCTGATCATCCCCTCCAGGGCGTCTTTCTCCATCGAAAGCTCCATCAGGCGGGCCTTGACCACATCCCCCAAAGAGATCAGGCCGATCAGAACCCCATCCTCCAAAACAGGCATGTGGCGAAAGCGGCCTTGCGTCATCTTGGCAAGGATATCATCCGCGGTTTCATCCTTGGCGCAGGTGATCAGATCGCGCGTCATCAGCGCCTCTACGGTGTCGTCCAGACAGCCGCCGCCCTCGCGGCCAAGGGTGCGCACGATGTCACGCTCCGACAGGATACCATCGGGCGTTTTGCCGTCCGCTGACACGACCAGGGTCCCGATCCGCTTTTCCGACAACATCGCCGCCGCCTGCGAGATACGCGTGCCCGGTTTTACCGTCGTAACACTGTCATCCGCTTTGGTTTTCAGGATTTGGGAAACTAGCATGGTCGGCCCCTTCGCAAGAATATTACCTATAGGTCAGGTTCCCTTTAATACTGTTGCGTGTCAAGCAATTGCCTCCAGTTTCGCCACTTCGGCGCGGACGCCCTGCGCCAGAGCTTCCGCAAAGCGGCTCAAACGCAGATTGCGCCGGTCGTCTTCGTGGCGAATCAAATAAAAGGCGCGGCTCAGATGCACGTCGCCGGTCAGGATGCGCGTCACCCCCGGCGTCGCAGGAAGCGAGAAATCATGCACAATCCCGACGCCGCCCCCTTGCCGGATCATATTCACCTGAACGGACACGGAATTAGAGGCCAGAGGCACCCGCGTCATGCCAAGCTCCGCCAGATAATCAAGCTCGCGGTCAAAGATCATGTCGGGGATATACCCCACCAACCGGTGCCCCTGCAGGTCTGCAACGGTCCGGATCGCGGGGTGCGCGGCAAGATAGCTGTCGGCGGCGGCAAGATGCAGTTGGTAGTCGGCGATTTTCTGCACAACCAGCCGCCCCGCCGTGGGCGCGCTGACCCCGATCGCCATATCCGCCTCGCGCCGCGACAGGTTGAACACCCGCGGCAGGGCGACGATCTGGATATCAAGCCCCGGATTATCCGCCACCAAACGGGCGCAGACCTGTGGGAGCAGATAATTGGCGCAGCCGTCCGGTGCCCCGATCCTGATCTGCCCTGCCAATTGGTCAGATGGCACGACCACATCCGCCGTGGCCTGCCGCATCGCCTGCTCTGCGGCTTCGGCGCGCGACAGCAACTGCACGCCCGCCTCGGTCAGCGCGTAGCCCGAGGGCGATTTCACGAATAATACCGCCTGCATGGTCTTTTCCAGCCGCGCCATGCGTCGCCCCAAGGTCGCGGGGTCCAACCGCAACAGCTTCCCCGCGCCCGATAGGCTCTGCTCGCGCGCGACGGCCAGAAACAGCCGCAGGTCGTCCCAGTTCCCCATCATCGGCCACGGCTCCTTTCACGTTTCGTTTTCTGCACAGACTTCATTTTGCCCGTAAACTCCGGGGGCGTCCGAAGGACGGGGGCAGCGCCCCACCCTACCCTTTCAGCCCGCACAAGGCTTTGCAATATTGCAAAACGATTTTGACGCCATGCCTCTTTTGCTTTGTTTTTTGCAAGCCTAACCTGCCGCCAAACGCACAGAAGGAGCATTCCATGCAAGAGTTGACCCATTACCTGAACGGTGCCCACGTCAAAGGCACGTCAGGCCGCTTTGCCGACGTGTACAACCCCGCAACCGGCGAAGTGCAGGCGAAAGTCCCGCTGGCTGGCGAGGCAGAGCTGGATCAGGCCGTAAAATACGCCATGGCCGCGCAACCCGCATGGGCCGCGGTGAACCCCCAGCGTCGGGCGCGGGTCATGATGAAGTTCGTGGACCTGCTGAACCGCGATATGGACAAGCTCGCCGAAGCGCTGAGCCGCGAACACGGCAAGACCCTGCCCGATGCCGCCGGTGACGTGCAGCGCGGTCTGGAAGTGGTGGAATACTGCATCGGTGCGCCCGAGCTGCTGAAAGGCGATTTCACCGACAGCGCGGGCCCCGGCATCGACATGTATTCCATGCGCCAGCCCCTTGGCGTGTCCGCAGGCATCACGCCGTTCAACTTCCCCGCCATGATCCCCATGTGGATGTTCGCCCCCGCCATCGTCTGCGGCAATGCCTTCATCCTCAAACCGTCCGAGCGTGATCCATCCGTGCCCCTGTTACTGGCCGAACTGCTGGAAGAAGCGGGCCTGCCCAAAGGTATCATTCAGGTCGTCAATGGCGACAAGGAAGCGGTTGACGCGATCCTGCATCACCCCGTCATTCAATCGGTCGGCTTTGTCGGCTCCACCCCCATCGCCGAATATATCTACGGCACGGGCTGCGCGAATGGCAAACGCGTCCAATGCTTTGGCGGTGCCAAGAACCACATGATCATCATGCCGGACGCCGATCTGGACCAGGCCGCGGACGCGCTGATCGGCGCGGGCTATGGCGCAGCGGGCGAACGCTGCATGGCGATCTCGGTCGCTGTGCCTGTGGGCGAGGAAACCGCCGACCGTTTGATCGAAAAGCTGGTGCCGCGCATCGAGAAGCTGAAAGTCGGGCCGTATACCTCGGGCAATGACGTCGATTACGGCCCCGTGGTCACCGCAGCCGCGAAGGCAAACATCGAACGGCTGGTACAAACTGGCGTCGATCAGGGGGCCACGCTGGTTGTCGACGGGCGCGACTTTAAGCTGCAAGGCTACGAGGAAGGCTTCTTTGTCGGCCCGCACCTCTTTGACAACGTCACCCCCGATATGGACATCTACAAGCACGAGATCTTCGGGCCGGTTCTGTCTACCGTCCGCGCCAAAACCTATGAAGAGGCGCTTGGTCTTGCGATGGATCACGAAATGGGCAACGGCACCGCGATCTTTACCCGTGACGGCGACGCCGCGCGTGACTTTGCGGCGCGCGTCAACGTCGGCATGATCGGGATCAACGTGCCGATTCCCGTGCCGCTCGCCTATCACACCTTTGGCGGCTGGAAGAAATCGGTCTTTGGCGACCTGAACCAGCACGGGCCGGATGCGTTCAAATTCTACACACGCACCAAAACCGTGACCTCGCGCTGGCCCTCGGGCATCAAAGAAGGCGGCGAGTTCAATTTCAAGCCGATGGAATAAGCCCCATCCTCGCCCTTCGGCGGCTCCCCCGCCGGAGGGTGCTTGCGCGACGCCCACGTGCATGCTTACAATTAAACACACGTTCAATTCGATCGGTCTTGGGAGGGATCACCGTTTATGGATTTCGCACTTTCAGAAGAGCAAACCGCGATTTTCGACATGGCCTATGGCTTTGGCCAGGAACATATCGCCCCTTTCGCCCAGAAGTGGGAGAAAGACGAAACAATCCCCAAAGACCTTTGGCCCAAGATTGCAGAGCTGGGCTTTGGCGGGCTTTACGTGTCCGAGGATGCGGGCGGATCTGGCCTGACGCGGCTTGATGCGACGCTGGTGTTCGAAGCGCTCAGCATGGCTTGCCCGTCGGTCGCGGCCTTTCTGTCGATTCATAACATGTGCGCCAAGATGCTGGACAGCTTTGCCAGTGACGACCTCAAGTCGCGGATCATGCCCGACATCCTGAGCATGAACACGGTGCTCAGCTATTGTCTGACAGAGCCCGGATCGGGCTCTGACGCGGCGGCGCTCAAGACGAAATGCACCCGCACGAACGAAGGCTACACTTTGAACGGCACCAAGGCGTTCATCTCGGGCGGCGGCTATTCCGACGCCTATGTCGCGATGGTGCGCACCTCGGATGAGGGGGCCGCGGGCGTGTCCACCGTCTATGTCGAAGACGGGACCGCAGGGCTTTCCTTTGGCGGGCTAGAGGATAAAATGGGCTGGCGCAGCCAACCCACGTCCCAAGTGCAGTTTGACGATTGCAACATTCCTGCCGGAAATCTGGTGGGGGAAGAGGGAAAAGGTTTCAAATATGCAATGATGGGGCTGGATGGCGGCCGTTTGAACATCGCCGCCTGTTCCTTGGGTGCTGCACAGACCGCGCTGAACGCCACGCTCACCTATATGGGCGAGCGTAAAGCATTCGGCAAACCCATCGACCAATTTCAGGGTCTGCAATTCCGCCTTGCCGAGATGGAGATCGAACTGCTAGCCGCCCGCGTCTTCCTGCGGCAAGCCGCGTGGAAGCTGGACACGGGCGCGCCGGATGCCACCAAGTTCTGCGCCATGGCCAAGAAGTTCGTGACAGAGGCAGGCAGCAAGGTTGTCGATCAATGTCTGCAACTACATGGCGGCTATGGCTATCTGGCGGATTACGGCATCGAAAAGCTGGTGCGTGACCTGCGCGTCCACCAGATCCTTGAAGGCACCAACGAAATCATGCGCGTCATCGTGGCGCGGGATATGCTGAAGAACCGATGACCGATATCTCCATCCGCATTTCAGGGCGCGCGGGACGGATCACCCTCAGCCGCCCCCAAGCGCTGAACGCCATGACCTACGACATGTGTCTGGCCATCGAAGACGCCTTTGACGCTTGGCAGCATGACCCGAACGTCGATCTGATCATCCTTGACGCCGAAGGGGATCGTGCCTTTTGCTCGGGTGGTGACATCGCCGAACTTTACGCCACGGGCACCAAGGGCAACTACGCCTACGGGCGCAAGTTCTGGGCGGATGAATACCGGCTAAACGCCAAGATCTTCGCCCATACCAAGCCCGTCGTCTCCTTCTTGCAGGGGTTCACCATGGGCGGCGGCGTGGGCATCGGCTGTCACGGCTCGCACCGCGTGGTGGGGGAAAGCAGCCAGATCGCGATGCCGGAATGTGGCATCGGTCTGGTGCCCGATGTGGGCGGCAGCCTGATGCTGGCGCTGGCCCCCGGACGGGTGGGCGAATATCTGGGCACAACCGCGTCACGCATGAAGGGTGAAGATGCGATTTACGCCGGTTTCGCAGACACTTACATCGCAGAATTAAACTGGCCCGACGTGATAGCCGCGCTTGAGAATTCAGGCGATGTGGCCATTCTGGAAACCGCAAGCACCACGCCGCCTGCCTCTGCACTAGAGGCGCAGGCGGCCGAGATTGACAGCTTCTTTGGCGGCGAAACGCTGGCGGATATCCTCAACGCCCTGCGCGCATCCGACAGCGAATTTGCCGCAGACACGCTCAAGAAAATGCAGCGCAGCAGCCCGTTGGCGATGGCCTGCACGGTCGAGATCATCCACCGTCTGCGCGGCCCCTCGCTCAGCATCGAGAAGGCGTTGGATATGGAATACCGCTTTACCTTCCGCGCGATGGAGCATGGCGACTTCCTTGAAGGGATCCGCGCGGCGATCATCGACAAGGACCGCAGCCCCAACTGGCAATATGCCGATATGAACGTCCCCCTTGCCGCGACAGCCAAGATGCTGTGCCCGCTGGCCGAGGACGCCCTGACACTGGAGAGAACCACATGAGCATGAAGATCGGATTTATCGGACTGGGCAACATGGGCGCGCCTATGGCGACCAACCTCGCCAAAGCGGGCCACGACGTGGCGGGCTTTGACGTGGCGGGCACCACGGCAGAGGGCGTGCGCCTTGCAGACAGCCTTGAAGCCGCTGTGGCGGGCATGGACGCGGTGATCACAATGCTGCCCAACGGGTCGATCCTGCGGCAAGTGGCGGCGCAGGCGATCCCCCATATGGCGCAGGGCACGCTGTTCATCGACTGTTCCACCGTGGATGTGGAAAGCGCGAAGAACACCGCGCAAGCTGCTGAAGACGCAGGCATAATGTCCGTTGACGCCCCCGTGTCTGGCGGTATCGGCGGGGCATCTGGCGGCACGCTGACCTTTATGGCCGGCGGGTCGACGCAGGCCTTTGCAAAGGCCAAGCCCCTGTTCGACATCATGGGGCAAAAGGCGGTGCATTGCGGCGATGCCGGTGCGGGGCAAGCGGCGAAGATTTGCAACAACATGATCCTCGGCGTCACCATGATCGCCACCTGCGAGGCCTTTGCACTGGCCGATAAACTGGGGCTGGACCGGCAGAAGATGTTCGACGTTGTCAGCACCTCGTCGGGCTATAGCTGGTCGATGAACGCCTATTGCCCTGCCCCCGGTGTTGGCCCCACCTCGCCCGCAGACAATGGCTACACACCGGGCTTCGCGGCGGAGCTGATGCTCAAGGATCTTGGGCTGTCGCAGCAGGCAGCAGAGATGGCAGATGCAGACACCCCGATGGGAGAGCTCGCCCGTGCGCTCTATGCGCAATTCGTCGAGAACGAAGACGGAAACGGCAAGGATTTCTCTGCCATGCTACCCCGTTTCGAAACCCGCGGCCGCAACGGCTGACAGGAAAAGAAAGCGGGTTCCCGCCGTCTCGTCCCAGCGACGGAAACCCGCGCGCCGTTCGTTTGTTACTGTATCGACACTGTAACGGAGAACGAGCATGAAAACCCTTACCCTCGCCGCAAGCGCCTTCGCCGTGCTGGCCTTCAGCCCGGCCGTACAGGCGGCCTCTGCCTCCTATGGCGCGTCGGGGCATTACGATGTCGCGGCACCGCAGGTGACCTTGGCCAAGCATGATAAGCACGATGACAAAAAGCATCAAAAGCAGCACAAGAAAGCTGTTAAAGAATACAAAAAGGCGATCAAGAAACACGAGAAGCAGCACAGCGACAACGGGCGTCATCTTGCCAAAGGGCATGACAAGCACCACCACGCCAAAGGCGACAAGCTGACGCGCTACGTCGTGATCGAACAGCCCCACCGGCATGGGCTGACCCGCTACAACCGCTACGTTCAGGACGACGGCTATGTCTATGCCGTGGACCCGCAAACCAACGACGTACTGGCGCTGATCGGTCTGGCATCGCGCCTTCTAAACTAAACTGCGCCGCGAAACCCTAAGATTTCATGAACAATGCCCCGCCTGATTAGGACGGGGCATTTTGTGTCTACCGCAGTGGCGGCAATGCTATTCGGCAGCAACCTTACGCGGGGCGAGCATCGGCTTGAGGTAATGGCCGGTATAGCTCCCCTCGACCTCGGCAACCTGTTCAGGCGTGCCGGTCGCGACCACCTGCCCGCCGCCATCGCCGCCTTCTGGACCAATGTCGATGATATGGTCCGCGGTCTTGATGACATCGAGGTTGTGTTCAATGACGACCACAGTATTGCCCTGATCCACCAGCTCGTGCAGCACCTCTAGAAGCTTGCGCACGTCTTCAAAGTGCAGCCCCGTGGTCGGTTCATCCAGGATATACAGCGTCCGGCCCGTAGAGCGTTTGCTGAGCTCTTTCGACAGTTTGACGCGCTGCGCCTCCCCGCCCGACAGCGTCGTCGCCTGCTGACCCACCTTGATGTAGCCCAAGCCCACACGCATCAGCGCATCCATTTTTTCGCGGATGCTGGGGACCGCCTGGAAGAAGCTCTGCGCGTCCTCGACAGTCATATCCAGCACGTCAGCGATGGACTTGCCCTTGAACTTCACCTCAAGCGTTTCGCGGTTATAGCGCTGGCCTTTGCAGGTTTCACATTCGACATAGACATCCGGCAGGAAGTGCATCTCGATCTTGATCACACCGTCGCCTTGACAGGCCTCGCAGCGTCCGCCCTTGACGTTAAAGCTGAAACGCCCGGGCTTGTACCCGCGCGCCTTGGCTTCGGGCAGACCGGCGAACCAGTCGCGGATCGGGGTGAAGGCACCGGTATAGGTCGCCGGGTTCGACCGCGGCGTCCGCCCGATGGCGCGCTGGTCAATGTCGATCACCTTGTCCAGATGCTCCAGCCCCTTGATGGTCTCGCACGGCGCGGGCGTCTGGCGCGCCCCGTTCAGGTTCATCGACGCGGTCTTGAACAAGGTCTCGATCGTCAGGGTCGATTTGCCACCGCCTGACACACCCGTCACGCAGACGAATTTGCCCAGTGGATAATCGACCGTGACATTCTGGAGGTTGTTCCCCGTCGCCTTGACCACACGGATTTTCTTTTTGTTGCCCTTACGCCGTTTAGCGGGCACCGCGATCTCGCGTTTGCCGGTAAGGTATTGCCCTGTCAGCGAATTCGGATCATTGGCGACCTCTTGCGATGTCCCGTGGCTGACCACCTGCCCGCCGTGCACACCGGCCCCCGGCCCGATATCAAACACATAATCCGCCTCACGGATCGCCTCTTCGTCGTGTTCAACGACGATGACCGTATTGCCCTGATCCCGCAGGTTTTTCAGCGTCTGGAGCAAGCGGTCATTGTCGCGCTGGTGCAACCCGATCGAGGGTTCGTCAAGCACGTAAAGCACCCCTGTCAGCCCCGACCCGATCTGCGACGCAAGCCGAATACGTTGGCTTTCCCCCCCGCTGAGCGTCCCGCTAGAGCGTGCCAGCGTCAGATACTCCAACCCGACATTGTTCAGGAATCCCAGACGTTCGCGGATTTCCTTGAGGATCGCACGCGCGATCTCGTTCTTCTGAACGGTCAGGTAATCGGGCACTTTGGTGCACCAGTCAAAAGCTTCGCGGATCGACATTTCAACGACTTGTCCGGCATGCAGCAGCGTGTCGCTGTCGCCATCCGACGGGCCGATCTTGACAGCAAGCGCTTCGGGCCGCAGCCGGTAGCCGTTGCAGGTGCCACAGGGGCGGTTGTTCTGGTAGCGTTCGAATTCTTCGCGGATCCAGTTGCTATCCGTCTCGCGGTAGCGGCGCTCCATATTGGGGATCACCCCTTCGAAAACGCGGCTGACCTCGTACACACGGCCGCCTTCGTCATAGCGGAACTTGATCTCTTCCTTGCCGGAGCCATGCAGGAACACCTGCTGCACCTTCTCGGGCAGATCTTTCCACCGCGTATTTTCACTAAATTGATAGTGTTTTGCGATGGCTTCGATCGTTTGCTTGAAATACGGGGACTTACCCTTGCGCCACGGGGCCAGCGCACCGTCATAGACCTTGAGGTTCTGGTCGGGCACCACAAGGCGTTCATCAAAAAACAACTCCTTGCCCAGACCATCACAGGACGGACAGGCACCGAAAGGAGCGTTGAATGAAAACAGACGCGGCTCGATCTCGGGGATCGTGAAGCCGCTGACAGGACAGGCAAATTTTTCGCTGAAGGTATGACGCTCGGGCTCGCCCTCGGTCGGGGCGGTTTCCAGCACGGCGATCCCATCAGCCAGATCAAGCGCTGTGCGCAGGGAATCCGCCAAGCGTGTCTCTAGCCCCTCACGCACCACGATACGGTCGACAACCACGTCGATGTCATGGCGGAACTTCTTGTCCAGCGTGGGCGGCTCGTCCAGTTCGTAAAATTCGCCGTTCACTTTTACTCGCTGAAAGCCCTGCTTGCGCAGCTCAAGGAACTCTTTGCGGTACTCGCCCTTCCGGTCACGAATGATCGGGGCCAACAGGTAGGCGCGCGTGCCTTCGGGCATGGTCATCACGCGGTCGACCATATCCTGCACCTGCTGCGCCTCGATTGGCTTGCCGGTCGCGGGGGAATAGGGCGTGCCGACGCGCGCAAAAAGCAGGCGCATATAGTCATAAATCTCGGTGACCGTCCCCACGGTAGAGCGGGGGTTTTTCGACGTGGTCTTCTGTTCAATCGAAATCGCTGGCGACAGGCCGCTGATGTGATCCACATCGGGTTTCTGCATCATATCAAGGAATTGCCGCGCATAGGCGCTGAGCGATTCCACATAGCGTCGCTGCCCTTCGGCATAGATCGTATCGAACGCGAGGCTCGATTTACCCGACCCGGAAAGCCCGGTAATCACAACCAGCTTATCGCGCGGAATGTCCACGTCGATGTTCTTTAGATTGTGTTCGCGCGCGCCGCGCACTTCGATGTTCTTTAGCTCAGCCATATCGGACCCCCGTTAACGCTTAGTACATAGGTGCGTGCTACGGATTCTCCAACGAAAAAATAAGAACACAAGGGGAACGACATTATCGCGGCGCATTTTGGGCTGCCATTACGACGGCAAACGCCCGGCAACATTGAATTTGTCACCGGGCGTTGCAAAGATCAGGACCCCGCTATGCGCGGGCAAAGGCTACATATGAATAACGCGTCCGTAAGCATCCAGCACGGATTCATGCATCATTTCTGACAAGGTCGGGTGCGGGAAGACGGTGTTCATCAGGTCTTCTTCGGTGGTCTCAAGCTGACGCCCCACGACATAGCCCTGGATCAGCTCGGTCACCTCGGCGCCCACCATATGCGCGCCAAGCAATTCGCCTGTTTTTGCGTCAAAGACGGTTTTGATCATCCCCTCGGGCTCGCCAAGGGCAATCGCCTTGCCATTCCCGATAAAGGGGAAGCGACCCACCTTAACGTCAAAGCCAAGCTCTTTCGCCTTGGCTTCCGTATACCCGACGGACGCGACCTGCGGGTGACAATAGGTGCAGCCGGCGATGGATTCCGGTTTGACCGGGTGCGTGTGTTGACCCGCGATCAATTCGGCGACCATCACCCCCTCGTGCGAGGCTTTATGCGCCAACCAAGGGGCACCGGCGATGTCACCGATGGCATACAGCCCCTCGACGCCGGTCCGGCAATATTCATCGGTCACGACATGGGTCCGATCAATTTTCACGCCCAGATCCTCCAGCCCAAGATCCTCGACATTGCCAACGATACCTACGGCGGAGATCACGGTGTCAAACTCATGCTTGGTCACCTTGCCGCCCGTTTCGATATGGGCAGTCACCTTGTCATCAGCGCGGTCCAGTTGTTTGACAACGGCCTTCTGCATGATCTTCATGCCCTGTTTTTCGAACTGCTTTTTCGCAAATTTGCTGATCTCTTCATCCTCGACGGGAAGGATACGATCCATCACCTCGACAACAGTCGTGTCTGCGCCCAAGGTATTGTAAAAGCTTGCGAATTCGATACCGATCGCGCCAGATCCGATCACCAGCAGCTTTTTCGGCATATGGGGCGGCTGCAAGGCATCCTTGTACATCCACACGCGTTTTCCGTCTGCTTCCAGCCCAGGCAGGTTGCGGGCCCGCGCACCGGTCGCCAGTACGATATTCTTGGCGATCAGCGTCTCTTCCCCGTCTTTCGACTTAACCGACACTTTACCTTTGCCCGCTAACGTTGCCGCGCCCATGAAGACCGAGACTTTGTTCTTTTTCATCAAATGCCCGATACCGCCGGACAGCTGCCCCGCAACCTTGCGCGACCGCTTGACAACTGCCTCCAGATCATAGCCGATATTGTCTGCCTTCAGGCCAAACTCGCTTGCCCGCTGCATCAGGTGGAATACTTCCGACGACCGCAAAAGCGCTTTGGTCGGGATACAGCCCCAGTTAAGACAAATGCCGCCTAGGTGCTCACGCTCTACAATGGCGACCGAAAGCCCCAGTTGCGCGCCCCGGATGGCCGCAACATAGCCCCCCGGCCCCGCACCAATCACGATCAGATCAAAGGATTTCGCAGCCATTATGCAACCTCGCAGCACGTATTGAAATTTAGTTTAGTGGTAAACTATCTCGCGAGCGTCAGCAACTCGGAGAATTCCGACCCAGGATCAAACCGCCTAACCCGCACTTACGTGAGTGTCCGCAGGGTATAGGCATACCCCCCGTCGTCAAGATATTCGGTTTCAGCGGCGGTGCTTCGCCGACCCAAGGCGTTGTTGCGATAGGGAAATCTGCCGAATTGCCGGATCACCTTTCGATGCGCGCGCGCATGCCGCAGCGTATCCTCGGCGTCGGGCATACGGTCAACGACCAGCCGAACGCAGTGATCCTGATCGGTCAGACTTTCTGAATGCATGAACGGAAGGTAAAAAAATTGCCGTTCAGGCGGCGCAATAAGTCTATCCCATTCGTTGCGCACAGCGGTTTGAGCTGCCCGCAGGGCCCGCAGATCGGTCGAAAACGCCTTCCCCTGCCCACGAAACATATTGCGCGGAAACTGATCCGCTAGAATGAGATAGGCCAAAGTGCCTTTCGCATCGGTCAGCCAATGGTCCAACCGATGGGTCCCGATAAGCGACCAGGTGTCCAGAAACTGTGACCGGATCGCGGCATCAAGGTCATCATCCACCGCATACCATCCCGCAGGCCCAGTTTCATCCAGCCAGAACCGACGTACGTCCTCACGCGTTTTCATAGCCTTGCCTCCTTTGACCACAGAAAAGATCAAATTTTTCTAATTTCATTAGACACAAGATGTAACGAATTAGCAAAACGTCTAGGTCGGCTCCGCTTCGGCGGTTTGTTCGCTCTCGATCGCGTATTCTTGCGCCAATTCGACCGCAACGGTCGTCGCAGCGGGGTAAATCGGGATGTAGTTACCCGTTTCATCCGCAGGAATGGCCGGACGCACCGTCGCGCGGTAGGACGCGTAGACCGCCAAAGCAAAGAACAGAACCGCCGTGAACAGGTAGAACCCGCCCGGCCCGAGCGCGGTGCCCATCATCCAGCCGGTGATCACCGGACCCAGAATAGCGCCCAACCCGTTAATAAAGATCATGCCACCGGATGCCGCGGCCATATCCTCGGGTTCAAGGAAGTCGTTCGTGTGCGCAATAAGAAGCGAATACAATGGGTTAGACATGCCACCTACGACAAAGGCGGTCAGCAGCAGCACGCTAAAGTTATGCCCCAACAGCATGCCGATGACAGACCCGATACCCCCAATGATGGAGGTGATAACGATCAAAAGACGACGGTCCATCCGGTCCGAAACCCAACCGATCGGATATTGCAAAACCACCGAACCCACAAAAAACGTCGCAACGAAGATCGAAATCTGCGCCACGGTCAGCCCGGCTTCGGCACCGTAAACCGAGGCCATGCCGAACTGCGCCGAAAAGACCCCGCCCAACAGGAACATGCCGACACACCCCAAGGGCGAGAAGCCGGCCAGTTCGCGCAAGCTCATCGGTTTGGTGGTGTCAAACGCGGGCGTCGGGCTGATCGACAGCAAAATTGGCGTCACCGCCACGCTGACCAAAACCGACGGAATAACGAACAGGACAAAGCCTGAAGGGTCCGCGGTGAGCAAAAGCGCTTGCGCAATAACGATGCCAAAGGTTTGCACGATCATATACAATGACAGCGCCTGCCCCCGGTTTTCGTTAGTAGCGGCGTTGTTGAGCCAGCTTTCTGCTGTCACGTAAACCGCAGAAAAACAAAAGCCGATCAACACGCGGCCCACCGACCAGACAGCGACGTTCGGAAAGGTCGGATACAGGATCATGACAGCCGAGATCATCGACGCCAGCGCCGCGAAGACACGCACGTGACCGACGCGCCGGATCATACCCGGTGCCATACGCGAGCCGCCCAAAAAGCCCACGAAATATGCCGACATCACGATCGACATTTCGAAGGTCGAAAATGCCTCGATCCCGCCGCGAATCCCCAAGAGCGTACCTTGCATGCCGTTGCCCACCATCAGCAAACACATGCCCAACAAAAGCGCCCATGCGCTGCTCAGTACCTGAAACATCTTACGAATCCTTTAACGCGATCAGCCCCCTCCCTGACGGCGATCCCAAGAGGTGTCACCCCCCCGAACGACATTCAGGCGTTTATTTGCGTCTTTGGAAAGAGCAGCGACGCATCGCCATAGGAGAAAAACCGATAATTCGATTCAATCGCGTGATTGTAAATCTTTTGTATAGTTTTCTGCCCCATCAATGCCGAAACGAGCATCATGAGGGTCGACTTCGGAAGATGGAAATTCGTCATCAACGCGTCTGCGACATTGAATTCAAAACCGGGGGTAATGAAAATATCGGTATCCCCTTCCCAGGGTTGGATATTCCCGGACCGCGCAGCGGTCTCGACCAGCCGCAAGGCAGTGGTCCCAACGGGTATGACCCGCCCGCCAGCAGCTTTGGTGGCGGAGATTTCGGCAGCTGCCTGCGCGCTCACCTGCCCCCACTCGCTGTGCATTTTATGGTCAGCAATGTCATCGACCTTCACGGGCAGAAACGTCCCCGCGCCCACATGCAAGGTGACGTGGCTAAAGCGCACCCCCATCTCGGCGAGCTGATCCAGCAGCAACTGATCAAAGTGGAGCGACGCCGTAGGCGCGGCCACTGCGCCCGCATTCTTGGCGAAAACGGTTTGATAATCCGTCATGTCCTGCGCGTCTGCCGGACGCTTGCCCGCAATATAGGGCGGCAATGGCATCGCACCGGCATCATTCAGCGCGGCGTCAAAATCGTCGCCGCTGCAGTTGAAGCGCAGTCGACCCTGCCCATCCTCGACGCCAATCAAACGCGCAGAAAGATCGGCGCTAAAGACGACAGTCTCGTCAATCTTGAGCTTTTTCAACGGCTTGATCAGCGCTGTCCAGTCCGCATCGCCCCGTGGCTCCAGCAAGGTTACTTCGATACGCGCCTGCACCGGACCCTGTGCGCTGTCCCGGCGGCGAACCCCCGACAACCGCGCCGGAATAACCCTTGTGTCATTCAGCACCAGCCGATCCCCTGGACGCAACCAATCGCTGATATTGGCGACAGTCGTGTCAGTGATATGATCACCCTGCGCAACCAGCATCTTGGCCGACGTACGGGGGACCGCAGGGCGTGTCGCGATCAAACGCTCGGGCAGTTCAAAATCGAAGTCACTGAGTTTCATACGCGCCCGTTAGCGCCCCTCAAAGCGTTGAGCAACAGGTTTTTGTGGCGCGGGGGTGGCAGCCCCCCCATCCTGAGCGGGCGTCGTGCGTGGAGTGCTGCGAAAAATATCCCGCATCGCACCGGGCACAAACCCCGACAGCGGGTTCACCGAGACAGACGGGTTCTGCACCGTCCCGCCGATAGAGTAGTTGAAACCCAAAAGCCCCTCGCCCTTGCGGGTCAGAAAACTGGCTATTCCGTTCAACATATATACAGGAGAGATCACACCCTGCAGCGCCATCTGGCCGGTGTCAGTGGCAAAAACCCCATCCATAGAAATCCCAAGCGACGCCCCCGTCGCGCTGGCTTGGGTCAGGTTGACGCGATTGGAAGACAGGCGAAAATCAGCTTCGACCGTGTCAAAATATATCCCGTCCCCGTTCAACTCGTTGATCAGCCCGACCACGGAAACTGCGTTCACCAGCGCTGCAATCGTTGGGGCGTCCTTGATACGAACGTCTTTAATCTCTGCATGACCGTCGAAAGCCCCGCCCGATCCGGTGGGTACCAGGGTCAACGAAAGCGCGCCGCCGTGGACTTGTTGTGCAATGTTGGCAGACCTCAAAACGCCACCAGCATCGGTTGCCGTCAATTGCACCGCGCTACGGCCATCCTTGGGTACGACGCGACCCGAAACCGGCGCGCCCCCGTTCAAGGCTGCCGTGAACCGTCCATCAAGGCCACGCGCGACGTTAAATTCGCCCTGCATTCCTGTCAGGGCAATTTTATCCGTGACTTGCAGTCGATCCAGCGACAACAACATCGGCGGGCTCGCGACCCCGCTGGGCTTGCTTTTTCCGAGCTCCGCCCTGCGCAAATCAAGACGGCCGCCTTTCACCACCACCTGCACCGGGCGACCTGCCCCCTGCCCGATCAGATCAACAGGCACATCCAGCCAGTTCCCGACCTGCAATCGGTGAAATTGCAATCTGTCCAACGCACCACTTGGGTGCAATGTGACATCTCCCTGCGCCGACAGCCCCGCGGCGCTGATCTTCAAGGTATCGACGTCTGGAACCGGCCCAAGCCGCCCCGATATCTCCAACGTGCCCGTCTGGGATCGCGCTTTGGTCCAGCCGATCTGTGGAACGGTGATGCGCAAACCCCGCAGATCCGATATGACAGAAAAATCAGGGGGTTGGCCTTTAACCAGATCCATCGCGAACCACGCCCGCCCTTCACCTGCGATCGTATCAGGGGGCAGCGCGATCTTGAAAGTCTCGAGCGTTTTGGCGTTCAGCGCAATATCTGCCCTGACACTGCTCGCAGCGCCCGCCTTCCCGAAGGGTTGGGACCATTCGCCGTCAAAGGGAACGCCGTCCAGCTCGCCCTCGCCCTTGATCGTCAGGCCGCTGTTGGACGCGTTCAATGTCAGCTGGTCGGCACGCAGCGCGCGATCTTTGACCAGACGGTCGCTTTGGAATTCCGCCAGCGTTCCGTTTATGTCGAAGATCGTCAGCTTCGGGTCAGAGCCTTTTTTCATCGGAAAGGACAAAGTGCCCGCCAACTGGGCCCGTGCATCGACGACGTCAACCGGCAGGTTGGCCTTGTCCATTGCCTGCAACGGGGGCCGGTTCAACAGCGCCAGGACCGATGTGATGTCCGCATCGGCGCGCAACCGAACGATGCCGGGAGGGCCGTCCTTGACCGTGACATCCGGCATGATGAACGAAGACCCGTTCACCGACACCGGCGTCTCGTCGGGCGGTGTGATCACCCCGGTATCCACGCTGACAACAAAGCGGTTGCGCGAAAGGCTCGCATGACCGCTGCCGTCGGTGATATTCGGCATGGTGCGCAAAAATCGAACCTCGGCACCCTGAAAGTCAAAGTCGAGGTATGCTTGCGGTGCCGCGCCCGGCTTCAAACGAAAGGCAAGGTCAACGTCGCTCAACGCGCCGGCGTAGATATTTTCGTCCACCCACTTGCGGGTCTTTGGTTTGACGTTTTCTGGCCAAAGCTCAAGCAGGCGCGCTGGTTTCAACGCGTTCAACCCCGCATCCAGCGCAACTTGCCACCCCTGCGGCCCCGCCCGCAAATCCCCCGACAGGTTCAACGTCGTCCCCCCGTCGACGATATCCATACGGCCGACGGACATGTGAAACGGGTTGAAAGTGATTTTGGCATCCAGATCGGCACCCTCAATCGACACAGGGGTGTCATAAATATCGGCAGGGTCAGCCACCAGATCGCGCAGACGAACCTGTGCGACCAGCTCGCCCAGTTTACCGCTGTCATCAATACCCAGACTTGCGGCCCCCTCGATCCGGCCCGACACCCATTTGCTTTCGACCGAAAGCTCGTCAAAACGCAGCAGACGCTGATCTGGGTCATAGCTGAAATAGCTGCGGGCCCCGTCAAAGGGGATCGGCGTAGCACGCTCATTAGGCTGAACCACCCCGGCCCCGATTTGCAGAGTCGCGTTCAGCGGCTCGAAGGTGCCGTCCTCGTCAAGGCTGCTGCGCACCGAACCGGAGATAGACGCGCGCAGCACTTTCAACCAAGCAAACGCTGGGTTCTGCACCGCGATGTCGCCCGCGCTCACGCCATCGAAATTCACACCGAACTGCGACGCGGTATCGCCGATTTTGCTGCTGTAGTTGGCAGAAAGCGTGGCAACATCCGCCCCCCCGCCCAAAACGGCGAGCTCGGCCGTCATCCGCAGGTTATCGCCTTCGCGGTCCAGCAACAGCCGCCCGCCATCCACCGTCCACATCCTGTCGGACTGCAGATCGGTGTAGCGCAAGGTCAGGGCGCGCAGCTCTATCGACCGCAGCCGCGACAGCGCCTTCGTCTCGAACACCGTATCAAGCTGGCCGATCAACTGCGGCATCGTGGCCGCCCGCCGCTCTGCCGGGGCAGTCCCGCTCGCCGCGCTCAGCGCGACGCGGCCATCCTTATCGCGACGCAAATTGGCCACCACCCCGGACATCGCAATATCGCGCGGCTGCACATCGCCTGCCAGCAGGCCCTGAATGGAAAAACTGGCCCGCACTTCGCGGAAGGCGGCAAAGCTAACCCCTTGGGGGTTGGTGATATTCACGTCCCGCAGCCGAACGCGCGGCCGCCACCCTTCGTCCACGATCAACACCATCTCTCCAAAGCCGATCCGCGCAAGCGGCATATCTTTGGCAAACCGCTCTTCGATGCGCGTCTCGAGCCATTCCGGCACGACAATGGGGCTGCGGATCATATAGATGGCAGCCCCCGCGATGGTGGCAACAATCAGCGAAATAACCAGCAGCGACCATTTGGTGGCTTGCCAAAGTCGTCTCCGCTTGGGGCTGCGGGGGGCTGCGCTGGTGTTGGGCATGGGCGTCCGGTTTTTAGGGCGGCTTGGGGTTTAAGTTTTGCCAAGCCCGACTAGTATGACAGTGCAGACAACGGCTTCCAATACATAAGAAAGTGACCCATGCCAGAGATTTCCCAACCTGCACCAGACTTTACGCTTCCTGTGACGGGGGGTGGCGAAATTTCGCTCTCCGATCTGCGAGGCAAGGCTGTGGTTTTGTATTTCTACCCCCGTGACGACACGCCGGGCTGCACCAAGGAGGCCGTGGGCTTCTCCGAACATCTTGAAGCATTTGCCGACGCCGGTGCCGTGGTTTTTGGCGTATCCCGTGACACGATGGCAAAACACGACCGTTTTGCGGCCAAACATGCCCTGACGGTTCCCCTGCTGGCCGATATCGATGGGGCCGTGACCGAAGCCTATGGCGTCTGGGTCGAAAAGAATATGTACGGCAAAAAATCCATGGGGATCGAACGCGCCACCTATCTGATCGATGCGAGCGGCAATATCGCCCGCATCTGGCGCAAGGTGAAAGTCGCCGGTCACGTGGAAGAGGTACTGGACGCGGTGCGCGCCCTATGATCGCGCTGGCCCAAATGGCGGAAAACGTGCTGCGCACTGCGGATGGCCGTGAGAAAACTGCGCTTTCTCACAAGTACGCAGCCGAGTGGCGGGCTGCCCGCGCCGCAGGCGAGGCACCGGAAATCGGCACGTCCAACCCGCCGTTGCGCCCCGCCCGCCCCGACCAGCCAGAACTTTTGTCGCCCCGCGATGTGCCCCACCGCAAGCCCGGATCGCCCGAAGGGCGCATCGCCTTGCTGCACGCCGTGGCCCATATCGAATTGAACGCGGTTGATCTACACTGGGACATTATCGCGCGCTTTACCGATGTCAAAATGCCCATGGGATTTTACGATGATTGGGTCAGCGCCGCCGACGATGAATCCAAACATTTCAATCTGATGTGCGATTGTCTTGAAGCTTTGGGCAGCCACTACGGGGCCTTGCCCGCCCATGCTGGTATGTGGCGCGCTGCCGAGGATACGGTGGATGATTTCATGGGGCGTCTCGCCGTTGTGCCTATGGTGCTTGAGGCGCGCGGGCTCGATGTGACGCCCAATATGATTCAGGTGTTCAAAAGCGCCAAGGCCACGCAGGCCGTCGACGCGCTTGAGGTGATTTACGCCGAAGAGGTCGCGCATGTGGCCTATGGGTCAAAGTGGTTCCACTTCTTGTGCGGGCGTCACGAGCTTGACCCGAAAGAGGCGTTCCACGATCTGGTGCGCACCTATTTCCACGGTGTTCTCAAGCCCCCGTTCAACGAAGAGAAGCGGGCAGAGGCCGGGATTCCACCGGATTTTTACTGGCCGTTGACCGAGAGTGTTTAAAATATTCGCCCTCCAAACCGTTGAATCGGCAATTTATTGCCAAATTTGTCGTTAAACTTTCATTAACCGCCGGTGGGAAAGTCTGAAGGGTTGCCCGACGGACCCCCACTGGCTAAGCACGGCGGGTGACAATCAGCGCGCGGTGGGGGCCTTGCGTGCTGTGACAGGGACGGAACAAGGATACCACGCGTGCGGACAAGGTTTGCGATCAAAATTCATTCGGCGCTTGAACGGTTTTTTCCCGAACGCCGCGTTTTTCTGAAATCCGATACCGACACACGCTTTATCCGCCTGCGCCCCGTTACCCAGCTTTTCGTCTTCACCGGGGCGTCTTTGTTTGTGGCCTGGTCGATCGTCGCCACCGCCGTGATCCTGATGGACAGCATCGGGTCGGGCAATTTTCGCGAACAAGCCAAACGCGACCAACGCACCTATCAGGCCCGGTTGAGCGATCTTTCAGCGCAGCGCAATGGGCGCGCGGAAGAGGCCGTTGCCGCGCAGGAACGGTTTAACGCCGCGCTGAAGCAGATTTCGGTCATGCAGTCCGAGCTGCTGCAATCCGAGACGCGCCGCCGCGAGCTTGAGACCGGCATCGAAGTTATTCAAAGCACCCTGCGCGACACGATGAAAGACCGCGAAGCTGCGCGCACCCAGGTCGCGGAACTGGAAGGGGCCGCGGAAGGCGACGGCAAGTCCAAGACAGCCGCCAATGGATCCTCCGCCCCGATTTCCCTGCTGGCAGAGGCGCTTGAGCGTACCGCCGCCGAACGCGATCAGGTGGTGATTGATGCCCAAGACGCGCTGATCCAGGCGGATGAACTGAACCAGAAGCTGGCCTTGATGCGCGAACAGAACGACGCGATTTTCCGCCAGCTTGAAGAGGCTATGACCGTCTCTGTTGCGCCGCTTGATAAGATGTTCCGCAGCGCGGGCATGCCGACCGACCGGATGCTGGCGACGGTGCGGCGCGGTTATTCCGGTCAAGGCGGCCCGCTCATGCCTCTCAGCTTCTCTACACGGGGGGAGGTTCCTTCTCCGGATACGCTGCGTGCCAACCGGCTGCTAAGCCAGATGGACAAGCTGAATATGTACCGCATTGCCGCGCAAAAAGCGCCCTTTGCGAGCCCGCTCAAGTCGTCTTTCCGGTTCAGCAGCCCGTATGGCTACCGCCGGGATCCAAAGACGGGCGGGCGCAGAATGCATAGCGGAACCGACTTTGCTGCGGGTATGGGCACGCCCATTTACGCGACAGCCGAGGGCGTCGTCACCCACGCCGGCTGGAGCTCGGGATATGGGCGGTTGGTAAAAATTCAACATGAATTCGGGGTCGAGACACGTTACGCGCACCAATCCAAATTGCGCGTAAAAGTCGGCCAAAGGGTATCGCGCGGACAGCGGATAGGTGATATGGGAACATCAGGACGGTCTACTGGTGTCCACCTGCATTACGAAGTCCGTGTCGGTGGCAAGGCTGTAAATCCAATGATCTTTATCAAGGCTGCAAACGATGTTTTCTAAAAGCAAAATCAATGATCCCGCTCCTAAATCCGACGCAGACACGTCCAGCACCGCTGCACCGTCATCCTCTGCACCGACTGCGCCCAAGCAAAGCGAATTCAAGGCCAGCGCGCCCAAGACAAAACCACCTGCCTCCGTGCTGTCCTCCGATCTGCACATCACCGGCAACCTGAAAACAACCGGCGACATCCAGGTTGAAGGCACCGTGGAAGGCGACATTCGCGCCCACCTGCTGACCATCGGCGAAACCGCGACCATCAAAGGCGAAGTGATCGCCGATGACGTTGTGATCAACGGCCGTATCGTGGGCCGCGTGCGCGGTCTGAAAGTCCGCCTGACATCGACCGCCCGCGTCGAAGGCGACATCATCCACAAGACCATCGCCATCGAATCCGGTGCGCATTTCGAAGGCTCCGTTCAGCGTCAGGACGACCCGCTGAACCCCGGCGCGAAATCCGCCCCTGCACAAAAGCCGAACCCGGCGTCCTGATCGGACAAGGGTGATGAATGTAAAAGGGCGTCGCACTGCTGCGACGCCCTTTTACGTTGTGATATCAAAATCTTCGACTGCGAAGTGCTGCGCGACCAAAGCGAGGCAAGGGCGCAAGCACCCCTGCCCTACGCGATGATTATTCGGTCACCTTGACCTCGACCATACGGTCGGGCGTGCCGGTGACAGCACCGTTACCGCCGGTCCCGCGCTTGATCGCGTCCAGCACGTCCAGCCCTTCGGTCACTTTGCCCACAACGGTGTATTGCCCGTTCAGGAAGTGCCCCTGGTCAAACATGATAAAGAACTGCGAGTTCGCGGAATCCGGGCTTTGGCTGCGGGCCATGCCGACAACACCGCGGTCAAAGGGGATGTCCGAGAATTCGGCAGGCAGATCGGGCAAGTCGGAACCGCCCATGCCCGCGCGGCCTGTGTCCCCACCGGCCTTGCCAAATTCGACGTCACCGGTCTGCGCCATGAACCCGTCGATCACGCGGTGAAACACCACGCCATCGTATGCCCCTGCTTCGGCCAGCTCCTTCAGCCGTGCCACATGCGCGGGGGCCACATCTTCGGCCAGATCGATCTTGATGGTGCCTTGCGCTTCGCCATCCACGGTGATCGCCAGACCATCCGCAAAAGCCGCCCCTGCCATCACGGCAGAGGCAACGCCTGCTGCAATCAGATTACGCATCAGCGGCAACCTTGACGCTGATCATGCGATCAGGGTTCGCTGGCGGCTCGCCACGGGTGATCGCGTCCACATGCTCCATCCCCGAGATGACCTGACCGTACACGGTGTACTGACCGTTCAAGAAGTCGTTGTCTTTGAAGTTGATGAAGAACTGGCTGTTCGCGCTATCGGGGTTGGCGGAACGCGCCGCACCGATGCTGCCACGGGCGTGTGGCACTTTGGAGAATTCGGCTGGCAGGTTCGGCATGTCCGACCCACCGGTCCCCGCGGCGCGCAGGTTGAAATTGTCTTCCATGTTGCCGTTGGCCACGTCGCCCGTCTGCGCCATGAACCCTTCGATCACGCGGTGAAAGGCCACGTTGTCGTATTTACCGGCGCGGGCCAGTTCTTTCATACGCTCTACGTGTTTGGGGGCCACATCTGGCAACAGCTGGATGGTGACAGTGCCGCCCTTCAGTTCCATCAGGATCGTGTTTTCGGGGTCTTTGATCTCGGCCATGCCGGTCTCCTTTAAGAATTTCGTTGGCAATTACCTAGGACGTGCAAGCGCAATTGCCAAGCGGGTCCATTGACCCTGACGGCAATAACGGCAAAACACGACGGGAATTGTGGTTTTACACGAGGGACAAGATGGGCTGGAAAGCATTGGATGACATGGATCTGCGCGGCAAGCGGGTTCTGGTGCGCGTGGATATCAACGTGCCGGTTGAAAACGGCAAGGTGACGGACGACACCCGCATCCAGCGGATCATCCCCACCCTGCGCGACATTCTGGAACAAGGTGGCACCCCTGTGTTGCTGGCGCATTTTGGCCGCCCCAAGGGCAAACGCGTGCAGGATCTGAGCCTGCGTGTCGTCCTGCCCGCGCTAGAGTCTGCCCTGGGCCGCAAAGTCGTGCTGGCCGAAACGCTCGAGGCCGCCGAGGCGGGCACCGAAGAGATCAACGCCGCCGATGTATTGCTGCTCGAAAACATCCGTTTCTATCCGGGCGAGACCGAGAACGACCCCGTTTTTGCCAAACGTCTGGCCGGTTTGGGCGATATCTATTGCAATGATGCCTTCTCTGCCGCGCACCGTGCCCATGCGTCGACCGAAGGGGTCGCGCGGCTCTTGCCCTCTTGTGCGGGCCGTTTGATGCAGGCCGAGCTTTCGGCGCTTGAGGCCGCGCTGGCCACTCCGAAACGCCCCGTCGGCGCGGTGGTGGGCGGTGCCAAAGTATCGACCAAGATCGAGCTGTTGGAAAACCTCGTGAACCGGCTGGATCTGTTGGTGATCGGGGGCGGCATGGCCAATACGTTTCTGGGCGCGCAGGGCGCTGATCTGGGCAAGTCCCTGTCTGAACCCGATTTTTACGACACCGCCAAGGATATTCTGGCACAGGCCGAAAAGGCCGGCTGCCGCGTCCTGCTGCCCGTAGATGGGCTTGTCGCGCGTGAGTTCGCCGCCCATGCGGCGCATGAGGTCGCAGCCCTTGGGGCCGATACCGTGCTGGCACCGGATCAGATGGTACTGGACGCAGGCCCAAAGACGGTTGAACTGGTCAAAGACGCGTTTGACGGCCTGAAAACTCTGATCTGGAACGGCCCCATGGGCGCGTTCGAGATCGCCCCCTTCGACACCGCGACAGTCGCCGCGGCCAAGGCAGCGGCTGCGCTGACACTCGACGGCGCGCTGATCTCTGTGGCGGGCGGTGGCGACACCGTGGCCGCATTGAACCAGGCAGGTGCGGCGGATGATTTCACCTATATCTCCACCGCGGGCGGTGCCTTTCTCGAATGGATGGAAGGCAAGACCCTCCCCGGCGTTGCCGCGCTGGACGCCTGACCTTATCCCCGCCAGTCGTGGCACAGCGATGCGACTGGCGGGAAAGATATGCGACATCCTTGCCCAACCCCCTAAAAAGATGAACATTTTCTTGCCAATCGCAAGACGGGGGATTCCCTTCGCGAATCACCTGTGTCATACTGGGGGAACGTCCACTAAGAGACGATTAAAGGCAGATACATGAACCGCAGCAGCAAACCCGCTTTTGGCACTCTCTTGTTTTTCGCGATCGCCTTCGCGCTGAGCCTCTATTTCGCCTTCGCGGCGATTCAGGGCAACTACGGCCTGTTCCGCCGCGCCGAGATCGTGGCCGAAGCTCAGGATCTGCGGGTACAGCTTGCACAGGTGCAGATCGATGTGGCGCGGATGGAGAACCTGACCCATCGTCTGTCTGACGAATATCTTGATCTCGACCTGCTGGACGAACAGACCCGCAAGGTGCTGGGGATGATCCGCGCCGACGAAATCGTGATCCGCTGATACCCGCGCGTCATCCGGCATAATCCCCCGCAGCGTCATAAAAAATTCACGCCCCGCCAGCAGGGTATTGCGTGACTTGTAAATGCCTCTCGCCATCATTGCTCGAATCCGATAAGAGATAGTTTAACGCTAAACTATTTTGCGCGTGCGCGGGACAAACTACGGAGGAATTGCCCCATGGCTGCCCAGAAACCGACGAAAAAGACAAACGCCAGCGCCGAAGAGCTCAAGGCCTATTACCGCGATATGCTGCTGATCCGGCGGTTCGAGGAAAAAGCGGGCCAGCTTTACGGCATGGGGCTGATCGGTGGTTTTTGCCACCTGTATATCGGACAAGAAGCGGTGGTTGTCGGGCTTGAAGCCACGGCCAAGGACGGCGACAGCCGCATCACCACCTACCGCGACCACGGGCATATGCTGGCCTGCGGCATGAACCCCGACGGGGTAATGGCCGAACTCACCGGCCGCGAAGGCGGCTATTCCCGCGGTAAGGGCGGGTCTATGCATATGTTCTCGAAAGAGAAGAAATTCTACGGCGGCCACGGTATCGTGGGTGCAAACGTGCCCCTTGGCGCGGGCATCGCCTTTGCGGACAAGTATAAGGGCAACGACAACGTTACCTTTACCTATTTCGGGGATGGTGCCGCGAACCAGGGTCAGGTCTACGAGACGTTCAACATGGCCGCCCTGTGGAAACTGCCGGTGATTTTCATCATCGAAAACAACCAATATGCCATGGGCACCTCGCAGCAGCGCTCTACCTCCAGCGCTGAAATCTGGGAACGCGGCAAGGCTTTCGGCATCCCCGGCGAAGCGGTGGATGGCATGGATGTGCTGGCGGTCAAGGACGCGGGCGAACGCGCGGTGAAACACTGCCGCTCGGGCGACGGCCCCTATATTCTGGAAATCAAGACATACCGCTATCGCGGGCATTCCATGTCGGACCCGGCCAAATACCGGACCCGCGAAGAAGTGCAAAAAATGCGCGACGAACGCGACCCCATCGAACAGGTGCGCAACATCCTGCTGGAACATAAACACGCCAGCGAGGACGATCTGAAAGCGATCGACAAAGAGATCAAGGAAATCGTTAACGCAAGCGCGGAGTTTGCCAAAGAAAGCCCCGAACCCGCGGCAGAAGAGCTTTGGACAGATATCTACGCAACCGAAGTCCCACAGGAGGCTTGAACCATGGCAATCGAAATTCTCATGCCCGCACTGAGCCCCACAATGGAAGAAGGCACGCTTGCCAAATGGCTGGTCAAAGAGGGCGACACCGTGTCCTCGGGTGACATCATGGCCGAGATCGAAACCGACAAGGCCACGATGGAATTCGAAGCCGTCGACGAAGGCACCATCGGCAAGATCCTGATCGACGCCGGCACCGAAGGCGTCAAGGTCAACACCCCCATTGCCGTGCTGCTGGAAGAAGGCGAAGACGCCTCTGACATCGACAGCGCGTCCAGCGCCGCACCGGCGGAACAGACCAAAGCCGACGACAGCGACGACGCTAAATCCGACAAAGCGCCCGCCGCCGCCAAGCCCGACGCCGAGGCCCCGAAAGCCCCGGAAACCGACACCACGCCCGACTGGCCCGAAGGCACCAAGCTGAAACAGCAGACCGTCCGCGAGGCCCTGCGCGATGCCATGGCCGAAGAAATGCGCCGCGACGAAGATGTGTTCCTGATGGGCGAGGAAGTCGCCGAATACGAAGGTGCCTATAAAATCTCCCAGGGTTTGCTGGATGAATTCGGGGCCAAGCGGATCATCGACACGCCGATCACCGAACACGGGTTTGCCGGTATCGGTGTGGGTGCTGCCTTTGGCGGGCTGCGCCCCATCGTCGAATTCATGACCTGGAACTTTGCCATGCAGGCGATCGACCACATCCTGAACTCCGCCGCGAAAACGCTGTATATGTCCGGCGGTCAGATGGGCGCACCAATGGTCTTCCGCGGACCAAACGGGGCCGCTGCCCGCGTCGGCGCGCAGCACAGCCAAGACTACGCCGCGTGGTACATGCAGATCCCCGGCCTCAAGGTGGCGATGCCCTACTCTGCCTCCGATGCCAAAGGCTTGATGAAAACCGCGATCCGCGACCCCAACCCCGTCGTTTTCCTTGAAAATGAAATCATGTACGGCAAATCCTTCGATGTGCCCGATGTCGAGGATTATACCGTCCCCTTCGGCAAGGCCCGCATCTGGCGCGAGGGCACGGATGTCACGATCGTCAGCTTTGGCATCGGCATGACCTATGCGCTGGAAGCCGCTGAAAAGCTGGCCGAAGAAGGCATCGACGCCGAAGTCATCGACCTGCGCACCCTGCGTCCGATGGACACCGCCAGCATCATCAAGTCGGTGATGAAGACCAACCGCCTTGTCACCGTCGAAGAGGGCTGGCCACAAGGCTCCGTTGGGAACTACATCTCCAGCGTGATCATGCAGGAAGCCTTTGACTATCTGGACGCACCGGTGATCAACTGCACCGGCAAAGATGTGCCCATGCCCTATGCCGCAAACCTCGAAAAACTGGCGCTTGTCACCACGGACGAGGTCATCGCGGCGGTCAAAAAAGTCACCTACAAGTAAGGAGCGGTCCACATGCCCATAGAAATCCTCATGCCCGCCCTCAGCCCCACGATGGAAGAAGGCACGCTGGCGAAATGGCTTGTCTCTGAAGGGGATAGCGTCTCCTCCGGTGATATCCTGTGCGAGATTGAAACCGACAAGGCGACGATGGAATTCGAAGCCGTCGACGAAGGCACCATCGGGAAGATCCTGATCGGTGACGGCAGCGAAGGCGTCAAGGTGAACACCCCCATCGCCGTGCTGCTGGAAGAGGGCGAAGAAGCGTCAGACATTGACAGCGCCCCTGCCCCGGCTGCCAAGGACAGCGCCAAGGAAGATGCCCCCGACCAGGACGCGGCCCCTGAAAAAGGCTACGGCCGCGGCGAAAGCGACGCCAACGACACAGGCACATCCGCCCCCGCCGCGCCCAAGGGCAGTGACGGCAAACGGCTATTTGTGACACCGCTGGCCCGTCGCATCGCGGCAGACAAAGGCGTGGACCTGACCGAACTCTCCGGCTCTGGCCCGCATGGTCGCATTATCAAAGCAGATGTGGAGGCAGCCTCCGCCGGTAGCACCAAAGCCAAACCGGCCGAAAGCACGCAAACCGCCAGCGCACCGGCAGCCACAGCGGCCCCTGCTGCGGGCCCTTCCGCCGACGCTGTGATGAAAATCTACGAAGGCCGCGCGTTCGAGGAAATCTCCCTCAACGGCATGCGCAAGACCATCGCCGCGCGCCTGACCGAAGCCAAACAGTCGATCCCGCATTTCTACCTGCGCCGCGACATCGAGCTCGACGCGCTTCTGAAGTTCCGCGGTGAGCTGAACAAGCAACTCGAAGCCCGCGACGTGAAGCTGTCGGTCAATGACTTCATCATCAAGGCCTGCGCTCTGGCGCTGCAAACCGTGTCTGACGCCAATGCAGTCTGGGCCGGTGACCGCATCCTCAAGCTCAAGCCCTCGGATGTGGCCGTCGCCGTGGCCATCGAAGGCGGCCTGTTCACGCCTGTGCTGAAAGACGCCGAGATGAAATCGCTCTCGACCCTCTCGGCAGAGATGAAAGACCTCGCCACCCGTGCACGCGACCGCAAGCTTGCGCCGCATGAATATCAGGGCGGCAGCTTCGCCATCTCGAACCTCGGCATGTTCGGGATCGACAACTTCGACGCGGTCATCAACCCACCCCATGGCGCGATTTTGGCCGTCGGCGCAGGGGTCAAGAAACCCGTCGTCGGCAAGGACGGGGAACTCGCCGTCGCCACGGTGATGTCAGTCACCCTCTCTGTCGATCACCGCGTCATCGACGGAGCCTTGGGCGCGCAGCTGCTCAGCGCCATCAAGGACAATCTCGAAAACCCCATGATGATGCTGGCGTAACCCCTCTTCCAAATGGATCCAAATCCTCGGGGGTCCGGGGGCAGACAGCCCCCGGCCTCACAAAAAAAAGGCCGGCCCCAATGACGGGTCCGGCCTTTTTGCCTCGCGACTAAGGCGCCCGGCCCCAAGCCCCAAAATTACATATTAATTTCGCCCTGCGGCCCCAGCATGTGGTCCATCAAGACCGACGGCTGATCGCAGCCCGCTTCACCGACAACGCGCGCAGGGATGCCCGCGACGGTCTTGCAGGGCGGCACCGATTCCAGCACGACAGACCCCGCCGCAATGCGCGAGCAATGCCCGATAGAGATATTACCCAACACCTTCGCCCCCGCGCCGATCAATACGCCGTTGCCAATCTTCGGGTGACGATCCTGCTCCTCCTTGCCCGTCCCGCCCAAAGTGACCGAGTGCAGCATCGACACGTTGTCGCCCACGACCGCGGTTTCGCCAATCACGACGGAATGGGCGTGGTCGATCATGATTCCCTTGCCGATCGTCGCGGCAGGGTGGATATCGACGCCAAAAATCTCGCTCACGCGCATCTGCACGAAATAGGCCAGATCCCGTTTACCTTGTTTCCACAGGTGATGGCCCACACGGTAGGCCTGCACGGCCTGATAGCCTTTGAAATACAGGATCGGTTGCAACAGCCGGTGGCAGGCGGGGTCACGCTCGTAAATCGCCACCAGATCGGCACGTGCCGCCTTGATCAGGTCGGGATCACTGGCAAAGGCCTCCTCCACCATCTCATGGACCACCATCATCGACATTTCATTCGAGGCCAGCTTCGCCGCGATACGGTAGGATAGCGCTTTCTCGATGGATTTATGGTGCAGAATCGTGGCGTGGACAAAACCGCCAATCAGCGGCTCATCGCGGACAGCATTCTGTGCTTCCGTCTGGATCTGATCCCAAACCGGATCCACCGTGGCGATATTCGTGCGTGCATTTGCCATAAGACCATCCTTCTTTGTCCCCACGATATAGCAGGTTCCGCCCAAGTGCCAAACGCAAAGCCAAGGGTTTACACGCGCAGTTTATCACAAATTGATCTCGCCAAACAGCGCGGTCCCCGCCCCGTATAGCGCAGAAACCTGCGCAACACTGATCAACGCAGGCCCCGCCGCCCCGTCAGCTGCGCGCATTTGGGCGGTATAGGTCCAGCTTGCGCGGTCCACGAGCTCTTCGCGCAGGACAACACCGTTTTGCAGGATACGCAGCTGATATTGCTCGCTTTCCTCGGCCAGTGGCACATCGAACTCCGTCCACCCGTCGCCATTGATCCGCGTCCGGCGTATCCAGCCAAACCGCAACGCCCCCGCCTCTTCTGTTATTCGCAGGTGGCAGGGCCGATAGGGGCGCAGCCCGGTGCCGTCAAAGCTCTCGGTTTTTTGAACGTAGCTTGGGTCGTTCAGCGGACGGCCCGCAGGCCCGATGCGATAGGTCTGCGCGATCCGCAACAGGTTCGGGCTCAGCTCGATCTGGCGAGGGACAGAGTCGAGCAGCACAAACTGCGATCCCGCTGGCCAGACATCCGGCATCACCCCATCCGACCCCGCTTGCCCGCGCAGCCGGTCGCGCAGAAGATAAGTTTGCGGGGCGATCAGATCGGCCCGCGCGAACTGGAACACCTCCCACCGGTCGGCAGAGCCGTCGCCGATCGCTGCCAGATTGGCCCCGCCCAGCAGATCGGCCTCATCAACACTTTCTAACACACCGCTGGTCAGCGTGACCTGCAGCGCCTGCCCGCGATCCACCACACCGGGGCGCGCATGTGCCATGTCGTTTTGCGTGCCCCCCATTGTCGCGCGTAAGGGCATCAGGGTGTTCAACCTGAAATTCGTTTCCCCGCCAGAGGCATAGACCGCGACGTTGCCCGGCCATTGCCGTGCGCTGGCCGCAATATGCGGCGCATGGGGCACCTCGTCACCGCGCAGCAGCGGCAGGTCCAGAAACAGCGCGTTCACCGGTACGGGCGCGACAAAGGGTTTCAACGCGACCAATTCGTCATCGAAGGGCGCGGGGTCATAGACCTCGGGCTCGATCCGCACGGCCTCGATCAAAGACATCTCCCCCATCTCGACCCGATCCACACGGTACAGCGCCTCCCCCTCGCCATCGTCTGGCGGCAAGGCAATCACATCGCCCGCGCCCACATCCATCATCGACGGCGGCAACGCCAGACGCACCCCTTCGCGTGCCACACGCGCCTCTATCAGCCAGCGTTCAGCTGTCTGGTGCCCCTCCGCCCGGGTGAGCGCCATATTGAACTCTGACATCGCCACCGCATGGGTCGCGTCGTCAGGCAAGATCGCCTCTTCCGCGATCACCTCGTAATCGCCATCCGCCTGCACAAACCGCAAGCGCAGACGCCCCGAAAGTTCCGCCTCTGCCTCACGGGACTGTTCCACCGGTGCCTCCAGATCACCCGAAACAGCCAACGTTTCTCTGTTCAGCGGCACGGCATCCAATCCGTCCCGCATGATGAAACGCAACACCCCGTCGCGTTCCACCGCATCAAAGCCATAGCGCAGCATCAACGGCTGCAACGCCGCGCGCGCATCAGCCACCTCGTCCACCACATAGCCGCGGACATAGCCATACAGCCCAGAGGTATCGAAATCGTTAACACCAGCACGACGGCAGATCGCCGCCACGAGCTCGGACAAAGGCAGCGCCGCACTGCGGCCGTTCAGCCAATGCCCACGGGCGTAATTGCGACCATCGCTCCACAGTGCGCGATTATTGGGAAAGAAAGGATAGGGCCGCGTGTCCCAGGCCCAAACAAAGGCGCGGGTCATATCCACCATCGGCCCGCCATAGGCCGCCGAGATCGGATTATGCGCCGGATCCCGCCAATGATCCGCCACGGCACGCAGATATTGCATCTGCATCAACTCATCCCGCGCGCCCGATGAATAGCGCGGCAAACTGCTTTCAGAGCTTTTGAGGTCAAGAAACTTATTCGGCTGGTTGGTCCCCTTGTCCACCGCCGCGCAGCCGTATTCCGTAAACCAGATGGGCTTGGACCCGGGCAGCCAGCCCGTCGGCTCTGCTGCGCGCGCACCGCCGATACGATTGTGGTGCAGGTTCTCCCACCAGCCGCGCAGATCCTTGTAGCGATAAACCCAAGGCTCCCCATGGGTGCCATCGGTGATCGGCGTACGGCGTTGCGCCGCGCGCGCCTCGGGCGAATGGTAATACCAGTCAAACCCTTCGCCTCCCGCAACATTACCCGCCAGATAGTCGAGCGCATAAATGCTGTCGCTTTGCTGCGCGTCCAGATGATCTGTACCGTCGCGCCAATCGGACAGCGGCATATAATTGTCGATGCCGATGAAATCGATCGTGTCGTCGGCCCACAGCGGATCAAGGTGAAAGAACACATCGCCGCTGCCATCCTGCGGGTGATAGCCGAAATATTCGGACCAATCCGCGGCATAGCTGATCTTGGTGCCCGCGCCCAAAAGCAGCCGCGCCTCTGCGGCCAGCGCGCGAAACGCCTGCACCGCGACAAAGCTGTTCCCCGCCCCGCGGATCTGCGTCAGCCCGCGCATCTCGGTGCCGATGCAGAAGGCCTCTACCCCGCCTGCGGCTTTGCACAGGGCGGCATAATGCAGGATGAACCGCGACATCGACCATTCCTGCGGTCCGGAATAGATGACCTGCCCGCCCGCAACGGTAAAATCCGCCGCCGTGACCGTGCCAAAGAACGCCGCCACCTCGTTATGCGCGCTCAGCGTCCCGTCAGAGCTGCCCGCCTGACCCGGCGCTTTCGCCAGTGTGATCCGCCCCCGCCAAGGCAGCTTGGGCTGGGTACCCGCATCGCTATAGGGATCGGGCAAAGCATTCCCTTCTAGCTGGTCCATCAGGATGAACGGGTAGAACATCACCGCCTTGCCCGCCGCCTGAATGGCATGGATCGCCTCGATCACCGCGGCATCTGCGGGGGTGCCACCATAGACCGGACGGTCGTCCTCGCGGGCGATCACCTCGGCGGTGCCGCGGGTCAGACCAGCCACCTGCCACGGCATGTTTTCGCCCTCGTCCTCGGCGCTTTCCACCTTGGGGCGCAGGCGGCATTCTCCGCACCGCAGATCATCGCCGAACCACGAGACGACCAGCGACGCGGCAGCCAGCTGCGGCAAGTCCTGCGTGGCATCCTCCAGCGCGGCGGTGAAATCACTGCGCCCATCGGGGGTAGAGACATTGGCGCTCCACCGGCCACCCTGCCCGTCGGTATAATGCACCGGAGTCGTCGCTAACGCGTATTCCCCTGTGCCGGGAATCAGCGCGACACCTTTGACCCCATGGGTGACACTGATGTCGGCGGCAGGCGCATCCGGTTCCTCTGCGCGCAGCACCTCGAAGGAAAACTGCGGCACGCGGTTGCCGAATTGCCCCAGCCCGAGGTTCTCCATCACCACATAGGCCGTGCCACGATAGGCCGGCACCGCGTCCGCCCCCTCGATCGCGGCAATCGTCGGGTCGGGCAGTTGATCGCGCGTCCCGCGATAAACCGCCATATTCAGCGCGTGGGCCGAGATTTCCTCCCCATCCGCCCAGATCCGGCCAATGCTGGTGATCTCCCCTTCGCACAGGGCGATGGCGAGGCTGACGCTATAGCTGTATTCCGTCGTCTGCGGGGTCGAGGGCGCGCCCTTGCCACCGCCGCCGCCCGTCACCGTCGTCGTCTCGGCGAAATCCGAGGCCCAGATCACCTGTCCCCCGACACGCATCCGGCCATAGACCTGCGCAATCGCCGCGCCCTCGCCCGCCTGGGTCAAACGAAAGCGGTCAACCTTGCCGGTCTCGACCGCCTGCGCCCCTTGCCCCAGCAGCCGCTGGTCGATCACACGGCCAAGGGTCGCCCCCACGGCACGCCCAATGGCGACCGAAGACAAGCCCGCCAATGTGCCCCCGACAGAGCCGCCAATCGCCGCACCTGCGGTTGAAAGAAGTATCGTCGCCATCAGATCGCCTCCGCCGGGAATTCAAAACGCGCCACAATGCGCCTGCGCCACGGCAGGCTCAGCGGGCTTTCCGTCACCCCATGCCCGCTGTAGCCGTGGATAAAGCTCGCCTGCGCGCCGACCTCTGCCGCCACGCCCAGATGTTTCGCCACCGACCCGCTGCGCATGCGGAACAACAGCACGTCACCGGGGGCCTCATCGCTCAGGACCTTGGGCGAGAGGTGACGCAGCGCAGCACGCCAAAGCCGCTCGTCCCCCTGTGGTTCTGACCAGTCCATTGAATAGGAAGGGATCGTCTCGGGCTCCTCCCCCACCACCTCGCGCCAGATACCGCGCAACAGGCCAAGGCAGTCACAGCCCGCCCCCTTGCGCGCCGCCTGATGCACGTAGGGCGTACCGATCCATCCCCGCGCCGCAGACACTACGGCGGTCCCGCGCGCGCTCATCTTAACGATCCGCCGGTATTGGTACCCGAGGATTTCGGCACCGCCATCATCCAATCCGCGCTCGGCACATCAGGAAAGCCCTGAAAGTTCAGCAGGTTGTTGAACTTCAGCCGACAGGTGGTGTGGCGTTTATCGCAGCCTGCCACCAGTCTCAGCCGTTGCCCGGCGGTGATTGCACCGCGGATCGGCTCCCACAGCTCGACCTCGCGCCGACCCTCCAGCACCCGGTCGTGTTTGATCATACCCCAAAGCCCCGCCGCAGGGCCGTCCAGCACCTCAAGCCGCCCCCGCGCGAACCATGCGTCGTCAAACCCGTTGATCCCCTCCCAACGGAACACCCGCCCGTCTTCGTGCTTCTGCGCGGCGAGTGTGACAGCATAGCCCGCCGTCGCCAGATCAAACCCGCAGGCCGCATCCCCCAGCACCGCGGTGCAGGGCTTCTGAAACACCCGCCCCAAGGGCCGGTTCAATGCCTCGGTCAGCCCGCGCAGCTCTGCGCGAAAGGCACCGCCCGCGCGCTGCATCTCGCCAATCGTGCCGCGAAAGATCATGCAGCGGGCGGTCACATCGGCCCAGTTCACCCGCCAGCAGCACACCTCCGCCCCGTCAAAGCGCCCCTGCTCGATCTCGTCCTCGCGGATCGCGTCATCGCTCAGCGCGCCCAGCGCCTCTGTGTTATCCACCGACAGCCCCGTGCTCTGCGCCAAGGCCCGCGCACTCAGCCCGCTATCCGCACGAAACGCCAACCCGTCGAACCCGAGCGGCTGATCATGGTCGGTAAACGCGAGCGTCACCCCGTCCCGCCGCCGGATTGCCCAGGCCGTGCACAGCGTCGTCAGACCCGTGCGCGCATGCGCCAACACCGCGTCCTTGCCCGCCCCGCTCATACCCGCACCTCGATCACAGGCACATCCGGCACCTGCCCCGCCTGAAAGCTGGCAACGCTGACCAGAATGCGATCCGTGTCAAAGCGGACAGGCACGTCGAATTCGAACCCCGCCAACACTTGCATTTCGGGGTCCGGCGCATGGGCGAAACGGATGATGCCCGTGCTCACGTCAACCTCATAATCGCTCCCCTCTTGCAGGGCGTCCTGCTCTATCCCGACGCGCACGGTTCCGGCAACCGGCTTGGTAATAGGCCTGACATAGCTATGCCCGCCCGAGCTATAGGTCTTGACCAGTTGATAGTCCGTCCGAACACCATCCCCGAAACCAAGGCTCTGATCCTCGAACGTGACCCCGACCGAAGAGGCGCAGGATTTGAAATCCGCCCAATCCTTCCAGCGAAACCCGTACATCTGCCCCATACGCGCCTCAAAGAACCCCGTGAGCGCTTGGACATCGTCGATAGAGCGCATCCCCAGCCCCGCATCATACACACGGCGTGAATGGGCCCAGGGGGTGTTGCGCTCCTCATACCCGTTGGCGAGCGTCACCACATCGGTACGGCGTTGCGGCCCCCCGAGGGACCCAAAGCTCAGGCTAGGTGGAAATCTGACATCGTGAAAATTCATCGGCTTGCTCCCCTAGCGGTTACGGTTGCCAGCGTTCAGCGCGCGGCTCAGCTGAGCGGCGATCTGGCTTTGACTGCGTTGGAATCCCTGCGCATCAGGGGTGGTGATGTTCATGACCACGGTCGTCCCGCCGCTCGCGCCGCCTTTGACACCCAGCTTACCGTCCGGCCCCCGCGCCAAGGGCATGATCGCCTCCGGTCCGGCCTCGCCCATCAGCCCCATCCCCCCACGCATGCCAAAGCCTGTGGCGGTGCTGACAATCCCCCCTTGGGCAAAAGGCATCACACGTCCTTGGGAAAACGGTGCCCCGTCGGCAAAGGGAAGTATTCCCTGCACCAGTGATCCCACGCCCTGACTGATCAGCCCGCCGACGTGATCGGACACCGGCTTCATCGCCGCGTTATAAGTCGTGTTCACCATCGACCGCGCCACGGTGGACAGCGCATCCGACAGTTTCATCCCGTCAAACGCGACACCATCAAAAGCCTTGCGCAATCCACGGCTCAGCCCCTTCTCTAACGTCGCGACATCCTTGCCTGTCGCGGCCAATGCGCTGCGCATACGGCGCAGTTCGGCATCGAAACCAGCCACCAGCGTGGCCGTCGCGCCAAGCGTCTCATTCAACCGCTCTGCGCCATCGTCTAGCCCCTCGAATGTATCATCCTGTGCCATCAGTCTTCCTCTCTCTGCCTATCGGGATAAGCCGCCATCAAGGCTGCCAATCCATCCCCCAACAGCGGAGCCCGCCCCGCCTCGCTCCCCAGCATCAGTTGCAGCTCCGCCGGCGTGAGCGCCCAGAATGCGTCGGGCGTCAGCGACAATCCCCTCAGCCCCGCCCGCAGTAGCGCAGCCCAGTCCATCCCCGGCGCGGTCTCTGTCGTGGTCCTCTTGGGCGGCACGCTCATACCGGCACAACAAAGGCACGCGCCAAAAGCTCTGCGGCGGCCTGAGAGGCGGCAACCGGCCCGCCCTCGATCTCGGCTTGCGCAAGCGTCTCGGCACTTACCTCAGTCCCCCCTGCACGCAGGCCCGCGGCCAACAGCAACAGCACATCCCGACTGCTGAACCGATGCCCCTCGAACCGCTCGACCAAAGCCACCAGAGACGGCTCCTCCAGCGTCTCCTCCAGCTCGGCCAAGGCCCCCAGGGTCAGCCGTGCCACGCGTCGCTGACCATTCACCACCAGCGCCACATCCCCTCGCCACCGGTTCACCATAATCAGACCCCGCCCTCGGGCGCGTCTGCCATATCCGCGGTAAAGCTCAGCTGCCCCGCGGATTGCAGGCTCAGCTCATAGGTCGCCTCGCCATTCAGCGACCCGCCATATTCAATGGCCGCCACCTGGAACGGCCCCTCGATAATGCCGAAGCTGGGGATCACGATCTGAAAATCCGGCGTCAGCCCGTCAAAGAACAACTGCCGCGCTCGTTCATCCGTGCCCGCATCGCGAAACACCCCCGACCCGCTGATTGCGGCAGATCGGACGCCCGCGCCCGCCAGCAGCTCCCGCCAGCCCCCCTCACTGTCAAGCGAGGTCACCTCAACCGGCTCCGCGTTAAAGCTCACCCGCGTGGCACGCAGCCCCGCGATCGTTTCGAACTGACCATCGCTCGTCATGTCCACCTTGACCAAAAGATCTTTGCCCGCTTGAACAGCCATATCCACTCTCCTGTTAATTTCCTGATACTTCGGCTCAGCCGTCCTGAACCCGCGCCCTGAACCGCATCTCTATCTGGCGGCGCGCATCCGCTCCGACCTGTCGTGCGACGGCCCGCTCGAACCGCAAGCTCACCAGCCGCCCGCGGCTCAGGCCAAACTGCCCACCGACCAGCGCATCACTCACCGCAGCGGCCACCTGTTTCGCGGGGGCGAACCCCGCATGATGCGTGACGACAAGAACCGTGAACCGATGCTCCGCCCCGCCGCCCGTCCCGTCAGAGGCATCGCGCACCGCTTCGGACCCCAACTGCACATACAGCGCCGGCACCTCCCCCGCAGGAGCCGCATCAAAAACCGCATCCCCCACCAGCGCCGTGATCTCCTGATCCGTGCTCAACACGCCAAAGACCGCCTGTTGCAGGGCAAACCCCATGCCATAGCTCATACCGCCACCTCCTCATGGGTCAGGCAGGCCAGATACCGCCCCTGTGCGTCCTGCTCGGCCACCGACTGGATCTGATAAACC
Organism: Sulfitobacter pontiacus; assembly: GCF_040790665.1. Taxonomy (NCBI): domain Bacteria; kingdom Pseudomonadati; phylum Pseudomonadota; class Alphaproteobacteria; order Rhodobacterales; family Roseobacteraceae; genus Sulfitobacter; species Sulfitobacter pontiacus. The sequence goes on along the minus strand of NZ_CP160849.1, from coordinate 2,478,812 downwards.
CGTGTCCCCTCGCGAAAGCGCTGCTGCGGCAAGGGGCGCGCGGGATCGCCCACTGGCGCACCGCGTACCGTCACCACATAGACCCCGCGGCTCACCGCAACACCGCCACGCCCCAAACGCCGGCCCCGCCGCGCCGTAACATCCGCCCAGAGATCCCCCACACGCACCCAGCTCCGGCTCTCTCCGCCGGCACCATCAGGCTGAGGCACCTGCGCCTCCAACACCAAGCGGCGGCTCAACGACAGCCGGCTCATGCGCGTGCCCCCAAACCGATCCGCAGCGGGCGGTAGCGCTCGATCAGGCTGCTCACCCCAAAGGGCATGCAGCCGTCCCCAAGGCGGGTCTCGTGGCGGTATTCATAGTAATGCGCTGCCAGCATCAGCACGGCCTGCTGCAAATCCGCGGGCACAGCGCCCCAGCTTTCCCCAAGCCCCGCCTCGAACACGACCTGCACCGACCCTTGCGGCGGAATGAACGGCAGCATCGCCCCTGATGGCTTCAGCAGCGGCGCCTGCATATCGCGCACCAGCCAATAGCGCTGCGGCTCGATCACCGTCTCCATCGCATCCCGCGCCACCACGGTGACGCTCACGATCTGCCGGACCGGCCCCACGGGCAAAGCCTGCGCCTGCGGGTCCGCCCACTCTTGCACGGTCATGGTAAACAACCGCGAGATCAGCGCCTTACCTGTACGCGCCTCAATCGCGGCAATGGCGGCACGCAAAAAGCTCGCCAAAACGGACTCTTGTACGGTTTCGGTGCCAAAACCGCTGCCCATCCGCAAATGCGCCTTGAACGGCTCCAGCGGCAGATCGGCCTCCGCCACCCCTGTCTCTTCGATCAACATCTCATCGCTCCAAATCTAGCCCGCCAAAGCCCCCCGAACGCGCACCCCGACTGCATCGCTCGGTCGGAGGCAGCAGCTAGGCAATGCACCCGGCGCATCACAGCGCGCCCGGGGGATGGGGCCAGCCACCGCCAGCCCCCTATTCGACCCCGCGCCTTAGGCGGTGCCGAATTTCAGCAGCTTGATCGCGGCAAAGTCGCTCACGTCGCCGCCCACCCGTTTGGTGGCATAGAACAGCACATGCGGCTTGGCGCTGAAGGGATCGCGCAGGATCCGCAGGTCGGGCCGCTCTGCTACGGTGTAACCGGCTGCAAAATCACCGAAGGCGACCGAGAATGAATCCGCCGCCACATCGGGCATATCCTCGGCCACCAGCACCGGATAGCCCATCAGCCGCGCGGGCTGGCCCTGCGTCATCCCGTCAGACCACAGGAACCGCCCGTCCAGATCCTTGAGCTTGCGCACAATGCCCGCGGTCTTCGAGCTCATCACAAAACTCGCCTGCGCGCGGTACTGCGCCCCAAGCGCATAGACCAGATCAACCACCGCATCCGCCGTGATCTCGCCTGCGACACCGGTGGGCACATAGCCCAGATTGCCCCACTCCCAGATCACATTGTCGACCGTGGCATGGGCCAGAAACCCCTTGGGCTTGTCGATCCCGTCCCCGTGGATAAAGGCCGCGGCCTCTGCCCGCGAGAATTTATCGGCGATCCGCCCGGCCAACCAGGCTTCGATGTCAAAGGCACTGTCATCCAGCAACCGCTGCGAGGCTTTGGGCAGCGCGCTCAACTCGTGCAGCGGGATGGTAATCCGGTCGATCTGCGGCGTATCGGTCTCGGACACGGCCCCCGTTTCTGTCGCCCAACCGGCACCCACATCCGCATGATCCACCAGCACGTCGTAAGAGGTCGCCTCGACCTGCACCACCGACGCAATCGCCCGGATAGAGGCCGTTGCATTCAACACCGATTTCACCCGATCCGAGGTCTGCGGGTCCACCAGATAGCCACCATCCGAATTCACCGCCGCCGACAGCGCCTTGCTCTCCAGCTCAAGCCCGCGCAACCCGTCGTCGTCGCCGTTGCGGATATAGGCATGCAGCGCCTTCTGATGCGGCGCGCCCGTCTCTACAGCCCCCGCCAATGGTGTGCGCGCCGGCAAAGTCATCTTTCGATCCAACATAGTCATTCGCTCTTCTGTTTGTTGCAACTTGGTCGTCATCTCGTCCTGAAACCCTTTGAAATTCTGCACAAATCCACCCACAGCGCGGCGCATCTCCTCGACCGCGCCTCGGGGCTCGGTGCCCATGTCATCCTCGTGTCGTTCCATCCGCTTACCCTCCGTTCCGTTTCAAATTCCGCCGCGCCTCGTCAAAGACACCGGCCATGCCGCGCAAGACGTCTCCGATGGCGATAAAATCCCCTTTGGCCGCGATCCGCGCCGTGGGGAGCATGGGAAAGGTCACCAGCGACACCTCCCACAGGTCCAGGGTCTGCAGCACCCGCTGGCCCGCGTCATTCTTGGCCGCCCGCTGCGTGCGATAGCCGATGCTCAGGCCATCAATCGCCCCTGCCTCGATCAAGGCCGCCGCCTCGCGGCCCCGCGCCACACTGTCCAGCAGCCGCCCCTTGACCCAAAGCCCCCGCGCATCCTCGCGCAGCTCGTCCCACACACCGATGGGCTGTGCCGGATCATGCTGCCATAGCATCTTGATCCGGCGCCCCGCGGCCTCCGCCGCCGCCAGCGACGCGCCATAGGCCCCCCGTGCCACCAGATCACCACCCTGATCGACCCGCCCGAACAGGCTGGCATAGCCGCTGATCTCGGTGCCGCCCTCCACCACAAGCCCCTCGTCGAAACGCGCGAACTTATGCTCCAACCCAGCGCCCATATGGGGCAAACCTCTCCCGTTCTCCGACCCGAGGCCGAAGCGCATGCCATCTTCCATGACACCCTCCCTTGCGTTCAAATTGCTACGGCGCGACCACCAGAAACGACTGTACCGCCTGCGCCAAAATCACCGCGACCACACCATAGACGGTCAACCACAACCGCCGCTCCAGCCGCTCCATCATCTCTTCCAGCCGGTCTAGCCGCTGCAAAAGATTCTCGTGGTGGATCGCGCTCACCCTCTCATGCGCCTGCAACCGCAACCCCGGCGCACATTCAAACCGGTCATATCCCATCTCCTCAACCATCCGCCGCCACCGCTGGCAGCCCCAACAAGGACCGCTTTTCCGCCTGCGACAGGAAATCCGCCCCCGCCACCCGCGCCCATTGCGCGTCACGCTCCTGCGCCAGGGCGGGCACCTGATCCAAATCGGGCTTCAACGTCACTGCCTCATGCGTGAACCCCGCCAGCCACGCACCAAGCGCCGCGGCAACCCGCGTGGCCAAAGGCAGGACCGTCAGCCGGTAGAACGCCCGATGCGCCTCCTGATAATTGGCATAGGTCGCATCCCCCGCGATCCCCAGCAGCATCGGCGGCACCCCAAAGGCCAGCGCGACTTCCCGCGCCGCCGCCTCCTTGGTGCGGTGAAACTCCATGTCCGAGGGCGAAAATCCCATCGGCTTCCAATCCAACCCGCCTTCCAACAGCATCGGCCGCCCCGCATTGCGCGCGCCTTGATGATGGCTCTCCATCTCGCTGACCAGACGGTCATACTGATCATCGCTCAGCTTGCCCTGCCCCTCCGCACCGCGATACACAATCGCCCCCGATGGCCGCGCCGCATTATCCAGCAACGCCTTGCTCCAGCGCGAAGCCGCGCCATGCACATCCAAGGCCATCGCCGCCGCCTGCAACGGGCTGAACCCATAATGGTCATCCTGCGGGTGGAAATTCTTGATGTGACAGATCGCGGCCGTATCCCCGGCCACGTCAAACCGATGCTTGCGCCCGCCGACGGCATATTCATAGGCCACCGGCCAACCATCCGCCCCCGGCACCACCGACATGCGATCCGACCGCAAAACATGCAGCTCCACCGGCACCGGCCCCGCGCCAACCGCCTCGATATAGCCGTTGCCCGTCAACAACAGCTGCGCATAAAGCGCCTCCAGCAGCTCCGCACGCCCCTGCGCCCCATTGGGCCGTGCCACCAGATCCAGCAGCGGATGCGCCTCGAACCTTTGCGCGGCATCCTGCAACACCAGCGGCAGGGCCGCCGCGGCCTCCGCAATCAGCTTCACCGACCGAAACCCCACAGGGTTGCCGCAAAACCCGCTGCGCGTCAGGCTGACCACATCGCGCGGGCTCCAGGCCACGCGCCCGCTGGTCTGAACCGCAACGACAGGCCCCGTGGCAGAGGCTTTCTTCTCCGCAACCACCTCAACCGCCCCCCGTTTGAGAAAATCAAAAACCATGCCGCTGCTCTCCCTGCTCATTGACCGCCCCATGAAGATCTCACCAATCCCTTAACGCCGCCCGACCAGAGCGAACGCCCCACCCGCAACAGCGCTTCATTTTGCCCGTGAAACTCTCCCCGAAGGGCCGCTCTCTTCCGCAACGCGCTCATAATCCTCGCACCCCGGGCATCCGCCACTGTGCCGCAGGCTCGATCATCAGCTCATGCAGCGCCCAGACCAGCGCATCGACGCGGTCCGGCGATCCGCCGCCCTCAAAGCCCCGCGCTGTCATCCGGCACATCTGGTCCTCCAGCGCGTCCAACCCCGCCACATGCCCCACGCGCCCCTGCTCATAAAGTGCCGCCACAGGCTCCGCCCGCGCCACCTTGCCACGGCTGGCATGAACCGATTTGACCGGCACCAATGGGTCGACCTGACGCAAGACCTCCGCCACCATCTGCCCGCCCTGATTGACCTCGGCGACAAGGCGATCCGCCCCGTACTGCTCCATCGCGCTGATCGCCGCGCGCGCCCAGCCCGACGGGGTCGCCCCCTGCACCGTGCAGTCGGCCAGCACCACGGCGCGCCAATCCTGCGGCGGGCCTTGGGTCTGGGCACCCACCACCACGATCCCGCATTCATCCGACCCCGCGCCTGCGGTGGTCGCAGGGTCCAACCCCACGACGATCCGGTCCAGCAAGGGCACATCCCGCACCCGCCCGGCCTCGATCCGCTCGGAGGTCCACAGCGCCCCTTCCGCATCAGCCAGCAACACACCGTCCAGTTCCTGTCGGCCCAACCGCGTCCCGCGATAGCGCGCCCGCACCTCCTCCAGGAAAGAGCCCGCAAGGTTCGCGGCATTCGCCTCTGTCGGGGCATGGGTGGTCACGGTCGACGGCGACGCCAGCAGGTTTTTCAGCACGCCGACATTGCGCGGAGTCGTGGTCACACAGACCCGCGGGTCCTCCCCCAACCGCAAAGCGAACTGCAACTGGTCCCACGTCTCTTCGGCCTTTTTCCACTTGGCCAGCTCGTCCACCCAAGCCGCGTCAAACTGCGGCCCGCGCAGCCCCTCTGGGTCATGCGCCGTATGCACCGTCGCCACGGCCCCATTGGGCCAGACCAACCGCTTGCGCGTCGCCTCCCAATCCGGTCGCCGATCCGCGGGCGAGCACGCCAATATCCCGCTGTCGCCAAAGATCATCACCTCGCGCACCTGCTCGATGGTCTCTCCCACCAGCGCCACGCGGCGACAGCGCCCCGCATCCAAGGGCCGCGACCCTTCGACCTGCGCACGCACCCATTCCGCCCCCGCACGCGTCTTGCCCGCACCGCGCCCGCCCATGATCACCCACGACCGCCAATCGCCTGTCGGGGGCAGCTGATGCGGCATGGCCCAGAACTCGAACAAAAAAGGGAGAGCTAAAAGCTCTCCCTCATCCAGATCATTCAGGAACCGGTCTTGCACCGCAACATCGGCGGAGCCGATCCAGCTTGCACCCGATGTCAGCCCGCGCCCTTTCCATGTCCAGCGCGTATCCCCCTCGGGCAATGCCCGCTTGTCTGTTTCTGCACTCATTCAGATAGGTCTCCACCTTGACGCAGGTCGCCACCATGCCACTGGCCTTACCCAATGCCTTCGACGCTGCTGTTTCGTTTACTTCCTCCCCGGATCGGGCCTGTTCGCGCAGGCTCTCTATCTCGCGGCGCAAATCGCGGATCGCGACCTGCAACGCCTGAAGCTGCTCTTCACTGGCAGCAATTTCCTGTTCCGGGGTATTCATCGTCATCTTGCTCTTACCTCTCGTTTTGGACCTCCAACCCGAGCAGACACGAAAAAACGGCCACCGGAACTTAATCCGGGGCCGTTTGCCCATGTCTTCTAGCATGGACGTATTTCTATGTCAGAGCGGACGCAAAGTCAAGGAAAACAAGGTTACCAAAACCTTCCAAGCCCTTACGATGGTTAATAAATTCCTAATTTAACCCAAATCCGCGCCCGCTCTGACGCTTAGTTCCCGCCCGTCGACGCATTGCCCGCCGCTTCCGCGCCACGCTCCGCCTCGATCTTGCGCCAGCGTGCGACATTGGCGTTATGCTCTTCCAATGTCTCGGCAAAAGCGTGACCGCCGGTGCCATCAGCAACAAAGAAAACATAGTCCTCGCTGGCCGGTTGTGCCGCAGCCATCAGGCTCGCACGTCCGGGGTTCGCAATCGGCGTCGGTGGCAGCGCATCGATGACGTAGGTGTTGAACGGAGTCTCCTTGCGCAGCTCGCTGCGGCGCAGACCACGCCCCAAGACGCCCTGCCCGTTGGTGATCCCGTAGATCACGGTCGGGTCCGTCTGCAGACGCATGCCTTGGTTCAAACGGTTGACGAAAACGCTCGCCACCTGTTCGCGCTCTTCCGGTACGCCGGTTTCCTTCTCGACGATAGAGGCAAGGATCAACAGTTCCTCAGGCGTCTCGACAGGCAGCCCCGGATCGCGAGCCTCCCAGGCTTCGGCCAAACGCTGTTCTTGTGCCGCGGCCATACGCGTCAGGATTTCGGCACGGTCGTCCCCTTCGGACACCTCATAGCTGTCGGGGGCCAAAGATCCCTCCGCAGGCACCGCCGCGATCTCGCCAGACAGCAGGTCGATGGCTTTCAACGCCTCGGCCACCTGCCAGCTTGTCACGCCCTCTGCCATCGCGATGCGGAACCGCGTGTCGGCCTTCGCCTTGGTCTGGGTATAGACCTCTGGCACCTCATCCTCACCGGGGGTGAATTCGGCACGCTCGACGAAACGGCTTGTTACGGGGTCCAGCTCGCGCACCTGCGTGCTGATGCGGTTCACACCGATGCGGTAGACAACTTCGGTACCGCAGGTGCTTGCCCCGCCGCGTGTCACGGTGTCTACGATCTCTTTCATCGAGGCTTCGGGCTGGATCAGAAAGCTCCCCGCCTTCAGGTCGCGGGTCTTTTCCTCATACTCTGCCCCAAGACGGAAGATCGCAGCCGAGCTTACGGCCTCTTGCGTAGCAAGATCATCGCCCACGGCACGCATGTTCGACCCGCGCTCCACCTGCAGGCAGATCGCCTGCGACAGCGGACCGGGGGCATCATACTGCCCCCGCCCCCACAGGATAATCCCGCCTAACAAAAACAAGCCTAAAATCAGAAACGTAACAGCGTTAGACGCGATATGACGCCACATTAGGATGCTTTCCCGAAGATCACGCTCGCGTTGGTGCCACCAAAGCCGAAAGAGTTGCTCAGCGCGACATCAATCTTGCGCTCGACCTTCTTGTTCGGGGCCAGATCGATCTTGGTTTCAACCGCAGGATTGTCGAGGTTGATGGTCGGTGGGGCCACCTGATCGCGGATCGCGAGGATAGAGAAGATCGCCTCGATCGCGCCAGCAGCCCCCAACAGGTGACCGGTCGCGGATTTCGTCGACGACATGGTGACCGTCTCAACCGCGTCGCCCAGCATCCGCTCGACCGCGCCCAGTTCGATCACATCAGCCATGGTCGATGTGCCATGCGCGTTGATATAGTCGATGTCTTTTGGCTCCAGCCCGGCACCACGCAGGGCGTTGCGCATGGACCGTTCGGCCCCGTCGCCATCCTCGGCGGGGGCGGTGATGTGATAGGCATCGCCCGACAGACCATAGCCAAGCACTTCGGCATAGATTTTCGCGCCACGTGCCTTGGCGTGTTCGTATTCTTCCAGCACGACAATGCCCGCGCCCTCGCCCATGACGAAACCGTCACGATCCGCGTCATAGGGGCGGCTTGCCTTGGTGGGGTCGTCGCCCCGCTTGGTGGACAGCGCCTTACAGGCGTTGAACCCGGCCATGCCGATCTCGCAAATCGCGGCCTCGGCCCCGCCGGCAATCATCACATCCGCGTCGCCATGCTGGATCAGACGGCTTGCGTCACCAATCGCATGGGCACCGGTGGAACAGGCGGTCACAACCGAATGGTTCGGGCCGCGGAATCCATAGCGAATCGATACCTGACCCGAGATCAGGTTGATCAGCGCGCCGGGCACAAAGAACGGGCTCACGCGGCGCGGGCCTTTCTCGTGCATCATCACGGCAGTGTTCGCGATAGAGTTCAGGCCCCCGATGCCCGACCCGATCAAGACGCCGGTGCGTTCCAGATCTTCGCGGTCCGTGGGCATCCAGCCGGAATCCTCGACCGCTTGCTGTGCTGCGGCCATGCCGAACAGGATAAAGGTATCCACTTTGCGCTGTTCTTTCGGCTCCATATACTTGTCGCCGTTAAAGGTACCATCCGTACCGTCGCCAAGCGGCACTTCGCAGGCGTATTGAGTGACCAGCTTGCTGGGATCGAAGCCCGTGATCTTGCCCGCTCCGGATTGACCATCCAAAATTCTGGACCAGCTGGCCTCCACGCCATCGGCCAACGGAGTTACCAATCCCAAACCTGTCACTACTACTCTGCGCATATCCAAGCCCCTTGGTGTTTCTTTGCGTTGACCGGCTATACCTTGCCGAGACCGTAAATTTCAAGACGCGAAGCGCCCAAGCCACGGTCAGACCGGCGGGCCTTTGCGCGTCATCAGACGTATCTTGTCGCCGTCAAGCTCTATGTCGCGCAGCGCGGTATATCCCAGGGTCTCGGCCAGCCGCAGCGACGATACATTCGCCACGGCGATCATGCACACCGTGCGCCCCGTCACCACGCGGTCGAACCAGTCATGCGCCGCGCGCGCGGCTTCCAGCCCCAGCCCCGTGCCCTGCGCTTCGGGGGCCAGTACCCAACCGGCCTCGGGAAAGGGATCGAAATCGTCGCCAAACCCGCGGGAACCAAAGAAAAACCCGACCTGACCTTCCATCTCGCGGGTGCCGCGCGACTGGATCGCCCATTGACCAAACCCGACAATCTGCCAATGGCCCGCATTGCGCAGAAACGCATCCCAGCTTTCGGCCTTGGGTTTGGGCTTGCCGGTAATATGGGTCACCACGGCGGGCATGGCCCAGATGTCAGCATAACGGGGGAAGTCTTCGGCCCGCATGGCGCGCAGGGTGAGACGGGCGGTATTGATGGTCGGTACTGATCGCGACATGTGGTGAATTACCTTCACGCTTGAATTTCTGTCGCAGCCAGTGTCACGCCGCAGCCCGCGCAAGACAAGTGACGCGCGGTCCCCCCAAGCAAAAACGGCGCCCTTCCGCTAGGAAGAACGCCGTTCTCTAAATCTCGTGCCGCCGCGACGCCTATGGGGCTGCGGCTGGCGAAAACGTCTTAGGACGCTTCTTTGATGAACTTGACCGCATCGCCGAAGGTCTGGATGTTCTCGGCTGCGTCATCGGGGATCTCGATGCCGAACTCTTCTTCGAACGCCATAACCAGCTCAACAGTGTCGAGGCTGTCTGCGCCAAGATCGTCGATGAACGATGCGTTCTCAACAACTTTGTCTTCTTCAACACCCAGGTGCTCTACAACGATCTTCTTTACGCGGTCTGCGACGTCGCTCATATTCAGTCCTCATTCATTCGGGCAATCCTGCCCTCTTCTGTTTCCGTCAGAACCTTATGCGGTCCGTATGGATCGTGCCCCGAGGGGCGGCTATGGCCCTTGTTGTCACAAGGTAAGGGGGGCAATCAAGCCTCCCTATGATGGATTCTGCGCCCCATTTAGCACAAGACGCAGATTTGGCAAACGCTTTGCAGCGCAGGGTCACAACATGGCCATGCCGCCGTTCACATGCAAGGTGGTTCCGGTAACATAGGCGGCTTCCGCACTTGCCAGATAGACAACAGCCGACGCGATTTCGGATGCTTCGCCCATACGGCCCGCAGGGATTTGCCCCATGATTCCCGCCTTTTGGTCGTCGGTCAGCTTGTCCGTCATTGCCGTGGTAATGAAACCGGGGGCGACCGCGTTCACGGTGATCCCGCGGCTGGCAACCTCATAGGCAAGCGATTTGGACATGCCCACCATACCGGCCTTGGACGCGGCATAGTTCGCCTGACCGGGGTTACCGGTGGCCCCGACCACGCTCGAGATATTCACGATCCGGCCCCAACGCGCCTTCATCATGCCGCGCATCACGCCTTTGCACAGCTTGAACGTCGCGGTCAGGTTGACGTTCAGGACCGAATTCCATTCATCATCCGACATGCGCATGAACAGGTTGTCGCGGGTGATGCCGGCGTTATTGACCAGAATATCAACCGATCCCATCGCCTCGGCCGCCTGTTTGGGCAGCGCGTCAACGGCTTCCATATCGCTCAGGTTACAGGGCAGCACATGGGCGCGCTCGCCCAGCTCGGCGGCCAGCGCCTCAAGCGGTTCGGTGCGGGTGCCGGACAGGCCCACGGTGGCGCCACGGGCATGCAGGCTGCGCGCGATTTCCGCGCCGATACCACCCGAAGCCCCGGTGACCAGCGCATTTTTTCCAGTAAGATCAAACATATGTAATTCCTTTCGCGGCCTTTCTCAGGCCGTTTTCACGGCAGCGGCATCGGCAGCGGTGCCGATGTTCACGCAGGTGATTTCCTTGTTGATGCGGCGGATCATGCCGGACAGCGCCTTGCCCGCGCCGATTTCCCAGACCTCGGTCACGCCCTGCGCGCCCATCCATTCAACCGACGACATCCAGCGCACCTGACCGGTGACCTGCTCGATCAGCAGCTTGCGGATCTGTTCGGGATCGGTGACCGCCTCGGCCACCACATTCGCCACCACGGGCACGGCAGGGGCGTTCATTGTCACATCCGCCAGCGCACCGGCCATCTCTTCTGCGGCGGGGGCCATCAGGGCACAGTGGAACGGAGCAGACACAGGCAAAAGCAGCGCACGCTTGGCACCGGCCGCTTTCGCCAGATCAATCGCGCGTTCCACGGCAGCCTTGCTGCCCGAAACGACATTCTGCGCCGGATCGTTCTGGTTGGCGACCTGACAGACCTCGCCCTGTGCGGCCTCTGCGGCGACGGCCTCGGCCTGATCAAAGCTCAGCCCCAGAAGGGCGGCCATAGCGCCCTGCCCCACGGGCACAGCCGCCTGCATCGCGCGCCCCCGGATGCGCAGCAACCGCGCCGTATCGGCAAGCGAGAATGTCCCCGCCGCGCAGAGTGCGGCATATTCACCCAGCGAATGGCCCGCGACATACGCCGCCTTGTCGACGGTAACGCCTTCGGCCTTCAACGCCGCCATCGCCGCCATAGAGGTCGCCATCAGCGCAGGCTGCGCGTTCTGTGTCAGCGTCAGCTCGTCCGCGTCGCCTTCCCAGATCAGCGTCGACAGCTTTTCGCCCAAGGCTTCGTCCACCTCGTCAAACACGGCCTTTGCCGCCGGATAGGCGTCGGCCAGATCGCGGCCCATACCGATGGTTTGCGCGCCTTGGCCCGGATATACGAATGCAATGGTCATAAAGTCCCCCGAATTTGCGTTTCCAGCGCTTTAGCGCGTGGGTGGCCGTCAAACAAGCCTGCACGGCGACTGTGCGCTGATCCGCATTGGTCCCCAAGCCCCGTTGCAGTAAGCAGAAACGACCCATTTCGCGACGGAGCACCCAGATGGCCTTAACCAATACCTCAATCCGCTACGGCGGGGTGACCAAGTTCTTTCACTGGCTCACCGCCCTGCTGATCCTCACGCTGATCGCCCTTGGCCTTTATGCCAGCGATCTGCCCCACGATACGCAAGCGGCGCTGACCCGCAAAGCGTGGCTGTTCTCGCTGCACAAAACACTGGGCGTGACGGTCTTCTTTGTCGCCCTTGCCCGCATCGTCTGGGCCTTTACCCAACCCAAACCGGGGCTGCTGAACGCGGATCACCGTCTTGAAAGCTGGCTGGCGGAAACGGTGCATTGGGTGCTCTATGGGTCGCTGGTGATCGTCCCGCTGGCCGGCTGGATCAACCACGCCGCCGCCTCTGGCTTTGCGCCGATCTGGTGGCCGCTGGGGCAGTCGCTGCCGTTTATTCCCAAGAACACAACAGTAGAGCACGCCTTTGGCGCGCTGCACGTCATCTCGGGCAAACTGCTGATCGGCGCGTTGATCCTGCATATCGCCGGCGCGGTGAAGCACCACGTTGTGGACCGCGATTCGACCCTGCGTCGGATGTTGCCGGGCGAAGCCGTCGTCGGCCCGCTGCCTGCTCAACACCACTCTGCCGCGCCGGTGATCACCGCCACCGTCGTCTGGGTCGCCGCGATTGCCCTCGGGCTGGGGCTGGGCCTTGGCTTGGGCCAGCAAAGCGATCAACCCGCCCCGACCGAAACCGCCGCGCTAGAGGATGTCGCCTCTGACTGGCAAGTGCAGGACGGTACCATCGCGCTAGAGGTCACGCAGTTCGGGTCCGTCGTGGCTGGCAGCTTTGCCGACTGGACATCCGCGATCACATTTGACGACACCGTACAATCCGGCAAAGCGGGCGACGTAACGACCACGGTCGCGATCCCGTCGCTGAGCCTCGGGTCGGTGACGGATCAGGCGATGGGGGCGGATTTCTTCAACAGCGAGGCCTTCCCCACCGCGATTTTTCAGGCTGATATCAATGCCACCGCCGACGGCTATGTCGCAGCGGGCAGCCTGACGATCAAGGATCAGACGATGCCGGTCGACCTGCCTTTCACCCTGACGTTGCAGGACGACACTGCCCGGATGACAGGCTCCACCACGCTGGACCGCCGCAACTTCGGCATCGGGGAAACGGTGACGGACGAAAGCACGCTGGCGTTCAGCGTCACGGTGAATATCGACCTCACCGCCACACGCGGGCAGTAATCCCGCCAACGTCGGCGCGGGCCCTAGGGCCCCGCCCCCCATAAACGCAAAAACGCCGGGGTCCCGCCCCGGCGTTCTCGTTTCTTAATAAACGGTGGAAAGCTTATTCAGCCTTCATCGCTTCGATAGAGATGTTCACTTGCACTTCGTCGCTGACGAACGGCGCGAACTGACCAAGGTTGAAATCGGTGCGTGTGACCGTGGTCGTCGCGTCGAAACCGGCCCAAGGCTTCTTGGCCATCGGATGCTCGCCCATCTGGTTCAGCTTGGCATCCAGCACAACGGATTTGGTCACATCGTTCATGGTCAGATCACCGGTGATCAATGCGGTCTTTTCGCCTGTGACCTCGATACCGGTGGATTCGAACGTCACCATGTCGCCATCTTCGGCACCAAAGAAATCAGCGGTCATGAAGTGTTCGGTGCGGGGTTCCCAGCCGGTGATCATGTCTTTGACCGGGAAAGATACGGAGACAGAGGAGTTCGCGGGCTCTGCCTCGTCCAGCATGATTTCACCGTCAAAACCGCTGAACATCGACGTGGTGGTCGAGAACCCAAGGTGGTTATAGGTGAAAACGATCTGGCTGTGGCTTGCGTCCAGCACATATTTCTCGGCGGCGAAAGCAGAGGTGGCACCCAGTGTCAGGGCGGTAGCGAGAAGGACAGACTTCATGGTCATTGGAATACTCCTGTTGGCGTTTGTCTGCACCATACATGAAGCATTTCAGCGTTTCAGCAACCCAGCAGTGTTCAACAGTTAGTGCGCATTGGCGAACAGTCGCGCGTCAGACATGCGATAAACACGCACATAACGGCCGCGCTGCGCTCAGATCGCCTGACCGGAGTCGCGCAGGCTAAAGGTCAGGTTATCGACCACGCGGCGCTCTGCAATATGGACATCAACGATGAAATTGCCGCGCGTGTCCCAGAAGTGGAAGTTGCGGCCAATACGCTCCACGCGTCCCAGATCGCCAAAACTGCAGCGTTGCAGCACCCGTTGCGCCCCCACCGTGCGCGGACGCACCAGACGCAGCTCGCGCCGCAGCGTGTCGATCTGGATCTCGGGCAGCGCCGGCTTTTGCCCCGACAGCAAAAGGCTTGCCCCCAACATCACAGACACCGCCGACAGCCCGACCTTGAACAGCATCACATCTGACCCAAAGTTCGACCCCGGCGTCAGCCACAACCCCGACGCCGCCAGCACCAAGGCCGCCCCCAACAACCGCTGGAGGCTGCGCACCACCGCCCGAGAGCCATCTACCATTCCGGCCTGTGCCGAAAACTGAAGACTATCCGCGGAGAAATTCGTAACTGCGCCCATTGCTCTGATAAACCTTGCTTAACCGTGTGATCTCCGCTTCAGTTCTCGTATGGGTTCATGACGAAAAAGAGGCGCGACCGTGATCGAAGTGGTACTTTTCAAAGGATCATCCGCCCCAAATCGATAGACGCCCGTGCCATAGCGCCAACGCACCCTTGCCCTGCCTGCAAAACCGTGTATATCGGCCCTTCGTTTTGCATCATCTTTTGAACCGCGCAGACTCTCGTGGTGGGGCCGCAAAACGCAAATGCCCTGCCTATGAAATGCGCCTTGATATAAATAGGAGTGCACATGCCGCTTTATGAGCATGTTATGATTGCGCGTCAGGACTTGTCCAACACGCAAGCAGAAGGCCTTATCGAACATTTTGGCACAGTTTTGGCTGACAACGACGGCAAGCTCGTCGACAGCGAATACTGGGGCGTTAAAACGATGGCCTACAAGATCAACAAAAACCGCAAGGGCCACTATGCCTTCCTGCGTTCGGACGCACCAGCGACCGCCGTACAGGAAATGGAACGCCTGATGCGTTTGCATGATGACGTGATGCGCGTTCTGACCATCAAAGTTGATGAGCACAAAGAGCTGCCATCGGTTCAGATGCAGAAACGTGACGAGCGCCCCGAGCGTGGCGAACGCCGCGAACGTCGTTGATCATCAGCTTGCAATAAAGGACATAAACCATGGCCGCTAAACCATTTTTCCGCCGTCGTAAGGTCTGCCCCTTCTCGGGCGACAACGCACCGGCAATCGATTACAAAGACACACGTCTTCTGCAGCGCTACATCTCTGAGCGCGGCAAAATCGTTCCTTCCCGCATCACCGCAGTCTCCGCGAAAAAGCAGCGTGAATTGGCCCGTGCCATCAAACGCGCCCGCTTCCTCGCCCTGCTGCCCTACGCCGTTAAGTAAGGAGAAAGCACATGCAAGTTATCCTTCTGGAACGTGTGGCCAAACTGGGCCAAATGGGCGAAGTCGTGGACGTAAAGCCCGGCTACGCACGCAACTTCCTGCTGCCCCAAGGCAAAGCGCTGTCGGCTTCCAAAGCCAACATCGAAGCCTTTGAAGGTCAGAAAGCCCAGCTTGAGGCACAAAACCTCGAGACCAAAAAAGAAGCCGAAGCACTGTCCGACAAGCTTAACGGTCAGCAGTTCATCGTCATCCGCTCCGCCTCCGATTCGGGTGCGCTTTACGGTTCGGTTACGACCCGTGACGCGGCAGACGTTGCTACAGCCGAAGGCTTCACCATCGACCGCAAACAGGTCGTTCTGGGCAGCCCGATCAAAGACCTGGGCCTGCATGACGTCACCGTCATCCTGCACCCCGAAGTCGAAGCCACCATTCAGCTGAACGTTGCACGTTCCCCTGAAGAGGCCGAGCTTCAGGCCGCAGGCAAGTCGATCCAGGAACTGGCCGCAGAAGAAGAAGCTGCAGCCGAATTCGAGATCTCTGAACTGTTCGACGATATCGGCTCCGCCGCATCCGACGACGACGATCTGGCAGAAGCTGTCGAGAAAACAGACGAAGACGAAGCGCAAGCCTAAGCCTTCCGATCTGATTCCAAATGAAACGCCGCCGCTGACCTCTCAGCGGCGGCGTTTTTCATTGCGACATCGGCAATATGCCGCCCTGTGCTAAGCGACCCTCTGCCCATCCGGCGCTGCCCTTGTTGCGCGGTGCCCCCGGCGTTGTAAGCATTTGGCTCCCGTCAACGATGCGAGTCACACGCATGATCGCCCTCACACGTCGTTCCCTTTGCCAGATGTTGCTTTGCACACCTGCCCTCTCTGCCTGCGCCAGTACCGCGCCAGAGCCCGCCCCCGCGCCCCGCAAGCTGCCGCTCTATCCCAACGAGACGCCCGAGCTGCGCGGGCTGATCAACAAATGGGCCGACCACTACGACGTCCCCCGCCCGTTGGTCCACCGTCTTGCCATCCGTGAAAGCACCCACCGTCCAGAGGCCCGCAATGGGCCCTACTTCGGCCTGCTGCAAATCCTGCCCGCCACCGCACGCGGCATGGGGTTTCGCGGCGATGCCGGCGATCTTCTCGATCCTGATGTAAACTTGAAATACGGCGTCAAATACCTGCGCGGCGCTTGGCTGCTGTCTGATGGCGATCACGCCACCGCAATCAAGTGGTACGCCCGCGGCTATTATTACGAGGCCAAACGGCGCGGTATGCTGGTTGAAACCGGCCTGCGCAAAGGCTGAGCCCCCTAAGGCGCGCCGCGCTGCCCCATGGGCGCAGGTGTGCCTCTCTCAGATCCAGTCGAGGTTCACCTGTCGCGCAGGGTATTTCGCAGCAAAGGTTTCGCGCAGCGCGCGGAACCTCGGTCTGAGATCCGCGAACTTGCGCTCATGGGTCTCCACGACCAAGCACCTGATCCCCTTGATCAAATCCGCTGCATCCATCGCCTCAAGCAGATCAAGCTCCGCGCCTTCGATGTCCATCTTCACAAAAGCGATCTCGCCGCGTTTATCGATTTCAGCCCTGATGATTTCCAGAAAATTGAGCAATGCGACATCGACATAATTGCCTGCGTCAATCGTACGCCCGCCGTCGACGATTGTGCTTTTGACCGATGCCCCCTTCATATTGTCGTCAAAGTTCGCAGCCCGCATCAGCCGCACAGTGCCCGAGCTAGCCCCAACCGCCGCGTTGACAAGACGCACGTTCGCGCGGTCTTTCACAGCCGTCGTGAGCTGTTCAAACGCATAAGGGTCGGGTTCATAGCTGATCACCTCGGCGCCTGTGTCGGCCAACAAACGGGTCACGACACCCACATTGGCCCCGCAGTCCATCGCCAGATCGCCAGGCTTCAGCATCGCCGTCACCCCCTTGAGAAAACCCATCGCCTCGGCCTGACGCAGGTTCCGCTTCGCACGCCGGCGGGCTTTGCGCTCCTCCTCGGTCAGGGGTGTCTTTGCTCTCGCGGCGCGGCGCGCCCTGTTGCTGGCTTGATCTGACATGTGTCTACCACCCTCCCCTTGATCGGAACTGCCGCATTTTGCTGCACTAAAACGAATAACTCCCCAGCCGTCTAACGAAAAAAGCCGCCCCAATCGGGACGGCTTTGATCTTTGTCATACCGAAAAAGGGGAAAGACTTATTCGTCTTCCAGCTCTTCTACGGCTTTCTGCAGGTCTTCTTTCGACACTTCTTTCTCGTTCAATGTCGCCTGTTCAAACACGTGATCAACGACTTTGTCCTCGAACAAAGGAGCGCGCATCTGCTGTTGCATCTGCTGGTTTTGCTGAACGAATTCAAAGAACTGACGTTCCTGACCAGGGTACTGACGTGCCTGGTTCATGATCGCTTGCGTCATTTCCGCGTCGGTGACCTGAACTTCGGCTTTCTGACCCAGCTCGGCCAGCAGCAGGCCAAGACGCACGCGGCGCTCGGCGAGCTTCTTGTGCTCGTCGGTGGTTTCGATTTCCGGGTGGTCATGGCCCTGAACGTCGGGGTTGTCTTCGTGCCACAGCTGGTGCGCGATCTGGCCTGCTTCGGCTTCGACCAGCGACGGCGGCAGGTCAAAGCTGACCAGCTTGTCCAGCTCGTCCAGCAGACCGCGTTTCATGACAGCGCGCGACGCACCGGCATATTCCGCTTCCAGACGCTCTGCGATCTGGGATTTCAGCGCGGCCAGATCTTCGGCACCGAATTTCTTGGCCAGCTCGTCGTCCACTTTCGCGGCAACAGGCTTTTTCACTTCTTTAATCTTGCACTCGAA
Organism: Sulfitobacter pontiacus; assembly: GCF_040790665.1. Lineage (NCBI taxonomy): Bacteria > Pseudomonadati > Pseudomonadota > Alphaproteobacteria > Rhodobacterales > Roseobacteraceae > Sulfitobacter > Sulfitobacter pontiacus. The sequence continues at coordinate 2,460,819 of NZ_CP160849.1, read as the reverse complement.
CACGGCTTCTTTGCCGGCGAGATGAGGTGCTTGGTAATCTTCCGGGAAGGAAACCGTTACGTCTTTCTCGTCGCCTGCTACAACACCGACCAGCTGCTCTTCGAAACCGGGGATGAAGGAGTTGGAGCCCAGCACCAGCGGGTAATCTTCCGCCGCGCCGCCTTCAAAGGCTTCGCCGTCTACTTTGCCGAGGAAATCGAATGTGATCTGGTCGCCGTCTTCTGCCTTGGCACCCTCTTCGCGGGCTTCAAAGTCCTGTGCGGTCTCTGCCAGGTTGGCCAGCGCCTCTTCAACGGCGGCGTCATCGGCTTTGACAACCATTTTTTCCAGCGTGATGGACGACAGGTCGACTTCTGGGATCTCGGGCAGTGCTTCGTAGGTCATGGTGACCTCGACGTCGTCGCCTTCTTTCCAGTCTTCATTCGCCATTTTGACGTCGGGCTGCATCGCAGGGCGATCGCCGGATTTTTCAAAATGCTCTTGCATGGCGCCATCAATGCTTTCCTGCATTGCTTCGCCCATAACCTTTTGGCCGAATTGCTTTTTCAGCAACGCCATTGGCACTTTACCTTTGCGGAAACCCTTCATCTCGACTTCGGGCTGCGCTTCGGCCAGCTTTTCGTTGACCTTGGCCTCCAGCTCAGCTGCTGTCACAGTGATGGCATAGCCGCGTTTCAGACCTTCGTTCAGCGTCTCGTTGACCTGCATGTTTGCTCCATAGGGTAAGGCCGCGCATTGCGGGGCGCGGGCGGAAAAATTTCCGCTCTTCTATTGGGGCCTGCGCTTGGGCGCAAGCGGATTTGGCGGCGGGGTCCCGTGGGACGGGGCGAATTGCCCCCTGCCCCCGCGTACCGATGGCATTAAACGTCTCGCGCGGCGTCCAGTGGGCGCATAATCAGCCCCCGAGGCACCGCATCCGGCTCAGGACATGCCAAGCGCTTCTTTATACATCTCAAGCACGGCTTCTTCTTCGGCGATATCATCCGCTTCACGCTTGCGCAGAGCGATTATCTTGCGCAGCACCTTGGTGTCGTAACCGCGGGATTTCGCCTCGGCCATGACCTCTTTTTGCTGTTCGGCGAGGTCTTTCTTCTCGGCATCCAGCCGTTCGATCCGCTCTACGAACTGGCGCAGCTCATTCGCGGTCACGCGATATGTGGCATCACCGATGGCGTCTTGGGATTCGGGATTGGTGGCACTGTCGCTCATCTGGGGCGTCCTATGTCTTGAATGGGTCAGCGCATTGACTACCCGCGTGCCTGCGCTGCCGCAAGCCACTCTTGCCCATTGGGCGGAATTCGGATAGCTCGCGGCCTATGGAAAATGCATCTCTTTCACTCTTTGACGTCCTGATCTGGGCGGGCGCGGCGATCTCCTTTGTAGGGTTGGTCGGGCTTGTCTGGTGTATCCTGCGCGTGGCCCGTGCCAAACGCGCCGCCCTGCCCGAAGAAGAGATGCGGATCGTCCTGCAAAAAGTGCTGCCGATGAACCTTGGCGCATTGCTGCTGTCGGTGATCGGGCTGATGATGGTCGTAGTCGGTATCATCCTCGGCTAAGGCAAGTGACGGCCACTTTCTGCCTCTGTCTCTATAGATAACGCCCCTGTCTCTATAGATAGCAAGCGCTCGGAGACCAACACAGCGTCAACCTCGCGCTTGCGGCTTGCCACACATTCAGCATTCATTATATGTTTTCCCGACACCCGCCGCTTACGGCGGTACGAAAGGGCGATATAGCATATGATTGAAGCAGATTGGATTTGGGGCCTGATTGGCGGCCTGATGATTGGCGGCGGCGCTGCGGTCTACCTGTTGGGCAACGGCCGCATCATGGGGGCCAGCGGCATTATCGGCGGGCTGGTGGACGGATCGGCGCGCGGCGCTTGGGCCGAACGCGGCAGCTTTCTGGCGGCGCTGATCATCTTCCCTGCGGTGATAGCATCCTTCGCCCCCGTCCCTGCGACCACCAACCTGACAGAGAACCTGTGGCTGGTCGGCGCGGCCGGTCTGCTGGTCGGGCTGGGCACGCGCATCGGCAATGGCTGCACCTCGGGTCACGGGGTCTGCGGCATTTCGCGGCTGAGCCCACGCGGTATCGTTGCGACGCTCGTTTATATCGCGGCAGGCGCGCTGATGGTTGTCGCCCTGCGCGCCCTTGTCGGAGGGGTCTGAGATGCGCAATATGCTTGCCGCCCTCGCCGGGGCTTTGTTTGGCACCGGGCTATATCTGTCGGGCATGACCGATACCCAAAAGGTCCAGGGGTTTCTGGATTTCTTCGGGGATTGGGATCCGACGCTCGCCTTTGTCATGGGCGGGGCCATTTTGCCGATGGCGGTCGCTTGGGCGTTCACCCGTGGGCGGCGGCCCGTGGTGGGCGGTGATTTCCCCGAACGCCCCGACCCGCGGCTGGACCGCAAGCTGATCGTGGGGGCCGTGCTCTTTGGCGCGGGATGGGGGCTGGTCGGGCTGTGCCCGGGGCCTGCCCTGGCGTCGCTTGGGTTTGGCGGCTTGGGGGGCCTGATTTTTCTGATCACCATGCTGGCGGGTATGATGATCGCCCCCAAAGCGCGGCGGATACTAGACACAACGCGGGCGGCTGGATAAGTCAAACTATGGATATTCGTCAAATCACCCCCCGCTTCTTTGCTGCCCCTCAGATCGACCCCTCCGATATGGAGGCGATCAAAGAGGCTGGCGTTACCTTGATCCTGTGCAACCGTCCCGACGCGGAAGTGCCCCCCAGCCATCAGCATGCCGCCATCCAGGCCGCGGCAGAGGCGGCTGGACTGCGCTTTGCGGTGCAAGAGCTGACGCACCAAACGATGACCCCAGATGTTATTGCCCGTAACCGCGAGATCGGCGTGGCGCAGGACGAGGTTGTTATGGCCTATTGCGCCTCGGGCACACGGTCGACCATCGCTTGGGCCTTGGGTCAGGCAGGCGAACAACCGGCAGACGCGCTGATTGAGGCCGCACGGGCTGGTGGCTACGACCTAAGCCACATGCGCGGCGTGCTCAGCGCCCCCTACGCGTAACCGCAACGCGCCGAAGTCAACGCGCCACCGGTTGATCCGCCAAGGATCAGGCCAGCCGCGCCGTTGCAGAAGCCATACCAACGGATAGCGCCAAAACGGCGCTGTCACCCCGCATCTGATGTCACCGGCATCAACCGACGAAACTCACATCCCTTACACCATCGCACGCCTCCTTCACTGCCATTTCACCCCTATGAAATGATGCAGAGAGGTTACGATTCCCTTTAGAGAACCGAAAAAATTGCTAGGCCCCGTTCTGCGCCAACGGCAGTTCAACCCGAAAACCGGTGCCCGACACTTCGGTAAGATACGAGATATCCCCCTGCAAACGTTTGATAATCTCGCGGCATATCGCCAGTCCCAGACCGGCCCCCTCGCCGCCCTGCCCGGGCAAACGACTAAACTTTTCGAAAATCAATTCCTGAGACGCAGCATCGATCCCCGCGCCATTGTCGATCAGGTCCACAATGATGCGAGGCCCCTGCTGGTGGGCGCGGATCGACAGCTGAGGGTCGTCGGCAACGCAATACTTCTGCGCATTTGTGATAAGGTTGATGAAAACCTGCACCAGTCGGTCCAGATCCGTCTCCAACATCACCTCCTCCCCTGGCAGATCGCGGTCGATGGTAATCGCGCGGGTATTGGCGGCGCGCGCTGTGGTCACGGCCTGATCCAGCACATCGCGCAGCGACCCGCGCTGACGGTTCAACGATACCTCGCCGTTTTCCAGCACAGACAGGTCCAGCAGATCGTCCAGCAACCGCGTCAGCCGGATGGTTTCGGAGTGGATGATCGAGGCATAGCGCGTCTTTTCCTCGGGCCCCAGCCCCTGGGCGTCGCGCAGAATCTCGGAGAACGACCGGATAGAGGTCATGGGCGTGCGCAGTTCATGGCTGATCTGGCTCAGAAAACTGTCTTTCTGATGCGACAGTTGCGTCAGCTTGTCATTGGCGCGGCGCAGCTTCGCGGCGGTATCGGTCAGCTCGCGCGATTTGATTTCAAGCTGGCTTGAATACTCCAGCATCTGCGCCGATTCGTCCGCCACCGCCAGCAGATCCTGCACCGAGACAGAGGCACCGCCAACCAGCTGCGACACCATCGCATGGGCCGTCGCCGCCCCGACCGAGGCCGCCAATTCACGCTCCAGCGCCTGGACAAAACGCGGCGTGGGCTCTGGCAAACCATCCGATTTTTCCTGCAACTGGGCTTGCGCGCGGAAAAATCCCTGCGCCTCGGCGGGGCCCAAAATCCGCTGCGCCATGATCATCAGATCCTCGCTGGCCGCGACGGACGCGCTCCACCCGCGGGCGGCGGTGGAATGGTCGAAGATATTGACAAATTGCGCGCCTTGCAGCCGCTCGACAGGGGCGGGAAAGCTGAACAGGGACACGGCGACAAAGACCAGCGCGTTGAGCGAAAGGCTCCAGATCACTGCGTGAACAGTGGGGTCCAAACCGTTGATTCCAAACAAGGCTTCGGGGCGCAGCCAGGTCATGCCGAACAGCCCGTCCTGAAAGGTCGCAACCGATAGCGCCGCGCCTGCGCCAAAGCTGGGCAAGAGCATCGTATAGACCCAGATCGCAAAGCCCACGCTTAGCCCGCAGACGGCCCCCGTGCGCGTGGCCCCGCGCCAGAAGATACCGCCCAGCAACACCGGCAGGAACTGCGCGACCCCCCCGAAAGAGATCGTCCCGATCGCCGCCAACGCACCGCCGCCGCCCGACAGACGGTAATAGAAATACCCCAGCGAGATGATCAGCAGGATCGACAGCCGCCGCGACAGGATCACCACATGACGCACATCACCCGATTGCTGCACCGAGTTCTGCCCGTAGGTGAGCCAGATCGGCATGACGATATGGTTGCTCACCATCGTCGACAGCGCCAGCGTCGCCACGATCACCATCGACGTGGCCGAGGAAAAGCCCCCCAGAAAGGCAAACATCGCAAGGCTGTTTTGCCCTTGGCTGAGCGGCAGGCTCAGCACGAACAGATCGGGATTCGACCCTTCGGGCAGCAGGTCCAGCCCGACCACGGCAATCGGCACGACAAACAGGCTCATCAGCATGAGATACAGCGGGAAGGCCCAGCTGGCGGTTTGCAGGTGACGTTCGTCGTCATTCTCCACCACCAGCACCTGAAACATCCGCGGCAGGCAGATGAAGGCGGCAGCGGCCAGCAGCGTCAGCGCGGCCCAACGGCCGCCCTCGACCTGCCATTGACCAAGGGCCGACCGGTCGATCTGCGCCAGCGCCTGATCGACGCCGCCCGCCAGCCCCCAGACCACGAAAACGCCGACGGCCAGGAGGGCCAGCAGCTTGACCACCGCCTCGACAGCGATGGCGATGACCACGCCGTGGTGGCGTTCATTCACGTTGAGATTGCGGGTGCCGAAGAGCACGGTGAATAGCGCCAGCCCCACCGCGACCCAAAAGGCCGCCTGTGCGGAATTCAGCGGGTCGCTGCCCGGCGTCACCCCCGGCTCGGCGCTGGCAAAGATCGACAGAGACAGGGTAACCGATTGAAGTTGCAGCGCGATATAGGGCGTCACCCCGATCACCGCCATGATGGTGACCAAGATCGCCAGCAGGTTCGATTTGCCGTAGCGCGAAGAAATCAGATCCGCGACAGAGGTCACCCGATGCGACCGCCCGATGCGCACCAACCGCCGCAGCACCCACCACCAGCCGATCATCACCAGCGACGGGCCAAGGTAGATCGTCACGAACTCCAACCCCGACCGCGCGGCATAGCCTACGGCACCGTAAAACGTCCACGCGGTGCAATAGATCGACAGCGACAGCGTATAGACCAGCGGAGAGCGCAACAGCCAGTCGCCCCGCCCCCGTGCCGCCGCACGCTCTGCCGCGAAGGCCACGGCAAAGAGCCCGACCACATAAAGCAGACAGACCGCAACCAACTGGTTCAGCGACACCATCAGTCTTGAGCTTCCTGAGCAATCTGCCGCGCCGTGCGCCGCCAGAGCAGAAAGCACAAGACGATGCCCGCCAGCCAGACGCCAAAGACATAGCGCAGCGCGTGCGACATGGGCACGGCCGCGCCGACGGGGGCATCCTGCACAGGCCAGAGCAGCGGCACCATCCAGAAGGCCAGCACCAGCAAGGGCAGCAGCCGGACGGCATCCATCATGCGGCGAAACCGGTAGCTGCGCCGTTCCAGAAACAGCGGCGAGCCGGGGGGCTTGCTCATGCTTTTGCGGTGCCTGCGGCGGTCAGATCGCGCACGGCTGCCAGCATATCGGCGTTGGAAAACGGTTTGGTCATAAACCGGCTGACCCCGGCCTCTAGCGCGATTTCGCGGTCGCGGGTCTGGCCGCGGGCGGTCAGCATCAGGATCGGCAGATCGGCCAGCGCCGCATCCGCTCGCAGTTCTTTCAGGATTTCGAAACCACTTTTGCCCGGCAGCATCACATCCAGCATCACCAGATCGGGGCTGGCCTTGCGGATCACCTCCACGGCTGTCGCGCCATTGGCCAGCGTTTCGACGCGCCAGCCCTCACGGCCGAGTAAAAATCGTATCGCCTCGGCGATGTTCGTCTCGTCTTCCACGAGCACCACATGCTTGCCCATTGGCAAAATCCCTCCCTGTGGCCCTGGTCGCTTGTGCCGCGATCTCGGTAGGCCGAGCGGCAAGATGCACGGAAAACCCTGCCCTGTCAAAAGCCTGTTGCCCCGCGCTATACCCCGTCATTCAGGATCGACGGTTCGCGCCGCGCCGGACATTGCGCACGCGGGCAGACGCGACAGGTGGCCCCCACATCAAGCGCGGGCGCGCTGTCCGGCCCCGCAGGCAGGATCAACATCACCGAATGAAGCAAGGGTACCGCGTTGTAATCGCGCACATTTTGGGTTTCGCAGGTGGCAAAACAGTCAAAGGCAGAATGGCCCCGCCCCAATTGCGCGACCCGTTGTTTCTGCACCATGCCCGGGCTGCCCAGAACGGCAAACAGCGGCCAAAGCGGGCAACAGGCCCCAAAGCGCGGCACGACGAAACCGTCGATGGATTTGCGAAAGATCAACGTGCCCGACCGGTCGCAGATCACCAGCCCTGCCCCCAGTTCCGGCACCGTTGCCATGCGCCGCAAGACGCGGGCCACGGGCTGGCGCAGCTCTGCACCAAGCGCCACGGGGTCGGGTCCAAGCCGGTCAAGAGCCTGTGTCAGCCGCGTGATCGGCAGGGCTTCGGCATCGATGGCGATCTGCTGCAACACATCGCGCGCGATGTGACGCGCGGCCACGCTTTGCAACTCGGGGGCGGTCTGGATCAGCTTGTCGATAGCATCCGCATCCCCTTCGGTGACCTCGAGCGTGGCAAAACGATAGCGATGCGCGGCCAGAAACGCCTCTACCTCCTCTTGCGGGGAATCGGCGGCGGGGGTGATTTCGGGGTCGGCCTCAAGATAGCCCACAAGCGCCTGCGCGCTATCGGCAAGGCGACGGCTGTCCTGATCGATGTTGATGTGAAACCGGTCGCGCCATTCGGGTTCAAGCGTTTTGGTATCGGCCAAAATCGACGCGGTGGACCGGATCGCGGCAGCGGTCGTCAGCAGTTCGTGCATAGAGGCCGCCAGATGCGGGTCATGGGCCAGCCGGTCGGTCAGGGTTTCGACCGTACGCTCTAACGTGGCGATCCGGCGCTGCGCGTTGGCCAGCACATCGGCCCAGCCCGGGAACCGCCCGGCAAATTCATCGGCGCGGGTCGCCTCCGGCCCGCTGAGCCGCGCATCATCCGCCGCCTCGCGCAGGGTAGCGATCAGCGCCGCCTCGGCCCCTTCGGTCAACGCCGTCGGCTCCACCCCAAGGGCGGCGGCGATGTTAAGAAGCAGTTTCCCGCCGATTCTGCGACGGTTGTGTTCAATAAGATTCAGATAGCTGGCCGAGATGCCGATCCGCTTGGCAAGGTCCGCCTGTTTCTGCCCCGCCATCACCCGACGTTCACGGATACGGCTGCCGGTCAGCGCATCGCGGGTCACGCGGCACCCCCGCGCGAATTATATCGCGTTATCAACGGCTTTCTGCGCTGCAATATCATTAAATTTACAACTCCCCCTCAATCTGTGCGAATATATTTACAGAATAGTTGTTTTTATCAAGGGGCTTGTTGATCGGTTTTCAGTTTTCCCCTCATATCATATTTGCACCTCTGTGCATCATGGACCCGGAAAAATAATCGGGCCGTGATTTCAACATTTGGGAGGAAATACATGTCATTTTCTAACTTGACGCGTCGTGGCGTGATCAAAACCGGCGCTGCTGCCGGGGCCGGTCTGGCGCTGCCGACGTATCTTAGCGCGGCCGCGCATTCCGGCTTTACCAACGCGCCAACGGGCGACACGGTGACGCTTGGCTTTAACGTACCCCAATCGGGCCCCTACGCGGACGAAGGCGCAGACGAGCTGCGCGCGTTCGAGCTGGCGGTCGAGCACCTGAACGGTCAGGGCGACGGCGGTATGCTGAACACCTTCAGCTCGAAGGCGCTGGAAGGTAACGGGATCATGGGCAAGAAAGTCCAGTTCGTGACCGGCGACACGCAGACCAAATCGGACGCGGCCCGCGCATCGGCGCAGTCGATGATCCAGAAAGACGGCGCGATCATGATCTCGGGCGGCTCAAGCTCGGGCGTGGCGGTTGCGGTGCAGGGCCTGTGCCAAGAGGCCGGCGTGATCTTTATGGCGGGTCTGACCCATTCGAACGACACCACGGGTAAAGACAAGAAAGCCAACGGCTTCCGCCACTTCTTTAACGCTTACATGTCCGCTGCGGCGCTCGCTCCGGTGCTGAAGAATCTCTATGGCGACGACCGCAAGGTCTATAGCCTGACAGCCGACTACACATGGGGCTGGACGCAGCAGGAATCCATTCAGGCCGCGACCGAAGCCATGGGTTGGGAAACCATCAACGACGTGCGCACGCCGCTCGCCGCGACCGATTTCTCGTCCTATATCGCCCCTGTCCTGAACTCCGGTGCGGATGTTCTGGTGCTCAACCACTACGGCGGAAACATGGTCAACTCGCTGACCAACGCCGTGCAGTTCGGCCTGCGCGAAAAGCAGGTGAACGGTAAGAACTTCGAGATCGTCGTGCCGCTCTATTCAGAGCTGATGGCCCGTGGTGCAGGTGAGAATATCACCGGTATCGTCGGCTCGCAGAACTGGGACTGGAAGCTCGAGAACCAGATGGGCGACCGCTACAAAGGCACCAACGCTTTCGTTCAGTCCTTTGGCGAAAAATACGGCTTCCCCCCCAGCCAGGCGGCTCAGACCTGCTATGCGCAGACGCTGCTGTACGCGGATGCGGTGGCCCGTGCCGGTTCGTTCAACCCCTGCGCCGTCGGCGAAGCCCTTGCCGGGTTCGAGTTCGACGGTCTGGGCAACGGCCCGACGCTGTACCGCGCCGATGACCACCAGTGCTTTAAGGACGTTGTGGTCGTGCGCGGCAAAGAGAACCCCGAGAATGAATTCGATCTCGTGGAAATCGTCGAAGTCACCCCAGCCGATCAGGTCACCTATGCACCTGACCACCCGATGTTTGCGGGCGGCGAGTTGGGCGACTGCAACCCCGGCGCGTAAATCAAGTCTAAGGCAGGGGGCGACCCCTGCCTTACCTTGCCGGCGGGCTTTTCCGCCTTTCACTTCTTAAAAATTCGAGGGCACCGCGATGGACGCCATTCTTTTGCAACTTCTTAACGGGTTGGACAAAGGTTCAGCCTATGCGCTCATCGCGCTTGGTCTGACGTTGATTTTCGGCACGCTGGGTGTCGTGAACTTTGCCCATGGGGCGCTGTTCATGATCGGTGCCTTCTGCGCCGTCACGCTAAGCAAGATTTTCACGCTCAGCCATAAGGCATCGGAACCCTCCGGCGTCGATTTTCTGGGCAAGCCGAAATACGAGGACATTCTCTATATCAAGGACTGGTTCGGAGAGACCGCCGGTGCTTGGATGCTGGATTGGTCCGTTCCCCTGTCGATCCTCTTTGCCGTGCCGATCATGCTGGCCATCGGCTTTGTCATGGAGCGCGGGTTGATCAAACATTTCTACAAGCGCCCCCATGCCGACCAGATCCTCGTGACCTTCGGTCTGGCGATCGTGCTGCAAGAGGTGATCAAGTATTTCTACGGCGCGAACCCGATCCCCACCTCCGCCCCGGAGGCGTTTCGCGGGTCGTTCGACTTTGGCGTGATGCTGGGCTTTGATCCCAATGCGATCATCTACCCCTACTGGCGTCTGATCTATTTCGCCTTCTCGGCCGTGATCATCGGCGGCGTTTTTGCCTTCTTGCAGTTCACCACCTTCGGGATGGTTGTGCGCGCCGGTATGGCCGACCGCGAGACCGTCGGTCTGCTGGGCATCAACATCGACAAACGTTTCACCATCATGTTCGGCATCGCCGCCGCGGTCGCCGGTCTGGCCGGTGTCATGTACGCGCCGATCAATTCGCCCAACTACCACATGGGTATGGATTTTCTGGTCCTGAGCTTTGTGGTCGTCGTGGTCGGCGGCATGGGGTCGCTGCCCGGTGCCGTGCTGGCGGGGTTCTTGCTGGGCATTCTGGAAAGCTTTGCCTCCATGAACGAGGTCAAGAACATCCTGCCCGGCATTGACCAGATCATCATTTACGTTGTCGCGATACTCATCTTGCTGACACGCCCCCGTGGCCTGATGGGCCGCAAAGGCGTGATGGAGGAATAACCCATGCACTCACTCACGAAAAAAGACTTTCTCCTGCTGTTGGTGGTGGCATTCCTGACCATGGCAGCCCCTATCATCCTCAACCCCTTCCCCGCCGGATCAGGGCTGGCGCAGTTCAACGCGGGCTACCCCGACTTGATGCAGCGCTTTGTGATCTTTGGCATCTTTGCCATCGGGTTCAACATTCTGTTCGGGTTGACCGGATACCTCTCCTTTGGTCACGCGGCCTTTCTGGGGGTCGGTTCCTACTCTGCCGTGTGGATGATGAAGCTCTTGTCGATGAACGTGATCCCCGCGATCCTTTTGTCCGTGATCGTGGCGGGGCTGTTCTCTGTCGTGATCGGCTTTGTCTCGCTACGCCGGTCGGGGATCTACTTTTCGATCCTGACGCTGGCCTTTGCGCAGATGTCGTTCAACCTTGCCTATTCGGTGCTGACGCCGATCACCAACGGGGAAACCGGCCTGCAAATCGCGCTGAGCGATCCGCGTATCCTTGATGGGGCGAATGCACCCAGCTACCCCAATCTGTTCGGGGCGCAGATGAATGCGGCGACGACGCTGGATTTCGGGGCGTGGTCCTTCACCTTCTCGGTCGGGTATTACCTGTGTGCCGTGATCATGCTGCTGGCGTTCTATATCTCGATCCGCGTCTTCCGGTCGCCTTTCGGCATGATGCTGCGGGCGGTGAAATCGAACCAGCAACGGATGAACTACACGGGCCTGAATACCAAACCCTACACGCTGGCGGCCTTTGTCATCTCTGGCATGTATGCCGGTCTGGCCGGTGGCCTGCTGGCCGCAATGGACCCGCTTGCCGGTGCCGAACGGATGCAGTGGACCGCCTCGGGCGAGGTGGTGCTGATGACCATCCTTGGGGGTGCGGGCACCCTACTGGGGCCGGTTCTGGGCGCGGGCTTTATCAAGTACTTTGAAAACATCTTTTCCAAGATCAACGATAACGTGCTGCACGGTTGGTTCGCCTTTATGCCGGACGGGCTGGAAGACACGCTGATCATGTTGATCCACCCCTTTGTGGGCAAGGGCTGGCACCTGACGCTGGGCCTGCTGTTCATGCTGGTCGTGATCTTCCTGCCCGGTGGTCTGGTCGAAGGCGGTCAACGTATCGGTCGCGTGTTCCGCCGCAAGGACCGGAACGCCGGATCGGTCGAGGCAGACGCCGCCGCACAACGCAACACACCCCCAGCCGAATAAGAAGGAGCTGAACAGATGGCCATTCTCGAAGTCAAAAATGTCGGCAAACGTTTCGGCGGGTTGCAAGCGCTGAGCGACGTGAACCTCAGCGTCGCGGAAAACTCGGTCCATGCGATCATCGGGCCGAACGGGGCGGGCAAATCCACGCTGCTGAACTGTCTGGTGGGCAAGCTGATCCCCGATACCGGATCGGTCATGTTCGACGGGCAGTCGGTGCTGGGGCGCAAACCCTACGAGATCAACCAGATGGGGATTTCCCGCGTTTTCCAGACGCCCGAGATCTTTGGTGATCTCAGCGTACAGGAGAACATGATGATCCCCTGCTTTGCCAAACGTGACGGGGCGTTCCAGATGAACGCGCTCACGGCCATGTCGCGCCAACGTGACGTGATCGAAAAAGCCGAGGAGATGCTTGTCGAGATGAAGCTCGCCGACAAGCGACATATGCACGCGGCCTCTATGTCGCGCGGCGACAAACGTCGGTTGGAAATCGCGATGTGCCTGTCGCAAGATCCGCGCCTGCTGCTGCTGGATGAACCCACAGCGGGCATGGCGCGGGCCGATACCAACAATACCATCGACCTGCTGAAGCAGATCAAGGACGAACGCGACATCACCATCGCCATCATCGAACACGACATGCATGTGGTGTTCTCGCTGGCGGAACGGATCACCGTGTTGGCGCAAGGCACCCCGCTGGTCGAAGACACCCCCGACAACATCAAAGGCCACCCCAAGGTGCGCGAGGCGTATTTGGGCGAATCCCAGGACGCCGCCTGACGCGCGGGGGCTCCCCCCTCCCGCGTCGCCCCGCTTCCACGGCTTTGCAAGGACAAGAACATGAACACGAAACCCGATTTCTCGAACAGCGCCAACCACGCCGCTACCGCCCCCGCCTATCTTTCGGTCTGGGACATCCACGCCTATTACGGCGAAAGCTACATCGTGCAGGGCGTCAGCTTTAACGTGCACGAAGGCGAAATTCTGGCACTTCTGGGCCGCAACGGGGCGGGGAAAACCTCTACCCTGCGGGCCATCGCCCAGATCGGCGACCCCGAGTTGCGCAAAGGCGAGGTCTGGCTGGACCACCAGCCGCTGCACAAGATGGCCAGCCACGAGGCCGCCGCAAACGGTCTGGCGCTGGTCCCCGAAGACCGCCGCATCATCGCGGGTCTCACGGTCGAGGAAAACCTGCAACTGGCGCAGATCGCCCCGCCCATCGGCTGGTCGCTTGACCGCATCTACGAGTTGTTCCCCCGCCTCAAGGAACGCCGCAAGCAAGAGGGCGTGACCCTGTCGGGCGGCGAGCAACAGATGCTGGCGATTGCCCGTGCGCTGGCCCGTGACATCAAGGTGCTGCTGCTGGACGAACCCTATGAGGGGCTTGCCCCCGTCATCGTGGACGAGATCGAAAAGACCCTGTCGCTGATCAAATCCCAAGGCATCACCACCATTCTGGTCGAACAAAACGCGGTGCGTGCGCTTAAACTCGCGGATCGTGCGGTGATCCTTGATACCGGCGGCGTGGTGTTTGACGGCACCGCCGAAGAGGTGCTGAACAACGCCGAACTGCGTGCCGAATATCTGGCAATCTGACGGCCAAGCCTCGACGCGCGCGGGAAAACTAGACGAAACATATGTTTCACACCGGCATTTTCCCGCGCCCGCGTCCCCCTGTCACATCCCCCATATCCCTCGCCCCGATCCGCTGCCCGATCCCGCGCTTTGCGCGGCCAAGCTTACGTTAGGCAACTGCTTGCTTTTCATGGCTGCGCCCATGCCCTATAAGGCAGCAATTCAAGGGCACAGGCAGCGCCCGATCGACTTAGACTGGCTGAGGAAAATATGACAAAAAACACCCATGACGCCGATGTGGCTTTTATCCAGGCGCTCGCCGAGTTGCTGAATGAAAACGATCTGACCGAATTGCAGGTCAAGCGGGATTACGCCGAGGATGACAGCCTGAATGTGCGCGTCAGCCGTAAACCCCCACAACAAATCGTCGCGCCGCAACAGGCGCAGTCGGCCCCTGCACAATATGCAGCGCCTGCCCCCGCGGCCTCCGCGCCAGCAGCCGCAGCAGCCCCTGCCGCAGACAACAGCGACCCGGCGGATCACCCCGGCGCAGTCGTCTCTCCGATGGTGGGCACCGTCTATATGCAAGCCGAACCCGGCGCGCCCGCGTTTATCTCTGTCGGAACAAGCGTTTCCGAAGGCGACACGCTGTTGATCGTCGAAGCGATGAAAACCATGAACCACATTCCAGCGCCACGCTCCGGCACGGTCAAGCGGATCCTGGTAGAAGACGGCGCCGCCGTTGAATTCGGCGCGCCTTTGGTGATCCTGGAATAAGGCGAAACCCATGTTCAAAAAAATCCTAGTCGCAAACCGCGGCGAGATCGCGTTGCGCGTGATCCGTGCGGCCCGCGAGATGGGCATCGGGTCTGTCGCCGTTCACTCGACGGCTGACAGCGATGCGATGCATGTGCGCATGGCAGACGAATCTGTCTGCATCGGCCCGCCCTCTTCGCAGCAATCCTATCTGTCGATCCCGTCGATCATCGCCGCCTGCGAGATCACCGGCGCCGAAGCGATCCACCCCGGATACGGTTTCTTGTCGGAAAACGCGGGCTTTGTGCAGATCGTCGAAGACCACGACCTGACCTTCATCGGCCCCACAGCGGAACACATCCGCATCATGGGCGACAAGATCACCGCCAAGGACACCATGAAAGAGCTTGGCGTGCCTTGCGTTCCCGGTTCTGACGGCGGCGTGCCCACATTGGCCGACGCCAAGCGTATCGGTGAGGAAATCGGCTATCCGGTGATCATCAAGGCGACCGCCGGTGGGGGGGGCAAGGGCATGAAAGTGGCGCAATCCGCCGCTGACATGGAACGTGCCTTCATGACCGCCCGCGCCGAGGGTAAATCGAACTTTGGCAATGACGAAGTCTATATCGAGAAATACCTGACCACGCCCCGCCACATCGAGATTCAAGTCTTTGGCGACGGCAAGGGCCGTGCTGTCCACCTGGGCGAGCGGGACTGTTCGCTGCAACGCCGTCACCAGAAGGTTTTCGAAGAGGCCCCCGGCCCGTCGATCACCGCCGAAGAACGCGCGCGGATCGGTAAAGTCTGTGCCGATGCGATGGCCAACATCAACTACATCGGCGCTGGCACGATCGAATTTCTCTATGAAAACGGCGAATTCTACTTCATCGAGATGAACACACGTTTGCAGGTGGAACACCCTGTGACCGAAGGCATCTTCGGGGTCGATCTGGTGCGTGAACAGATCCGTGTTGCTGCCGGTATGGACATGTCCTTTACCCAAGAAGACCTGCAGATCAACGGTCACGCGATCGAGGTCCGGATCAACGCCGAGAAACTGCCGAACTTCTCGCCCTGCCCGGGCAAGATCACGCAGTATCACGCCCCAGGCGGGCTTGGTGTGCGGATGGATAGCGCGCTGTATGACGGCTATAAAATCCCGCCCTATTACGACAGCCTGATCGGCAAGCTCATCGTCCACGGGCGCGACCGCCCCGAAGCGCTGGCGCGTCTGCGTCGCGCCTTGGGCGAGCTGATCGTGGATGGGGTCGACACCACGGTGCCGCTGTTCCATGCGCTGCTGGACGAACAGGACGTGCTGACAGGGGACTATAACATCCACTGGCTAGAGCATTGGCTTGAAACCAACCTGGGCAATGCCTGACCTCACGCCCGAGCTGTTATTACACGGCTATTCCATCGGGATTTTCCCCATGGCCGAACACCGCGACGACCCAGAGATTTTCTGGGTCGATCCGCGGCGTCGGGGCGTATTTCCCCTCGACGGGTTCCATATCTCGCGGTCTCTGGCGCGCGCGATGCGGCGCACGCGCTTTACCATCACCACCAACACCGCGTTCAACGACGTTGTCACCGGCTGCGCCGACCGCGCCGACACCTGGATCAACGCCGAGATTTTCAGCCTTTACGCCCAGCTACATAGGCTTGGTCATGCCCACGCCCTTGAGGTCTGGGAGGATGACATGCTGGTGGGCGGGGTCTATGGCGTCACGCTGGGGCGTGCGTTCTTTGGAGAAAGCATGTTTTCAAGGCGCGACAATGCGTCCAAGATCGCGCTGGCCTGTCTGGTAGACCGGCTGAACCGCGGCGGGTTTACCCTGTTTGACACGCAGTTCCTGACCCCGCATCTGGCGTCCCTTGGCGCGCAAGAGATCACCCGCGCGGCCTATCACGCACGGCTAGAGATGGCGTTGATGAAAACCGCAGATTTCACAGCGCCCGCTGCGGCCAGCGCTCAGGACGTAGTGCAGCGGATGACCCAGATGTCATAGCGCGGATGCTCCAGCGCCGACAACGCGGGGGCAGAGGCGATCATCCAGCCTGCAAAAAGCCGGTTCTCGTCGCCCGTCTCGACGATCTCGAGCTCGGCATAGGCGTCGCCCGCAGGGTTGCCCGACGGATAGCGACATTCGTTCATTGTCACATTCAGATTGCCCACGCGCGCCGTTTCGCCACGGCGCATTTCAACATCACGCGACACACCCGATACCTTGTCGAGCGCGCGCAAAACTCCGCCTTCAGCGCTGGCCACCTGCTGTGCCTGCACCGGTGCGGCCATTATGGCGAGCATCATCAATATCTTGCGCATCACATGGGTTCCTTGAACGTCAAAGGGCGTCGCCAGCACAGCCGGGCCGCCGCAGCAGCGCGCGCCCGATCACGGGGCGCGCGCGTGGCGTTTATTCGGGCTGCCACGCCTCGTAGTCACCGCGGTCCGCAGGCTTTTCGCGGCGGATCGATCCTGCTGGCGCATAGGCCAGGGCGGTGCCGGTCAGGTTCTCTTGGTGGGGCTTTTCCCAGGTTTTATGCGCCAGCGGACGCGCCTCGGGGGTTTCATCCCAAGAATGGTGCAGCCAGCCGTGCCAATCCGCGTTGACGCGCGTCGCCTCGATCTCGCCGTTGAAGATCACCCAGCGTTTGCTGCTGTCCGCGTTGCGGTAGTACACATTGCCCTCGGCGTCTTCGCCGACCTTGATGCCCTTGCGCCACGTGAACAGTTGCGTGTTCAGCGTCTGGCCGTTCCACCAGGTCACGCCGCGCAAAAGAGAGTTGAGAATGCCCATAGAGGTCTCCTGAAGCTTTGATGGATATATGCACCAAGGCCGCGCAAAGGTCTAGCGGGCTTCGGGGTAGATAGCCGCGGTTTTCAGCCGGGTAGGCAGGCGGTGACTTCGATTTCGATGCGGTATTTGTCGTCGATCAGCCCGCATTCGATCATTGTCGCAGCAGGCGGCGCGTCGCCAAAGACCTCGGACAGGATCGGCCAGCAGGGTTCGAACTCTGCGCGGTCGGGTAGATAATAGTTCACGCGCACCACATCCGCCATGGTGCAGCCAGCCTCGCGCAGGGCGCCTTCGATGGTCGCAAGGGCGGCGCGGCACTGGTCGGTCACGGTATCGCCCTGCCCCACGGTGCCCGCCACATGGACAAAGCCCCCCGCCACAACGGCGCGGCAGTAGCCGATCTTGGCTTCGAATTCACCGCCGGAAAAAATACGTCTTGTCATGATGCGCCTCTTGTCTGACATGCCTGCCCCTGTCAAAGCGCCTGCCCTTGCGAAGGTCAAGCGACAAAGCGGCGGCCCCCTGCCAGATACGAAAAAGGCGCACCATCGCTGGCGCACCTTGATCAGATAACATGCAGGCGATGCCTAGCCGGCGGTTGCAGGCTCTTTCTCGGCGTCGGCGTGGATCATCAGCGGTGCCGCGTCAGAGGTCACCGCCTCTTCGTTCACGACCACCTCGGTGACGCTGTCCATGCCGGGCAGATCGAACATCGTGTTCAGCAAGATGTCTTCGAGGATGGAGCGCAGACCACGGGCACCGGTTTTGCGTTCGATGGCGCGTTTCGCGATCGCCAACAGCGCGTCATCGGTAAAGGTCAGCTGCGTATCCTCGATCTCGAACAAGCGCTGGTACTGTTTGACCAACGCGTTTTTCGGTTCGGTCAGGATGGTGACCAGCGCGTCCTCGTCCAGATCCTCAAGCGTCGCCAGAACCGGCAGACGGCCCACGAATTCAGGGATGAGGCCGAACTTCAGCAGATCTTCCGGTTCGAGGTCGGTGAAAATCTCGCCAATGCCGCGGGCATCCTGATCGCGCACATCGGCACCAAAGCCCATAGCGGACCCTTTACCGCGCGCGGCAATGATCCGGTCCAGACCGGCGAAAGCGCCGCCGCAGATGAACAAGATGTTCGTCGTATCCACCTGCAGGAATTCCTGCTGCGGATGCTTGCGCCCGCCCTGCGGCGGGACAGAGGCCACGGTGCCTTCCATCAGTTTCAGCAAGGCTTGCTGCACGCCTTCGCCGCTCACATCACGGGTGATGCTGGGGTTTTCGGATTTGCGCGTGATTTTATCAACTTCGTCGATGTAAACGATGCCGCGCTGTGCACGCTCGACATTGTATTCGGACGCCTGCAACAGCTTGAGGATAATGTTTTCAACATCTTCCCCTACATAGCCCGCTTCGGTCAGTGTCGTCGCATCGGCCATGGTAAAGGGCACATCCAGAATACGCGCCAGCGTTTGCGCCAGCAGCGTCTTACCGCAGCCCGTGGGCCCGATCAGCAGGATGTTGGATTTCGCCAGCTCGATGTCCCCACCCTTCTGGGCGTGGTTGAGACGTTTGTAGTGGTTGTGCACGGCAACCGACAGCACCCGTTTGGCCATCGCCTGCCCGATCACATAATCGTCCAGAACATCACAGATGTCTTTCGGGGTCGGCACACCATCGGTGGCTTTCAGCCCCGAGGCTTTGGTTTCCTCGCGGATGATATCCATGCAAAGTTCGACACATTCGTCACAAATGAAGACAGTCGGACCTGCAATCAGCTTGCGCACCTCATGCTGACTTTTGCCACAAAAGCTGCAATAAAGTGTGTTCTTGCTGTCGCCGCTCGAAGTATTAGCCATTTCAACCCTTTCAGGTCTGTCGTTTGATCGTGTCCGCCGTAGGGCAGCCATCTATATATTTTTTTGCTCGGTGCCAGCTTAGGCCAGCGGTGCGTGGTCCACAATCGCAAAATAACGGGCCACGCACGCCTTATTTACTTGCCTTTTTTGTCGCCATCTTTTGGCGCATCAGGATCATCCATCTTGCCGCGGTTCTCGACGATCTCGTCGATCAGGCCCCAGTCTTTGGCTTCTTCGGGAGACATGAAGTTGTCACGCTCAAGCGCTGCTTCGACTTTTTCCAGCGGCTGGCCGGTGTGTTTGACATAGATCTCGTTCAGGCGCGTTTTCAGCTTTTGCGTTTCCTGCGCGTGAATCATGATGTCCGTCGCCTGACCCTGATACCCGCCGGAGGGCTGGTGGACCATAACGCGGCTGTTGGGCAGCGAGAATCGCATGCCTTTTTCGCCCGCTTGCAGCAACAGCGACCCCATGGATGCCGCCTGCCCGATGACCAGCGTGGACACCTTTGGTTTGATGTACTGCATCGTGTCGTAGATCGACAGGCCAGAGGTCACAACGCCGCCGGGGCTGTTGATATACATGGAAATTTCCTTAGAGGGGTTCTCTGCCTCGAGGTGCAGAAGCTGCGCCACGATCAGCGACGACATGCCGTCATGCACAGGCCCGTTGAGGAAAATGATCCGCTCTTTCAGCAGACGCGAGAAGATGTCGTACGCACGTTCGCCCCGGCTGGTTTGTTCAACCACCATAGGGACCAGCGTGTTCATATATGTATCATGTGGATCGTTCATAAAGCCTGCCTGATATTGCCGTTCGCCGGACCATACCCGCGAAACCTTGGCTTAAGATTAATCGCGCCACCTAGGGGGTTCAAGGGGGGCAGGACCGATCATCCCCTTGGCTTTGGATTTGGCCCTGCGCCACCGCCCTGCCCCGCTGATCTGTGCCGCGGATACCGGCAGCCGTTTTTCGCCCACATCCTGCCCGTTCCTGCGCTAGGGTGGCGCGCAACACAGCCCACCGCCGCGCGTCCTGTCACAGAACTGTCATCAAAGCGGAACACATTTGTAGCACATCGCGACGACATAAGGCGCAACCGCGAGTCACCTCGCCAAACGCAATGCCAGAGGCAATGCCCGACACAATAAAGGAATAGCCATGACACGTCGCCAAATCCTCGATGATCCCGAAATCGGCAACAAGGCCGAAGCCTTTGAAGCCTTCGACGACATCCCCACCAACCCCAATCTGCAGCGCACCATCGGCGATGTGATCAACGCGCGCTACGGACGCCGCGACATCTTGCGCGGCATGCTGGGGGTCACGGCGACAACCGCATTGTTCGGCACCTCGGCGATGGTCGCACCGCGTCAGGCAAGTGCCGCCACCGCTGACAGCCGCTATGTCTTTGACGAACTGGCATGGGGCAATGACGAAACCCACCATGTGGCCGATGGCTATGACGCCAATGTGCTGCTGCGGTGGGGCGATCCGATCACCGCCGACGCGCCCGAATTCGACGTGATGAACCAGACCGCGGCGGCGCAGCTCAAGCAGTTCGGCTATAACAATGACTACGTGGGCTTTGTCCCGCTGAATGACGATGGCAGCCGTGGCTTACTTTGTGTGAACCACGAATACACCAACGAAGAGGTGATGTTCCCCGGACTTGGCCGTCAGGACCGCGCCCAGTTTTCCGGCATGACGCCCGCGCTGATCGACATTGAAATGGCCGCCCACGGTGGTTCGGTGGTCGAAATCGCCAAGGACGACGCCGGGGTATGGCAGGTGGTGCGCGACGGCAAGATGAACCGCCGCATCACCCCGCTGGACACCGCGATGACCATCGACGGCCCCGCCGCGGGCCATGCGCGGATGAAGACCAACGACGACCCCGACGGGGTGAATGTGATCGGCACGCTGAACAACTGCGCGGGCGGGCTGACCCCTTGGGGGACGTGGCTCATGGCCGAGGAGAACTTCCACGGCTATTTCTGGAGCGACCAGCTCGACGCCGACGGCAAACCCGTGATCGCCGATGACCATCCCGAAGCCGCGTCCTACAAACGCTATGGCGTGCCGGGCATGTGGTACGCCTGGGGCGCGCAATACGACCGTTTCAACATCGATAAAGAACCCCTCGCCCCCAATAAATTCGGCTGGGTGGTCGAGGTGGACCCGATGGACCCGACCTCTACCCCCGTCAAACACACCGCTTTGGGCCGCTTCCGCCACGAAGGTGCGGAAACCACGGTCAGCAGTGACGGGCGTCTGGTGATCTATATGGGCGACGACAACCGCTTTGATTACCAGTATAAATACGTCTCGGGGGGCAAGGTCTCGGACGACCGGGCGGCCAACGCCAAACTGCTGAGCGATGGCACGCTTTATGTCGCGCGCTTTGACGAAGATGGCACGGTGACCTGGCTGCCCCTGACCCACGGCACAGGCCCGCTGACGGCTGAAAACGGCTTCAATGATCAAGGCGACGTGATGATCGACACGCGGATCGCGGCCGATCTGCTGGGCGCGACCCCGATGGACCGCCCCGAAGACGCGCAGCCCCGTGGCGACGGCACGGCCTATATCATGCTGACAAACAACACAAAACGCACAGAGGATGAGGTGAACGCCGCCAACCCGCGTGCCGACAGCAGCTTTGGCCACATCATCGAGATCAAGGAAGACGGCGGCAACCACGCGGCAACGCAGGGGCGCTGGTCGATCCTTGTGAGATGCGGCGATCCGTCGGTGTCGGACGTGGGCGCACAATGGAACCCCGAAACCTCTGAAAACGGGTGGTTCGGCAGCCCCGACAACTGCGCCATCGACGCCGATGGCCGCCTGTGGGTCAGCACGGATCAGGGCAGCAACTGGGCCAAGACGGGCAAGTCGGACGGGCTCTATGCGGTCGAAACCGAAGGCGAGGCGCGCGGCACGTCCAAGCTGTTCTTCCGCTGCCCCGTCGGCGGAGAGATGTGCGGCCCCTACTTTACCGACGACGGCGAGACGCTGTTTGTCGCCGTGCAACACCCCGGCACGGACGGGACCAAGAACATCCCCGGGTTCGAGCGTGAAAGCACCTTTGAAGATCCCGCCACGCGCTGGCCCGATTTTGACCCCAAGATGCCCCCCCGCCCGGCGGTGGTTGTGGTCACCAAACAGGGCGGCGGCAAGATCGCCGCCTGACGCCCCGACCCTATTCCAACCAAATTCATTTCAAAATCTCTGCGCCCAAGGGTTCCCCCCCTTGGGCGCAATTTCTTTGTCGCTCCGGTAAATGCGAATCATCTTTACAAAACTAGTTTTATAGTTTTATTTCGTGCTATGACAGAACATCAATCAACTGCCCGCGCCCTCGCCGCCCTTGGCCATGATACCCGCCTCGCGATCTTTCGCCTGCTTGTCCGCGCCGGTGAAGACGCGCTGACCGTCGGAGAGATCGGTGCCCATCTCAATGCGGCCCCCTCCACCCTTGCCCATCACCTTGGGGCATTGGTCGATGCGGGGCTGATCATCCAGCGCCGCGACGGGCGCAACATCGTCAACCGCGTGGATTTCGACGTGATGCGGGCGACGCTTTCATTTCTCACCTCGGAATGCTGCACCGGTGTTTCACTTTTGAAGGAGACCGCCGCATGACCGACCTGTCCCACCCTGCGCGTAACCCGCTCAGGTCGCTGGCCCATCACATCTGGACGCAAGAACGCGTGTGGCTGGTCTGTATCGCGGTGTTAACCGCTGTCGCAGCCGTTGAGGCGCCGCTTGCCGTGACCAGCGTGCAATTTACCGCGACCAACCTGCTGGATGTCGCGCCGTTTCTGATCCTGTCCATCGCGGTTGCGGCCTATGCCGGTGCCACGGGGGCCGACGGGCTGATCGCGCGGGCCTTTACCGGATCACCCGCCGTGATGATCGCCATTGCAGCACTGGCCGGCGGGGTGTCGCCCTTCTGTTCATGCGGGGTGATCCCCTTGATCGCGGCGCTGCTGGCGATGGGGGTGCCCCTGTCCGCCGTCATGGCCTTCTGGCTGGCCTCGCCCGTCATGGATCCGTCGATGTTCGTGTTGACCACCGGCGTTCTGGGGGTGGAGTTCGCGGTGGCCAAGACCATCGCGGCCGTCGGGCTCGGGGTGTTTGGCGGGATCATTGTGCATCTGCTGTCCCGCGCGGGTAGCTTGACCGACCCGCTGCGCGACGGCGTGGGCAATGGCGGCTGTGGCGCGTCGAAGGTCCGCACATCGCAACCCGTGGTTTGGGCCTTCTGGCACGACAAGACGCGATCCGCCAAATTCCTGCGCGAGGCCGCCAAGACCACGATCTTCCTGACCAAATGGCTGACGCTGGCGTTCTTGCTGGAAAGCCTCATGCTGGCGTGGATTCCCGCAGAGACGGTGACCCGCGCCCTTGGCGGCAGCGGGCTGGCCCCGATCGGGATCGCGACCTTGGTGGGGGTGCCGGCCTATCTGAACGGCTATGCCGCGCTGCCGCTGGTGGGCGGGCTGATCGGACAGGGCATGGCCCCCGGTGCGGGTCTGTCGTTTCTGGTCGCGGGCGGGGTGACCTCCCTGCCCGCGGCGATTGCCGTCTGGGCCTTGGTCAAACGCCCTGTCTTCGCGCTGTATATCGGGATCGCACTGACAGGGTCATTTGCCTCGGGGCTGCTGTTTCAACTTTGGGCGTCGCTTTGACGCCCAAAGCGGGGCTTACTTTGCCAGACAGCTGCTAAAGGCTGCGGCCAGATCGCGCAGCAAAGCAGGGTACATATCCACCCCCGGCTCAAGCGCGGCACCAATCGGATCAAGCGAGGCGGATTTCAGCGCCGTGCCGTCTTGGAGTGCGTCAACCAGACCGGCGTTGAACTGGGGCTCAGTAAAGACGCAGGCGGCCTGCGTGTCCTTTACCACATCGCGTACCTCGGCCAGACGCGCGGCACTGGGGGCGGCCCCATCGCTAAGAGAGATCGCAGCGCTTGCCTCAACGTCAAAGCGGGCTTCGAAATAGTGATAGGCGTCGTGGAAGACGACAAACTTCTGCCCCCGAAGCGGCGTCAGCTCGGCCTGAATATCGGCTTGAAGATCTACCAGCTGCGCTTGGGCCTGCGCAGCGTTATCTGCGTAAAGCGCTGCGTTTTCAGGGTCTTGCGCGGACAAGCTTGCAGCGATGGCATCCAGCCAGACGATTGCGTTCTGCGGATCTAGCCAGATATGCGGGTCCAGAGCGCCGGGTGCATGATTGTGCCCTTCGTGAGCGTCTGCCTCTTCATGTACGTCATGGTCGTGGTCGTCATGATCTGCGTGGTCATCGTGACCTTTGTGATCGTCGTGGCCTTCGTGGTCGCCGTGATCGTCATGCTCGGCATGGTCCTGCCCTTCATGATCTCCGTGATCATGGGCTTCGAACGCAACGCCGCTGCGGTTGGTCAGCAGGCGGATCCCCTCTACGTCTTGCAAGGTCAGACGTTCGGCCCCCTGCGCCAGACTGCTCATCGGCTCTTCGAGCCACGGGGCCAGCGACGGACCGACCCAGACCACCAGATCGGCCTTGGCCACGGCGCGCGCCTCGCTGGGGCGCATGGCATAGCTGTGGGGTGACGCGCCGGGCGGGATGATCAGATCGGGGCTGCCTGCACCCTGCATGACCATAGACACCAACGAATGGATTGGCGCGATATCGGTGGCGACACGGGGCACCTCTGCATGGGCCAGACCGGCAGAGAAAAGAAGGGTTGTGCAAAGCAGGCGGCGCATTGGCGGGCTCCTATTAATGTTATACTATAACCTTGATAGATTACACGTTATAACATATCAACACCGAACCCTGCTACGGAGGCGAAATATGTCGACCATTGGATTTGAAACGCATGATCATAGGGCCTGCGTCGACGACGCGATGGCCGCCGCAGAGGCGCGTTGCGCGGCCTCGGACCTTCGGTTGACACCGATACGTCGCCGCGTGCTGGAACTGCTGCTGGCCGAACACCGCGCCTTGGGGGCCTATGATATTCTGGGGCATCTCTCTGCCGAAGGGCTTGGGGCGCAGCCGCCCGTCGCCTATCGCGCGCTGGACTTTCTGGTGAAAGCGGGGCTTGCCCACCGGATCGAGGCGTTGAACGCCTATATCGCCTGCAGCCACGTTGGTGCCGATCACACGCCTGCCTTCCTGATCTGCCGCAGTTGCCAATCGGTTGCCGAAAGCGACACGACGTTGACCCAAGGGCGTTTGGGCGATGCGGCCCGCGCGGCGGGGTTCCAGATTGAACGCACGGTGATCGAGGCGCAGGGCCTCTGCCCCTCCTGTCAGGACGGAGCCACCGCATGAGCCTGATCGCCACCCGGAATCTGACCCTGCGCATTGGCGGGCAAACGGTGCTGCGCGACGTTGATATCGCCGTTGAGCGCGGCGAGATCGTGACCATCGTCGGCCCCAACGGGTCGGGCAAGTCGAGCTTGCTGCGGGCGTTGATCGGCGCGCTGAAACCCGCGTCGGGGACGATCACCCGTGCTGCGGACCTGCGCATCGGCTATGTCCCGCAGAAGCTGCAAATCGACGCGACGCTGCCGCTGACGGTGCATGGCTTTTTGAACCTGCCCCGCCGCCAGCCCCGCGAGACCATCGCGCAGGCGCTGCTGCAGGCGGGGGTCACGGATCTGGCGAAAAAGCAGATGACCGACCTGTCGGGCGGCCAGTTCCAGCGCGTGTTGCTGGCACGCGCCCTGCTGAACAAACCCCATATCCTGATCCTCGACGAGGCGACGCAGGGGCTGGATCAACCCGGCTCTGCCGCGTTTTACCGTCAGATCGAAGAGGTCCGCCGCGACATGGGCTGCGCCGTCTTGATGGTCAGCCATGATCTGCATGTGGTGATGGCGGCTTCGGATCGGGTGCTGTGCCTGAACGGTCATGTCTGCTGTGAAGGCACCCCCGAGATTGTCGCCGATGCACCGGAATACCGCGCGTTGTTCGGCACTGGCACCCAAGGGGCGCTGGCGCTTTACCGGCACGAACATTCGCATTCGCATGATCATGCACATGATCCTAGCCATACCCACGACCACGACCACACCCACGACCATGCGCAGGGCCATACCCATGGTGCCGGCTGCAACCACGCACATGGGGACCAAGATGCTTGATGACTTTTTGATACGTGCCGGGCTTGCCGGTATCGGTGTGGCCTTTGCAGCCGCGCCTTTAGGCTGTTTCGTCGTCTGGCGGCGCATGGCCTATTTCGGCGATGCGACCTCGCACGCGGCTTTGCTGGGGGTCGCGCTGGCCTTGGCGTTCGAGCTGCCGATTTTCGCGGGGGTGCTGCTGGTGGCCCTGTCGATGGCGCTGATTGTGACGGCGCTGAACGGGCGCAGCCTTGGCACGGATACGCTGCTGGGGGTGCTGGCCCACGGTGCGTTGGCCATCGGCCTTGTGGCGGTGTCGCTGCTGCCGAACCAGCGTGTCGACCTCAGCGCCTATCTGTTCGGAGAGATCCTGGCCGTGACCAAGACCGATCTTGCGATCATCTGGAGCGGCGCCGTCCTGTCGATCGCGCTGCTGGTCTGGCGCTGGCAGGCATTGCTGTCGTCCACGCTGAACCCTGATCTGGCGACGGCCAGCGGGGTCAATCCGCGCCGTGAACAGCTGATTTTGACGCTGGCGCTGGCAGTGACGGTTGCGGTCGCGATTAAGGTGGTCGGCGCGCTGCTGATCGCGGCGATGCTGATCATCCCCGCCGCTGCCGCCCGCCCCTTTGCCCGCACGCCCGAAGTCATGGCGATGGCGGCCTGCATCATCGGGATCATCGCCGCCTTGGGCGGGCTGGCCGCGTCCTTCACGCTCGACACGCCGACGGGGCCTAGCATCGTCAGCGTCGCGGCGGTGCTGTTCGTGCTGTCGTCTGGCGTGGCCCCGTTGCTGAAACGCTAGGCGCTGATCTGCACATACAGCAAGGGCCGCAGCATCACGCTGCGGCCCTTGCTGTTTCGGGGGTGGCCCTATTCGGTCAGGCGGCTGCCGCGAAAGACTGCGACGGACGCCCGGTGCTCACCAGACTATGCGGGAAGAAGACCGAGAATTTGGTGCCCTTGCCCACCGTGCTAGAGACCGAGATATCGCCCCCATGCGCTAGCGCCAGTTTCTTACAGATCGCCAGCCCGAGCCCTGTACCGCCTTCTGACCGGTTGTCGGCGCTTTCGATCTGGGTGAAGGCCTGGAAGATCGATTCCAGATCTTTCTGTTCCATCCCGACACCATTGTCTTCGACCTCGAAGCGGAAGCCGCCGCCGTCCACTTCGGCCCGCAGGAAGATATCCTTGCCCTTGGAAAACTTGAGCGCATTGCCCACCAGATTGATCAGGATCTGCAAGCAGCGGCCACGGTCGGCGATCACGTCAAGGCTGCCGTCGGGGATATGAAGGGTCACATCCTTGCCCTGCGCCATGCCCTGAAACTGGTCCTCGACCTGCGCCAGCAGCGCCCGTGTAGGGAATGTGGTCTTGGCCAGTTTGATGTCGTTCAGCTCGATGCTGGTATAGTCGAGAATATCGTTGATGATCGTCAGCAGGTGGTTGCCCGCGAATTTGACGCGCTGGCCGTAAAGCTCTGCCTGATCCCCGATGATATTATAGTGTTTTTCGGTGATCGGCTCACCCGGCGAAAGTTTGGCCGTGGTCGTGGTCTTGAGCTTGGTCAGGAAGCCCGCATAGCCGATCACAATCGTCAGCGGCGTGCGCAGTTCGTGGCTGAGAACGCTCATGAATTCCGATTTCGCGCGGCTCGCCCCTTCGGCAGCGTCGCGGGCCTTGCGCAACTCCTCGATGCTTTCCATGCGGGTCCGGTTTTCGATGAAATAGGTGAACAGACCGCCAAGGGTGATTGTCGTCGCCGTGCCCGCGATCACCAGTGCCAGCAGCTTGTATTCTTCGGGGTTGGTATAGCCGGGTTTCAGCCCGATGCAGTCCACGCTGAACGCGGCCATGCCGGTGAAATGCAGCCCGATGATGGCGAGCGTCAGGACGCCCGTCATTTGCAGCCCGCTCCACCGTGCGCTGCGGCTGCCCAGATACAGCGCGGCAGTCGACAGGACCACCGCCAGAATAACCGACCCGATGAGGTAGCCACGGTCCCAGGTCACCACGCCTTCGACGCGGTAGGCCACCATGCCGGTGTAGTGCATCGCCGATACCGCAACGCCAAAGATCGTGCCGCCGATGATCGTGCTCGCGAGCGACCGGAACATGCCCGCCACCATGATGCCCACGGTCGACCCTGCAATCGCGATCAAAAGCGAGACAAAGGTCAGTTGTAGGTTAAAGGTTACCGGTGCCGAAGGCTGATATGCGAGGATTGCGATAAAATGCGTACACCAGACCGCAACGCCCGCCGTGATCGCCGTGAGGAAGTACCAGATCAGCGCCTGCCTGCGCGGTCGCCCCAAGGCGTGCTGATACAAACGCGACACCACCCAGCAGCCAAAGGCGCAAAGCAGCCCCGCCAGAAGCACGAGACCAAGGTCGTGATCATGATGGATCGTATGGGCTACTTTGAGCATGTCGGCGCACTCTACCTGTTGATTACCGGACAGTTAATCGGCGGAGAAAACGGCAGATTTGAGGCGTGTTTACGTTATACTGGTGGTAACCAAGAAAAATTACCGGTCTTTTTTACCATGGGAAACAACAGCTTCCAGGGTGCCAATCCGTCGGAAATGGCCAGTATATAAGGGCTGATGCCGCCGCGACGACTGCACTGCAAGCAAGGCGCAGGGGGCTGAACGCCCCGCCTATTGCCCTTTGATCTTGATAGAATACTGACGCCGCGCGCCAGCGGGGGGACGCGGGAAAGGGGCGGCCTTGCGGATCACCGATACCGCCGCCCGGTCCAGCGCGGCAGAGCCGGACCCCCGTGCGACTGACACAGAGGCCAACCCGCCATTGCTGGCGATGGCAAAAGCGATCGTCGCGGTGCCCGTGGTGCGAACGCGCGGCTTGCCCGCCCGCGAGATGCGGCGCATGACCTGACCGGGGTAATTGCTGGCGGCGGCATTGCCTTGCGCCGATGCCGCGGCTTGGCGTTTGCCGGTGCTGGTGGATTTGGCCGATGCGCTTTGGCCCGACGAAGACCCTTTGGTCGCATTGCGCTGCGCATTGCCACGTGCGGTGGCTTGCTGCGTTGCTTTCTTCTTGGCGGCTTGCTGCTCTGCCTGACGGCGTTCACGCTCCGCCTGCTCTTGCTTGGCGCGGGCCTGGGCGATCTTGGCAGCGGTTTCAGGATTCTTGCGCATGGGGCGGCGCGACAGGACGGGGGCGTCGCTATCGGGGTCTTGCGCCTGCAGGGTTTCAGGCGGCGGTGCGACTTGCGCGCTCTCGGAGGGGGGCACGGCCAGCGGTGTGGGTGCCAAGGCGGCGGGTGCTGCGGGGGCCGCAGGCGTCACCGCTGCCACATCGGGCGGGGTCACGGGCTGCGCTTGTTCGGGCGGGGTGACCGGCTCGGCCTGTTCGGGCGGGGTTTGCTCTGCTGTGGTGGGGCGCAGGGGTTCTGCGGCGGTAGGTGCCTCGGCCACGGGCGTCTCTGCCGGTTCTGCCGGTTCCGGCGTGAGCGTGCCCACGGCCATATCCGCGAAACTGTTGCCCATCATCGCCTCGACCGGCGCGCCGCCCCCTTCGATCGCGATCTCATCTTGCGGCAGCCCGATGGTGACCGCCCCCGCGACGATCCCGACCGCCAAGGCGAAAGAGACCCCTTTGGCTGTAGGAGAATGCGAAATCATTGCAGTGCCCTTTGCGTGACGAGCATCACCTTTTGCGCCCCCGCCGCGCGCAAGTCGCGGGTCAGCGCGACCAGCGTCTCGGCCGGCAAGGCGCGATCCGGCACAAGGCGTATGATCTCGCGGTCTTCGTCAGACAGGCTGGCGACATAGGACGCGGCATCCACCTGCGCCGCGCCTTGATAGGTCAACCGCCCGTCGGGGTAGATCACCAAAGCGTCAGGCGGGGCCTGCCCTTCAAGCGCGCGGGTCTCGACCAGTTTCAGATCGGGGTCCAGCGGCTGCGCCAGCGTGCCCGCGACCATGAAGAAGACGAGCATCAGAAAGACGATATTGATCAACGCGATGGTCGGTTCACGCTGCGGTTTGGATTTGGCAAATCGGCGCATCTGTCAGCCCCCTAATACCGACACCTGCAAGGCAGGCATCTCGCGCAGTTTGACCAGCACATCCGTCAACCGCTGCGCATCCACATCCGCCCCGAGCGAGACCAGCAGCACGGTGCCTGTCTCGGCCTCGGCCAAGGATGATCCGGCCAGCGCGTCCAATGCGATTTCGTCGCCATTCAGACGCAAGGTATCGGGGCCAAGCTGCAAGAACACCGGCTTGGCATTGCTGGCCTGCGCGACCGCGCCCGAACCGGCAGCGGCCAGCGGCACCTCGGAGAACTTCGAGAAGGTCGAGGTCAGCATAAAGAACAGCAGCAGCAGAAAGATGACATCAATCAAGGAGGTCATCGACAGCCGCCGTCTGCGCGTGCGCGGCCTAGCCATGTGCGGCGACCATTTCAGGCGTCGGCGCTGACGCCGCGGCGGCAGGGGCTGGCACATCGTTGGACGGGGTCAGCACCGTGAGGATCGCCTTATCCGCGATCACCCGCTCTGCCTCCATCCGCTGTTCCAGCCAGCTGAGGATCAGGGCCGTGGGCATCGCCACCACCAGACCGACAGCCGTGGTCAGCAGCGCCACCCAGATACCCCCCGCAAGGATCGACGGATCGACCTGCGATCCGGCGGCTTGCAGCGACCGGAAAGCCTCGATCATGCCCAGAACCGTACCGAACAGGCCCAATAAGGGGGCCAGCTGCGCCACGGAATCGAGCAGGCGGAAACCGGTTTCGAGCTTGGCAAAACGCGTCTCTGCCTCGGCTTGCAAACGCTCTGCGCCTGCGCCGCTACGCGTGCCGTTCGACACCATCGCCATCTTTATCACGGGGGCGAGGTAGCTTTTCGACCGGCCCAAAGCCTCGCGGGCGGCGGGTTTGTCGCCACGGTCCCATGCCTCTACCGCTTCGGTCAGCGCCTTGTGCCGCCCCACGGCAGAGCGCCAGAACTGCCAGACCTTATAGATCGCCACCGTCAGCGTCAGCACGGCGACGCCCATCAGGACAACAACAACCGGCCCGCCGGTCTCGGCGATCTGGCGAAACGACGCGATCAGTGCAGAGAACATATCCATCAGCCCAGAACCTCGATTGATGTGCGCGATGTGGGCAGCAGGCCGGTGTCACAGACGCCGCTGGCACTACCGCCCGTCTCGCAAGCGTTGGCCCCGTTGAACAGGATGCGGCCCAAATCTTCGCAGGTGGTTTGCGGCACGACGAACTGGCGCACGCGCGGGCGGGCCGGTGGCAGGGTGCCGAAATCGAACAGCGTCAGCCGGTCCACCTTCCCTTCGGTGTCAAACAGCACCGCCTCGTAGATGATCTTGTCGACCGGCGTCTCCAAGCCATTGGTGATCATGAAGGTCAGCTTGCAGGCATCTTCGGTGGTCTCTGCCGCGTTCAGCTCGACCGAGATTTGATCCTTGATATCAGTCTCTTGCGCGGCGACCAGCGGGGCTGCGATCACAAGGGGCAGCGACAGAATAGCGGTACGGAAACGGGACATGGGACCTCCTGACCGTGGGATGAAACGATGAGATTTTTGGCTAAGGCGCTGTGGGCACCTTTGGCTCTGGCGCGGCGCAGCGGGCAAACAGCCCTTTTGGCACAGCGCGATTGCGCCGTGCCTAGCAAAGATCACGACAAGGCGCAATCCTGACTTTAACGATCAACTATTCAGGAAGGCGCGCGCCGGCGACAAACCGCAAAGGTAGCCTGCGCCGCCCGTATTACCGAAGCTTGCGCAGATAGGCCCAGGACACATGACCGCGCACGCGGCGGGCCTGATCAAGCGAGACGTCGCACCAGCGCGTGCCGCCGGTTTGCTGACAATCATGCACCTGCAAAATGGTGCCGTTGGGGAGGCCAAGCAGCACGATGAACCCCGTCCCCGGCCCTGCCCGCATCTTGAGCATGTCATCCTCACCCACGCCCGTTACCTCGAAACGGCCCAGCGATCCTGCGGTGGCGGGGGTGGCCCCCAAGGTGGTCGCAATCACGATTGCCGATACGGCGGCGGTCACTGCTTTGCGCATTTTTCTTGCCCTTGTTCTGATAGCCTCGGGTTCGGTGGTAGCCTGTGGGGGCCACAAAATAAACCGTGATATCGCGCAAAGGGTCATGATCCGCCGATGCGCAGGGGCGCGGGCGTCAGATGTTGGGGACGATGAAATCGGGCGACAGACCGGCCTGCGCAATGGCATCCGTCACATCCAGCCCCGTGAGCGAGCCATAGCCCGTGACCAGCGCCGTGGCAAAGCCCGCCTGCGCGCCGCCCAGAATATCGGTATGCAGCGTATCGCCGACCATCAGCACCCGTTCGGGAGGAAGGGCGCGATTGAACCGGCCGAGGGCGATGTCAAAGACCTGCCCGAACGGCTTGCCCAGAAACACAGGCATCACACCGGTGCGATCGGCCAGCCGGTGCGCAAACCAGCCCGGTTCCCGCGAAAGGCCCGTTTCACGCGGTGCCACCAGATCGGGGTTGCCCACCAGCACCGGACGGGGCGCGCGTTTCAGTGACGCCTCCAGCAATGTCTGCCGACGGTCGGTCCAGCCGTCTGCGCCCACCAGCAAGAACCCGTCCTGCGCATCGTAGCTTTCGGCGTCATCCCCCAGCACAGTCGTGTTCAGCGTCGCCAGTTCCCCCAGATCGACGGCGGGGTTGATCATCAGGCCCCATCGGCACGGCGGCAGCCCCGCGATATGCGCGGTCAGCGCCTCGCGGCTGGTGGTCACCTCGGGGGCGGAGAAATCGAACCCCAGACGGGCGTAGCGCGCCATCATATGCGTCTTGGGGTAAGCAGCGGAGTTTGACACCACGCCAACCGCCTTGCCCGCCGCGCGCAGCGCCGCGATGGTATCGGTCGCACCGGGGATCGCGGTTTCGCCGACGTTCAGCACGCCATAGGCGTCAAACAGGATCAGATCGAAGCGCGCCGCAAGGTCGGTGAACACGCCGGTTTCCGCCAGACCGCCCGCCGCGGTGCGCGGCAGACGGTCGGCAATTTGCAGATAGCGCGCAAAGGCGCTTTGCGGGTCGACGCCGATGTTCCGGGTCACAGGATACGGCGGCGCAGATAGGCAGAGATGACTTCCCCCACCACCACCAGCGCGATGATCGCCAGCAGGATCGTCGCGACCTCGGGCCAGTTGAACGTGTCGATGGCACCTTGCAGGATGATCCCGATGCCGCCAGCGCCCACCAGACCCAGCACGGTGGATTCGCGCAGGTTGATATCCCACCGCAGAATGGCCACCGCCCAGAAGGTCGGCATGACCTGAGGCACGATCGCATAGACGATCACCTTGAAGCGCGACGCGCCCGTCGCCTCAAGCGCTTCGACGGGGCGTGTGTCGATCTCCTCGATGGCCTCGCCCAGCAGTTTACCGATGAACCCGATAGAGCGGAACATGATCGCCACGATGCCGGCCACAACACCGGGCCCAAAGATCGCCACAAACAGCAGCGCCCAGATGATCGTATTCACCGACCGAGAGGTCACGAGGATTAGCCGCCCCAGCCATAGGGTCACACGGTTCGGCGTGGTGTTCTGCGCCGAGATATAGGCGACCGGCAGCGACAGCAGCACCGCAAAGGTGGTGGCGAATGTCGCGATGTTCACCGTGTCCCACAACACCTTGAGGATGGTTTCCAGATTACTGGGGTCCGGCGGGTACATCCGGCCAAACAGATCGCCGATCTGTTCAGGGGCACCCCATACCCACGGCCAGATCACCTCTATCGAGGTGAGCGCCCAGGCGATGGCAAGTGCACAGCCCAGAAAGATGGCATAGCGCGTCATACGTTGCTTGAACGTAAAGCGGGACCAGTCGTCGCGCCCGAATTGCGTAGAAAGTGAGGTCATTGGATACGCTTTCGGATAACGCCGCTGACGGCCTCGGAAAAGAGGATCACCCCGACGATGACCATGGTGATGGCAAGGGCAAAGTCATAGTCATAGCGGCCGAAGGCATTGGCGAGCGTCGCACCGATGCCCCCTGCCCCCACGATCCCCACCACGGCAGAGGCCCGCAGGTTGGAATCAAGCTGGTAGATGGTCAGACCGATCTGGCGCGGCATGATCTGCGGGAAGATCGCGTAAGACAGCGTCGAGAAATACGGCGCACCGGCGGCGCGCATGGCCTCGACCTGCCCAAAGTCGATCTCCTCGATCCGCTCGGCCAGCATTTTGGCGACAAAGCCGATGGAATAGACGGTCAGCGTCAGCACACCGGCGAACGGCCCGAAGCCGACGGCCTTGACGAAGAGGATCGCGACAATGACCGGATGGAAGCTGCGCGCGATGATGATAAGGGCGCGGCCCAGATAGAACACGGGCTTGGGGGCCACATTGCGTGCGGACATAAAGGCGATGGGGATCGACAGCAGCACGCCAAGCGCCGTGGCCAGCACCGCGATCTTGAGGCTTTCGAGAAACCCGTCGATCAGCAGACCGCTGCGTTCAAAGCTCGGGGGGAAGGCCCCGCCAAAGATCTTGCCCGCGCGGCCGATACCTTCGGCGACGCGGTCCCAGTCGATGGGCATGGTCAGCCCGACCCAGCCGAAATAGGCGATGGCCCCCAGATACACGGCCCAGCGGAGCGCCGGATTGGCGATGAAGGGCGGCTTGACCCAAGTGTCGCGCGGCGCGGTCATGATGCGGCTGCCTTGTCATCCGGACCGCCGCTGCGGTCGGCATGGGGGCTGCCCGCATAGATCGCCTCCATCGCGGAGGGGTCCAGCATGTCGGGCTTGTCGTCAAAGATGATCCGGCCATAGCGCATGCCGACGATGCGGTCGGTGTATTCCTTGGCCTCGTTCACATTGTGGATGTTGATCAACACCGGCAGCTTGAGCTCGCGCGACAGGTCGCGCAGCAGGCCCATGATCTGTTCCGATGTCTTGGGGTCAAGCGATGCGGTAGGCTCGTCTGCCAGCAGGATATCGGGCTCTTGCATCAGGGCGCGGACCACGCCGACACGCTGACGTTCACCGCCCGATAGCTGATCGGCGCGGGTGTCGGCGTAATGGGCGATGCCGACCCGTTCCATCAGCTCGTAAGCGCGGCGGATGTCTTGCTTGGGATAGCGCCGCGTGATGGCGGACCATGTTGAAATATACCCCAGACGGCCCGACTGGACGTTCTCCATCACGGTGAGACGATCCACAAGGTTGAACCCCTGAAACACCATCCCGATCTTGCGCCGTGCGGCCCGCAGGTTCTTGCCCCGCAAGCGGGTCAGGTCGGTGCCGTTCAGCTCGATCGTGCCGGAGGTGGGTTCAACCAAACGGTTGATGCACCGCAGCAACGTGCTTTTGCCCGCACCGGAAGACCCGATGATCGACACGACGCTTTCGCCCTCGATGGTCAGGTCAAGATTCTTGAGGACCGGATCGCCAGAGCCGTAGCGTTTGACGAGGTCAGTAATTTTCAACATGTAGGATACCTTATGCGTGAGGCCGGCCCATTGGGACCGGCCTCGACGGGAAAATCATTCAGCAGCAAGGCCTTGTGGCGTGTACTCAACACCGTTGGCGGACTGGATCTGGCGAATGACGGCCCATTGGTCTTTATAGGTGATCGGGACGAATTTGCTCACGCCCGAAAACTCTTCGCCCAATGCGGTGCCGGTGAAATCGTAGCTAAAGAAGGCTTCCTTGATCTTGTCCTTCAGCTCGGGCGTCAGGTCGTGGGCCACGCCGTAGGATGTCGTGGGGAACGGATCGCTTTCCCAGACAATACGCACCTCGGCAGGGTCATAAAGCCCGCGTTCCGCCATGCGGTCCACCACTTCGGACGCAACCGGTGCCGCATCATAGTCACCCGCGACCACACCCAGCATGGATTGATCGTGGCTGCCCGAGTACGTCACTTCGTAGTCCTGATCCGGCACGACGCCCAGATCAGGGAACAGCGCGCGCGGTGCCTGATTGCCGGAGTTCGACGTGGGCGATGTATGCGCGACGCGTTTGCCAGCAAGGTCGGCCATCTCTTTGATATCGCTGTCGGCTTGGGTGTAGACCTGCAGCTTGTAGCCGAACTGCCCGTCTTCGGAGCCCATGATCGCGAAGGGTTCAACGCCCGCAAGGTTCACAGCAAAGGGTGTGGGTCCGGTCGAGAAGCCCGCGATATGCAGACGGCCCGAGCGCATCGCCTCTACCTCGGCAGAGTTGGATTGCACAGCAAAGAACTGCACCTTCTTGCCGGTCACCTCGGACAGGTGGTCAATGAAGGGCGTCCAGATGTCTTCGTAGATCGCGGGATCTTCGACCGGTGTATAGGCAAAGACCAGCGTCGACGGGTCTTTGAGCATGCTTTCGTCCGTGGGCGCATCGGCCACCAGATCGCCGTTGGCGTCACAGAACATCGCGTCCAGCGCGCCGCGCTCGGCGCATTCTTCGGCCAATGCGGTGGTGCCGGTCATGGCAAAAGCGGCCATCAGGCCCGCCGTGATAAAGCTGCGTTTGATCATCTTGTTTCTCCTCCCCGAGAATACCCGCGCAGAGTGTGCTGCACGATTAATTACGCGATACGAGCATTGAAGCTTTCGATTCGCAACATTTTCCGCCTAGTAATTTGGCAAGTGCCAAATATTGACGGTCGGTTGCATCGCCTCGACCGCCGAAAGGAACCGCAGAATGGATACCGGAACGGAACGCCGAAACCTGCGCAAAGCAGAGCGCCACGCACAGATTTTGCTGGAACTGCGCCTTGCCCCGCATGTGCGTGTATCGGACCTTGCGGCCAGCTTTGATGTGACCACCGAAACCGTCCGCCGCGATATTGCCGAGCTCAGCGCGCAGGGGCTTTTGCAAAAATCCTACGGCGGGGCCTCCCCCCGCGCGCCGGGGGCGCAAAGCGTGCTGGATGAACGTCAACGCGAACATGTGGATGAACGTCGCCAGATGGCGCAGCTTGCCGCAAAACGCGTGACAGACGGGCAAACGCTGATGATCGACGCAGGTGCCACGATGATGGAATTCGCGCGGGCGCTGACCCTTTCTGGCGTGGCGGCGACGGTATTAACCAACAGCCTGCAGGTGGCGATGATCTTGGGGGCCTCGGACAGGGTGCGGGTGATCATGACCCCCGGCGACTATATGAATGCAGAGGCCGCGCTGACCGGCACTGCCACCTGCGACTTTCTGCGCGGTTTCAATGTCGACGCGTGTTTTCTTGGGGCCTCCGCGCTGGATGAAACAGGCGTGAGCGAGGCCATCGCAGGCTTTGCCGAGGTGAAACGCGCCATGCTGGACCAAAGCCGCGCCGCGCATTTCCTGATTGATGCCAGCAAGTTCGGCAAACGTCACCTGACGCAGGTAACCCCGCTTGAGCATCTGGGCCATCTGATCACCGATGCAGCCCCCAACGACGGGCTTGCCCTAGCGCTTCGACAGCATCGCACCCCCGTGATCACCCCCGAAAACGCCTGAAAGTAACCGGCATGACCGCTTTGCGCAAAAGTCTACAAAATGCCTCGATTGCGCCCGTATTTTGTCCGTTCGATAAACAATGATGCAGTCAATAAAGGGGACAAAGGCAGGCAAACCAGCAACGACAGAAAGTCGTGCGGCGGCCTACCTGGACGGAAGAGGGTGGCACTTTGCTCAACAAGTTCACGGGGTATTTAGCCTCTAAGGTATTCGTCGTTCTGACGATTGTCCTGCTCGCAAGTATCGGCGGGATTGCCTATTCTATTGTAAAGCTCGACCGCGACAATCACCTCGCCGCGCTGCGCCTTGAGGTGGAACAGGCGCTGCATTCGGTGGCCGACCAGATCCAGCTGCGTTTCTTCGAAGCCGTGCTGGTGGCCAAGAACATCGAGAATACGCTTGCCGTGGCGGGTGAGATCAACGAGCGTCAGATCGCGCGCACCGTGAGCGACCTGCAGCGCCACAACCCTGACGAGATTGCCGTCGCTTTGGCCCCTAACCTGTCGATTACACACAGTTTCCCACAAACGGATAACCGCGAGACGATCGGCGTCAAATACTGGCAACTGCCCGCCCAGATGGCGAGCGTGGCCCAAGCTTACCGCACCCGCGCGCCTGTGGTGGATGACCGTGTGAACCTTGTGCAGGGCGGGACCGGCTATATCATGCACTACCCTGTGTTCCTGCCGAACGCCGAGCTGAACACCGATCAATTCTGGGGCGTCATCTCTGTCGTGATGGATCAGGAAGGTCTGCTGCAAGCCCCGCAACATGATTTCTCGGACCCCGCGCAATATAGTTTCGAGCTGCACCCGCTTAAGGCCTCTGGTCTGGTAGAGGCCCTGCCCGACCACCGGTTGAGCGCGCTCAAAGACAAGCCCGTCGTGACCACGTTCAACGTTCTGGGCACCACATGGGAAGCCGCCGTGCGCCCCGCCGCGGGATGGCCGGCCTATTCACCACAAAGCCGGAACCTGGTGGGTTTCGCCCTCATTTCCGCCATATTCCTGCTGGGTGTGCTGCTGGCTTTCCGCCGGTTGGCGCTGAACCAGACCAACGCCCACGCCCTGCTGGCCGAGGCCATCGACGCGATCGACGAAGGCTTTATCGCGTTTGACGACAAAGAACGGGTGATGGTGGTGAACCAGAAGTACCGCGACTATCACCCCCAGATTGCCGACCTGATCGTCCCCGGTGCCACCATGGGAGAGCTTGTGGTCAACTGGGCCAACCGCACCGAAAGCCTCAGCGGATCGAAAAGCAAACAGGCCTGGGTACGCGAGCGGCTGCAACGTTTCCGCAATCCGGGTCAGGCGTTCTTGCAAGACATCGGCAACGACAACTGGCTCAAGGTGACAGAGGCAAAGACCCCCCACGGCTATACCGTCGGCATCTGGACGGATGTGACCGCCGAGAAGCGCGCGCAAGAAGCCGCTGAAGCCGCCGACCGCGAGAAGACCGAGTTCCTGAACAACGTATCGCACGAGCTGCGCACCCCGCTGACCGTGATCTTTGGCCGTGCGTCGTTCATGCGGCACAGTGATAAGATGCCTCAGGCGCAGCGGTTGATGTCGGCGCTGACCGCCGATGGCAGTGGCTGTCCGAAATCGGCTGCCGCCGCGATAGAGTATCAGAAGTTCATCACCGATCAGGGTGCCGGAATCGCGGAATCATCGCAGCATATGATCCGCCTTGTCGAAGATCTGCTGGACTGGACCAAAGTATCCCGCGGCCAGCTAGAGCTGGACATGGCCCCCACCCAGTTGGACGAGATCGCCCGCACCGTCACCCAAGAACTGCGACCCGCCGCAGAGGCAAAAGGGCTGACCCTCACCTATGCCGGCGACGGCCCTGCTGCCACCGTAGCGGATAAGGTGCGCGTCAAACAAATCCTGTACAATCTGATTACAAATGCGATCAAATTCACCAGCGAAGGCAAAATCCACCTGTCGATGCTACATTCCACCGACGAGATCGTGTTCAGCGTCACTGACACCGGCAACGGCATCGCAGAGGAGGACGCGAGCCGTGTGTTCCAGCGTTTCCAACAGGTTGACGGGTCCATGACACGGCAAAACGGCGGTTTGGGGCTGGGGCTGGCCATCTCCGAGCAGCTGGCAGAGCTGCACGGCGGATCGCTGTCACTGGAAAGCAAACTGGGCGTCGGTAGCACCTTTAGTCTGACGCTGCCCTGCACCGGCGCGACCGATATCCAGAAGACGGCTTGAGGCGCAGAGGGGCGCGGTACTTTAAATTCTAACGATAAATATTTGGGCAAGCACCGGTTTCGCGCTTATGATGACCTAGCGTAACGATGATCCTGTTTATGACCTGAAATTTTTCCAAGGGCATTTTCATTGGACCTCAAGACAAACAGCTATGTCGTGGACAGCAAGGATCGGATCATCTCTGTCGGGTCCGAATGGGACGCCTTCGCCATAGAGAATGACGCGCCGGGGGCGACCTCTACCCATGTGCTGGGGCGGGAGATTTGGGATTTCGTCGAAGGGGCCAACACGCGTACCTATCTGTTCGGCGTGTTTCAGGCCTGCCGGATCGAACAGCAACTGTTCAGTATCCTTTACCGCTGTGACGGGCCGGATGTGCGGCGGTTGTACCGGCTGACGATCTGGCCCTCCCCCGACGATAGCCTGACCATCGGCAGTATGCTTGTCCATGCGATCACCAGCCCCCCTCACCCTACGGTCAGCGCCTTTGAGGAATACTACGATACCACGCGATGTTCGGTCTGCTGCGCATTCCAGATCGGCGACAAATGGATCGATCTGCGCACCCCGCCAGATGCGGATAACTTCGCCAAAAGCTATTCTATCTGCCCCACCTGCAAAGACGCCGCCCAGGTGGAGTTTGCGCGGATGAAACGAAAATCAAACATCATCCCCCTACCGCGCGCCAAGCAGTGAGGTACGCACAAAAGTGGGAAATGCATCGCGGATGCGGCGACGCCTAAAGTTGTCAATGTATTGAAATCAGGGAAGAAGTGGTGCCCCCACACGGACTCGAACCGCGGACCTACTGATTACAAATCAGTTGCTCTACCAGCTGAGCTATAGGGGCACTGAGGGAGCGTTTAAGAGATTGCTGCGGGCCGTGCAAGAGGGGAAATGTCAATTTTTTGCAGTTTTACACAAGTCGCAGGAAAGGCTATTGGAAAGCCGGTATCAGTAAGGGTGAGAAGACGTTCATGCAGTTGATTTTGCACACAGGTGCCCATTACACCGAAGAAGACAGGCTGCTGAAAAGCCTCCAGTCGAACCACGATCTTTTGACGCAGGCGGGCACCCATGTGCCGAGCCCCGCAACCTATCGTGGTTTGTTTCGCGATACGTTGAATGCGATGTATAAAACATCCGCCTCGGACGGGGCGCGGGATGTCTTGCTGGACGCGGTCATGGGAGATTCTGACGCGGATCGGGTGATCTTTTCCGACGCGAACTTCTTTCGCACCCCTGCGACGGCGGTTGTTGAAGGGATGCTTTATCCCGCCGCCCCTGTGCGGATGATGCGCATGGCGCAGCTTTTCCCCGAGGATGAACTGCAGATTTTCATGGGCATCCGCAATCCCGCGACCCTGCTGCCGGTGCTCTATGATGTGTCGGCCGACAAATCTCCGCCACAGTTCTGGGGCGACAAGGATCCGCTGGATGTGCGTTGGTCCGACACGCTGGCGCTGCTACGTGATTCTGCGCCCGAGATTCCCGTGACCGTATGGTGCAACGAAGACGCCCCCCTGATCTGGGGGCAGATCATGCGCGAGATGGCGGGCCTGCCCACGATGGCGCCGTTGGACGGGGAATTCGACCTGCTGGAAACGATCATGCGCCCCGAAGGCATGAAACGGTTCAAATCCTATCTCGCCTCCCACCCCGAGATGACAACGGCAGAGCACCCGCGTGTGATCGCGGCGTTTCTGGACAAATACGTGATCGACGACGCGCTCGAGGAAGAGCTGGACATGCCCAGCTGGACCGAAGAACTGGTCGAAGAGATGACCGAGGTTTACGACGAAGACGTTGCGCGCATTCAGGAAATTCCCGGCGTGCGGGTCATCCTGCCATAGCGGCGGGATCACCGCCTAAGGTCAGCTGTCAAATGGCAGGCTGCCCAGGGTTACGTTGCGGGCCTCGTCCCCGATGACGACGTGGAGCGACGCTTGCTTTGCATCCGATGCGATCATCCCGACGCCGATATTGGCCTTGAAACGTTTGGAATAGACGTAGTCGCTAAGCACACCGCGCGGCTGGCCTTTATCGTCCAGCACGGGGATCGAATGGCCCGCCCCCGTCAGTGGCGCGCCCGCGATGACAAAGCCTGACCTTTCCCGTTGCGCGCCTTCATCGGCGATGCGGCGCAGCGCCTCTTTGCCGATAAAATCCTCCGGGGTCTCAAGATCGACCAGCTTGCCCAGGCCGATGCCATACGGGGTGCAGGGGTTGGTCTGAAGACGCCCATCCGCCCCATAGGACACCAGTCCGCTTTCGATCCGTTCAACGTCATTGGGCGCACCGGGGCGGATGCCAAAGGGCGCGCCTGCGGCCTTTACCTTTGCCCATAGCTCCCCCCCGCGGCTGCTGTCCTGGAGATACAGTTCGAAGCCGCCCTGTTTCGACCAGCCCGACCGCGCCAGCACCAGCGGGATATCCCCCAGCTGCGTTTGCTTGAAGCCGAAATACCTCAGATCACGCACCCAGTCGCCGAACAGCGCGGTGATCACCGCCTCGGCCTTGGGGCCCTGAACCGCCAGCGGGGAGACGTCTGGCTCAGCCACGGTCACGTCCCACCCGCGCTCTGCCCCGATGGCGCTGGCCCATAGAACGATGTCACTGTCCGCAATCGACAGCCAATAGCGATCCTGCGCCAGCATGAGCAGCACGGGGTCGTTGATAAGCCGCCCCTGATGGTCACACATGGGCACATAGCGCCCCTGCCCGATCCGGGTTTTCGACATATCGCGCGTGGTCAGATACTGGATCAGCCGCGCCGCATCCGGCCCGGACAGTTCGACCTGCCGCTGCGCCGCGACATCCCACATGGCCACCCCGTTCATCAGCGCGTCATATTCCCCCTCGGGGTCGCCGAAATGCGCTGGTATGAACATGTGATTATAGACCGAGAAACAAGCCACACCCTCTGCGACGGTCGCATCGAAATAGGCGGATTTGCGATTATTCGGGCCAATGCCGATCTGAAACGTCATGGGGAAGATCCTTTTGCCAAGGCCCACCGTAGCACCCCTATGCCCTGTCCCATGGCGCGGGGGTCAGGGCCCATCGGTGCCATCAGGCAGGCGTTCGCTTTTTCTGACACGGCAAAGCCCCGCACATCAACCGGCATCCTCTCAAAGGTTGGGGGTGCGCGGGCAATGGCGGGGCCTAGGGTCTGTCTAGGGTGTGAAACGCCCCCTCGGCATGCTCTGCCGACAGGGGCGCGTCAGGTTACTGCGCGGCCAGCAGTTCGGGCACGCTCAGCAGCACCACTTCGTTATCCGCAGCGGCATCCAGCTTGCGCCCGGATGAGAACGGCAGGTTGTTGTCCACGGCGACCATGATGTGCGTCTCGTCCACCCGCATCACGTCCTCGATGGTGAAGAACGGCAGGCTGAACCGCCCTGCCTCGCCGCCATCGGTTTCGATGCGGGCCTTCCCCTCGGGGTCGGCGATGTTCATCAGGTCGATCTGACCAATGCGGCGCACATAGCCCTCGGCATCCACATCGGCGGTATCGATCAGAACCACATGCTTGACCATCGCGGGGTTCGGGAAACAATCTGCCTGCGGGTCACCGGCGCATTTCAACGAAGGCTCGCCCTCGCCATTGTCACGCTCGATCACCAGCGCGCGGGTCTCGTCGATGAAGTTGAAGTCACCGATCGCCGTGGCCCCTTCGGCCAGCTTGAACTTGAAGCCCTCGCCCGTCCAGTCGCGTGCCTCGGGGTCAAAGGCCATGACGCGCAGGAAATCACCTTCGTTCTCGCCGCTCGCAGCCAGCAGAGGTTTCTCGAGCATGGCCCACAGCAAACCCGTTTCAGGCTGCAGCGCCATGCCCTCGTACCCGCCCGAGCGTGGCACCGTCCAATCCGTCCCCTTCACCGATGTGGCCGAGATACCGGGCGTGTCCGGCCCTTTCAGTTGAACACCATCCACCATCGTCGGATAGACGCCCTTGATCCGCCCGTCCAATGTGGCCTCGATCAGATAGGGGCCGAACTCCTCGCCGATCCAGATGCTGTCGCCAACGCGCTGGATGCTCTCCAGATCGAAATCCGCGCCGGTCAGATAGCGGCTGTCGGTCCCGCCATAGGAAATGCGGAAGGGCACTTTGAAATCGGGATCATGCAGAAAAACGGTTTCCTTGATCTCGACCTCGCCTGTGTCGAAATCAGCGTCCATCCGGCTGAAGAACAACAGCGTATCGGGGCTGTTCGCCTTTGAGCCAAAGCCGTTGTCCGTCAGTACATAGACCGACCCATCCTCGGCACGGTTCATCGCGAAACCGGAAAACCCCTGCAACGGCTGGCCAATGAAGGGCAGGTTCAGCCCCGTCAGCCGTTTACCATGCAGCCCGCCCGTATCGCCCGGCACCGACATCGGCACGCCATTGCGCGCGCCACCCGTGAATTTACCGCTGATCCACGCATCCTTCGGCGCATCCGCAGGCGGCGCGACAAGGCTCAGCGCAGGCAGGTAGGCATGGCCCGCAAGCGTGGCATCAAACGTCTCTTGCGCGGCAGCGGGGACGGCAAGAAGGGACACGGCAAGGGGAAAAATAGGGTGTTTCATAAGGGCTCTCCGTTAAAGACGGCCCCTGATCCGCGATTCTGGTAACAGCCGCGTAACGCAAAGGTGACGGTTCCACGACAGGCGCGGAATTGGGGA
This sequence comes from Sulfitobacter pontiacus, assembly GCF_040790665.1. Taxonomy (NCBI): domain Bacteria; kingdom Pseudomonadati; phylum Pseudomonadota; class Alphaproteobacteria; order Rhodobacterales; family Roseobacteraceae; genus Sulfitobacter; species Sulfitobacter pontiacus. Next base: position 2,416,397 of record NZ_CP160849.1, on the reverse strand, counting down.
GAGGCGCGATGGATAGGTGGGATAATGGCGGAGGAGGTGTCCGCCGACGTGCATTCCAACCCATTCCAGTAAATTACTACATTCAGTAACTTAGACCCCATCTAAGTCTTGATTGTTCCATTGTCGTCCCCCATATTCCAGATAATAATGGGGGACGGAATGGCGGACGTGAAAAGAGCAATCGAACGAACCGAACCAAGCAAGCGGGCGGAGAAGGCGCTGTCCGCTGCATTTGTGCGCACCGTCACCGCCCCCGGTAAGTACACCGACGGCCACGGCCTGTTTCTTAAGGTCGATACCTCAGGCGCGAAGCGTTGGGTGCAGCGCATCATGATACGCGGCAAGCGCACCGAGATAGGCATGGGTAGCGCATCGCTTGTCACCTTGGCAGAGGCGCGGGAAGCCGCCTTGCAGAACCGCAAGCTGGCGCGGGCGGGTGGCGACCCCCTGCAATCAAAACGCACCTCAGAGGCTTTGCTGACGTTTGAGGAGGCATCGCGCAAGGTGCACAAGATCCACGAACCGACATGGCGCAACAAGAAACACGCGGCGCAATTCATATCGACGCTCGAAACCTACACTTTCCCCCGCATCGGCAAGTTGAAGGTGTCCGAAGTCACAACGGCGGACGTGCTGGCCGTGTTACAACCCATATGGCTGGAAAAACCCGAAACGGCGCGGCGGGTGCGCCAACGCATCGGCACCGTGATGAAATGGGCCGTGGCAAACGGATGGCGGCAAGACAACCCTGCGGACGCTATCGCCCAAGCTCTGCCCAAACAGGACAAGACGCAAGCGCATCGCAAAGCCCTGCCCTATGGCAAGGTGCCAGAATTTCTCGACGCTCTGAAAGCATCGGACGCGGGGGACGTCACCAAGCTGGCGTTAGAACTAGTTATTTTAACAGCGTCACGGTCTGGTGAGGTGCGTTTGGCGGAATGGTCTGAGTTTGATCTGGACCAAGCCATCTGGACGCGCCCAGCGCACCGCATGAAAGCCAAGAAAGAGCATCGCGTCCCCTTGTCGCCCCGCGCTGTTGAGGTGCTGTCACAGGCCCGCAAATTTGGGTCAGGCGATGGTCTGGTGTTCCCCGGCACCAAACACGGCAAGCCGCTGTCTGACATGACGCTATCGAAGCTGACCAAGGCGCTGGGCTACGACGTGGACGTGCATGGGTTTCGCACCTCGTTCAAGACATGGACCCAAGAACGCACCAACACGCCCCGCGACGTAGCAGAGGCGGCGCTGGCCCATACGGTTAAGGACAAGGCGGAGGCGGCTTATGCGCGGTCGGATTTCTTTGACAAACGCAGGAAGCTGATGGAACGATGGAGTATCACTTTAGGCGTTGAAAATTCGAATCTAATTAGGCTGAATCGATGATTGCACCCAAAGGTTACGTTGTCGTTAGCAATTTCCAATTTGAAATTTTTTCGCGCGTCTCAGATCAAATGTCCGATGATCTACGAAAGAGGCGTAGTGACTTGGCCCATAATTTCGCACTGATGAAGACCTCTGCGTTTTTGCGTGATTGTCCGTCGCTTTCAGTGTTTTTCCCTGATGGAAGGCTATTCAAAATTACGCCTGATGTTTGTATCTACATCCAAGGCCATTCCACTAAGAGAAGACTGGTCAGCAAATTTGCATTCGTAAATCCTTCTACGGGTCAAATCGTTCCATCAATATACAAGCGCCACCGCAGACGAATGAACGGTCTTTTGGGGCGAGTTCTAGGAGAAAGGCCAACGGGAGATGGTCCAGTTTATCCCAATAGATTTCTAAGAAATCTTGCCGACAAGTTTCAATGTTTAGAAGGAGGCTATCTCACCTTCGAAGAGCAAGACGGACCAAAGAACCAAGATGAACTAGACGCAATCATTAGTTTTCCAGCATCGCGACGTGAGACGCCGCAAATGGAAATTGATACAAACGAGATTGTCTTAGAGATAATCAAGCGCGCGAAAAGTGGTGAGCCCGTGGTTCGCGATGAAGTTAAACGAGAACTGGCAGCTGATCTAAACACCGAGTCTTGGCGTGCAGTATGGAAACAAGCGACAACCGCCGTCCCCAGCCTCTCCAAGAGAGGCCCGAAGAAAAGGCCGTAGCGTATTTGTGAACCCATTTGTAAATGGTTTTGGAACACTTTTGATTTTGTGACACAAACCAACGGTGAAAGCCTGACGGTACTTCCAAAGAAAATCACGGAGTGCCAACATGACCGAACACCACCTCAGACGACCCGCTGTTGAAGCGGCAACTGGCCTTAGCCGATCCAGCCTATATGCGATGATGGACACAGGCGACTTCCCCCGCCCCGTCCGCATCGGCAAGCGTGCCGTGGCGTGGCCTGAAAGCGCCGTGACCGCTTGGCTGGCATCCCGCCCTACCGCTGACCGTGTCGGGTAAAGCAACGCCCACGCAGTAACAAAACTGGCGCGGGCGCTGGGTAGTCTGAACAACCTCCAGATACCGCGCTGCAATCCACAAAACAAGGATTCAGTAGAATGAAAATCCGAGCAACGCTCTTTCTGAGCGAACAATCCCGCACGTTTGTTTTCAAGGGCCGCTTAGGCTGGGCAATGGTGCAACTTGTCGAAGCTGGCGCAAAAGGCGTCACCCCAATCTCACGCCCCGCGCCAAGATGGTCTGGCTACGTGTTCGACCTGAGAGAACTTGGCATCCCTATCGAAACCATCATGGAACCGCACGAAGGCAACTATCCCGGCCTACACGCCCGGTATGTGCTGTCCTGTGATGCAGAGGTTCAGCCACTAGGGACAGAGGCGTTGACATGAGAACCGAGCGCCCAGCGCCCCGCCTAGCACCCGCCACGCCCTTTGAGCGTCACCTGATCCACAGGCACAATTTGCCAGACCATTGGGTGCGCACCTACACCGAGTTGCGCGGGGGGCATCGCTGATGGCGAAAACCTACAAGCATCACAAGAAAGGCGTGCCACCCTTCGTACAACTTTTCCACTGGTTGATGGCAACGGAGGCATGGGAAACCATGCCTCCTGGCCCTCGCACGCTCTATCTCGAACTCAAGAAACGATACAACGGACACAACAACGGAACGATATTCCTAAGCCACCGCGATGCAGCGAAAGCGTGCAGTGTTCACCGCAATACCGTGGGCGGGTGGTTTCAGGTTCTCGAAGAACGCGGTTTCATCGTGATGACCAAGGGGCCGCATCTTGGCCCGTCTGGCGTCGGCATTGCCGCAACATGGGCTTTGACCGAATATCCAACCAAGGATGGATCTAGAGCGACTATGGCATTCAGGAAATGGAAAAGCCCCGCACAAAATCAGTGCATCGCACTCACGGAAACAGTGCATGGGTAACACCCCGCGAAACCCATGCACAAAATCTGTGACGGATTGCCTTATGGCGGCTTTGGAAAGCGTCACAAAGAACAGGACATATATACATTTAGCCATAGGCAGAACAGAAAGGCGGGGGGTAAGAAACTGTCCGCACTATATGCTTTCAGGACCGGGTCAAGCTGCACAAAATGCACATCCACAGTTTGGGCAATCCTGTTTCAGCGCACCGATAGAGCATGAACTTGGCTTATGATTTCGTAAAAATATTGGAGGCATCGCATGGGCGGTTATGGATCTGGACGCAGCGGCTACAAACAGAAGGCAGAGCATCTCAAGTCGCTGGACGTGAACCGTCTGCACCGTGAAGGCTGTCTAAGCCCCGGCAGGCGCGGGCATTGGGTCTGGTCAAGGGATGGCACGGAAACCGGACGCATCAGCTATCACGCGACCGAGCGCCATTTCGTCTTGGACTACAAGGTGCGCGTCTATGGCGGCGATTGGGAAACCATCACGCAATCAATCCCCCTGACCTATGCAGACTGCAACTATGGCGGCACCCGCCCCTATTTCCGCTGCAACGGTATTGTGCGCGGTCGTCACTGCACTCGTCGCGTCGGCAAGGTGTTCGCTGGAGGCCGATACTTCCTTTGCCGCCATTGCTACAACATCGCCTATTCCAGCCAGTCAGAGCCGCGCTATGACCGCATGTTGCGGCGAGCGAACAAACTGCGTACCGCGCTGGGCGGCGAACCCGGAACTGCCCACTGGATAGCGCCTAAGCCAAAGGGCATGTGGCAACGGACGTATCAAAGAAAGCGGTTTGAGATTGAGTGGTGCGAAGGCAAAGCAGACCAACTGTTTCTCAGCAAATTTGCGCACCTTCTCAGCCCAGAGGAACGCGATATGTATTTTGGGTGAGCGCAATTTCGGGTTTCACGCAATCAAAGCGTAACAAGTGCTCTTGGTTGAACATGTGAACCGCTAGCTTCGTCGTAATCCACATCTGAACTCAATCATAAAGCTGAGCTATTTTTGGGACAACACATTCAAAAATACGTATATAACTAAAAAAGGAGAGGTTGAATAATGATTCAGTTAATCATCCATCTCGCGCTCATAGTTATGTTGCCTCCCACCGTAGCGCTTGAAGCTATCGCCCCAAACGGGGGAGGCAATAAACGCGAACCTGTGTTCATACCTAACCCCCATGGGGTCGGAGTAGACAATCTTGCCCAACACGGGTGGCGGTTGCAACATGAAGGTAGACCTATTTTCTGGGGTCAGCATGATGAAATTGAAGGAAATAGAATGCTCTGTGATGCCCAGCCTTGGGTCAAGTTGGATTGTGCTCTTGCTGGGCAAAATTGCAAAAAAGTCGGTGGTACCAGCACCGAACCCGGGCGGAGGGTTTTGGACATAGGGCCAATCAGCACCTTCGCCCAAACGCAAATCAAAATCTTCAATCGTCACAGGGATTTCGCCAATGCAGTGTATAAAGGTTTTTGCATGGAGAGAAACCATGCGTTGCGCTTCCCCAACTTCAAACATTTTGATTTGAGCAGTCTCGGAGAGGAACGGGCCTTTCAATTCGACACTAATCCAAGGCTTGAATGCCGCACGAAATTGAAGAGCGGCAGCTTTATTAGCTTCTTGAGCAACGTCTATAGCCGCGAAAGCGGCGGCAACTTGTTTCTCACCAATTTCTCTCGTGTCATCTGCCATGACTTGGGTCGCTATCAGTGTCAAAAATACATATCTAACACCTACAATAGTAGCGATGAGGGTAGACGCACCTATAAGCCACGCGGCCCAACCCATACTCTCGGCCCACTGCGCCATCTCCCGTTGGGTGTTCAAATTCTGCTCGGCGCGTTGGGCTTGGCGGCTAGTTGTGCTGGAATCGTTTATGCAATCTCGCGCACCGTTGAGGTCGGTCGCGGCATTCAAACATTTGCTGTATCGTATCTCTGCATCGTCGCGCTCGGCGTAGTAAGTGGAATGCTCTTGGTCGGCGCTTTGGTAGCCCTTTGAAAAAGCAAAGAATACCGAAGTAAAGCCAATGCACGTCAGTAAGAATATGCAAGTGACAAAGAGTGCGACATAGCCATTTTCAAAGCGCTTAGACATTTCAAAATAAACGTTGCCGCAAAGCTACCGAGGGATAGCTTTTCGACGGCACCCACCTTTTTCCGATTGATTCCAATACCGGCAAACCTTTCAACAAGTTGCGCTTGAGTCACGTCTTTCCTCACCCACCTTTCGAAATTGCTTCCTGCATCGGACTTTCGCTCCGATAGTTTTGAGTACAGGAAGTGACACGCGAACCAGATATGGCGGATAAATTGGGGGACACCACAGTCGATACGCCCACTAACTCATTAATTTATATCAATAATTCAGGATTTGATGGCGGAGGAGGTGGGATTCGAACCCACGGTACGCTCTCACGCACGCTGGTTTTCAAGACCAGTGCATTCGACCACTCTGCCACTCCTCCGCAGCAAGCACCGCATAGAGGGGTGTCAGCGATTCTGCAAACCTGGAAATGACGCGCACCGTGGCGCCGTTACGCAATGCACCGGCAGCCCGTGTTGGGCGGGTTCCGGCCGGGTGGGGAAATTTGCCGATGCCGTCCTGTCAGCCTTTCCAAAACCCCTGTACCCGCGTTAGTGTAGCGCAAAGACCCCGGCAATGGGGCATCAAACATGCCGTATTGACGGCGCGATCAGGCGGCGGCGGACAACGCCGCGCCAGCAGGCAAGGACGACGGACATGAACAGCCTCAGGCTACACCCTTTTTCTGGCAACCGGCCGCTGCGGTGCACGGTAGGGGTTTTGCTGATGATGACGACTTTGGCGGGCTGCGATGCGGTCGGCAATCTGACCGGCGGTCAGAAAGGCTCTGCTGCGGCACCGTCCAGCTCCACCAAGCTGGTGGAGCGTGACGTCGAAGCGCCCGAGGTCTTCTCGGTCAGTGATCAGGGGCTTTGGGACGGACGCCCCAGCCTTGGCGGTGTCTGGGTCGCGCATCCCGATGTCACAGATCCCGAACGGGTGATCATCCGCAACGAGGCCAATGGCAAATTCGTCATCGGCGCGTTGTTCCGCCGTGAACGCGATCTGCCCGGGCCCAAGCTGCAAATGTCCTCTGATGCGGCGGCGGCCCTTGGTATTCTGGCCGGTGCCCCTGCGCCATTGAACGTCACTGCCCTACGCCGTCAGGAAGTCGATGACACCCCTGCCCCCGATGCAGCCCCCGAAGGCACGATCGAAACCCCGTCGGAAGTGACAGAAACCACGCTTGATCCGGTCGCTGTCACGGCTGGTGCCGCGATTGATGCTGCCCCCGCTGCGGCCAAACCCGCTGCCCCTACGGCCCCGAAACCCGCGGCCCCCAAACCTGCGTCTTCGCTGGCCAAACCCTTTGTCCAGATCGGCATTTTCAGCGTAGAGGCAAATGCCGAACGCGCGGCCAACCAGATGCGCAGCGCGGGCATGTTGCCCACCGTCAAACGGAGCGAGATCAACGACAAGCCGTTCTGGCGCGTGGTCGTCGGCCCTGCGGCGACGAAATCCGAACTGACCAATTTGCTGAAATCCATCAAGACCGAAGGGTTCTCTGACGCCTACGCCGTGTCGAACTGACCCACCGCCAAAGGAAACTGCCATGATCCGTATTTTTGCAGCCACGATTGCGACCCTTCTGTTGGCCCTGCCCGCGCAGGCGTTCGAGACACAGGCCCGCGCGGCCTATGTGGTCGACCAGACCACCGGCACCGTGCTGCTGACCAAGAACGCGGATGAACCCCTGCCGCCGGCCTCCATGTCGAAACTGATGACGCTGTATATGGCGTTCGAAGCGATCGAGCGGGGCAAAAGCAATGGCGGGCTCGACCTGACAGAGGAACTGCCCGTGTCGCAGCACGCCATGTCCTACGGCGGGTCGACCATGTTTCTCGACACCACCGACCGCGTAAAGGTCGAAGACCTGCTGCGCGGCATCATCGTGCTGTCTGGCAATGACGCCTGCGCCGTGATCGCCGAAGCGCTGAGCCCCGATGGGTCAGAGGCCGGTTTTGCCCGCCTGATGACCCAGCGGGCGCAGCAGATGGGCATGACCAACTCGACCTTCGCGAACTCCAACGGCTGGCCTGCGGCCGGTCACCGCATGTCGCTGCGCGATCTGGGGCTGCTGGCCACCCGCCTGATCGAGGATTACCCACAGTACTACCCGATGTTCTCGCAGCGCGAATTCCTGTTTGACGGGCGCGCACCGCAAAACAAGACCAACCGCAACCCGCTGCTGGGGCTTGGCATTGGCGCGGACGGGCTGAAAACCGGCCACACCGAAGAAGCGGGCTACGGGCTTGTCGGCTCTGCCAAACAGGGCGACCGCCGCGTTGTGTTTGTTTTGTCCGGTCTCGAAAGTGCCGCGGCCCGCGCGCAGGAATCGGAATCGATTGTGAACTGGGCCTTTCGCCAATTCTCGCAACGGTCCATGGGCAAAGCCGGCACCATGATTGCGCAAGCCCCCGTGGCGCTTGGGGCGCAGGGTGCCGTTGGCCTTGAACTGGAAAGCGATCTGTCGGTGCTGGTGCCTGTGTCCGGCGGCAGCGATGTCTCGGCCGAGGTGGTTTATACCGGCCCGCTGCGCGCGCCCATCACCAAGGGCCAGAACATCGGCGAACTGGTGCTGACCCGCGGTGACCTGCCAGAGGTACGTGCCCCGCTGGTTGCCCGCGACAGCGTTGCCGCAGGGGGGTTCATGGTCAAACTTGAAGCCGCCGCCCGCCATCTGCTGACCCGGTTGAACGAAGGGCCAGAGGCCGCTTCGTGAGCACCGCAGCCAAGGGCCTGTTCATCAGCTTCGAAGGCATCGACGGCTCGGGCAAATCGACCCAGACCAAATTACTGAAAGACCGGCTTGAGGCCGACGGGCATCAGGTCGTGCTGACCCGCGAACCCGGCGGCTCCGCCGGGGCCGAGGAAATTCGCGCATTGGTCTTGCAGGGCGACCCCGACCGCTGGTCCGCCCGAACCGAGATCTTGCTGTTCACCGCCGCCCGTCGGGATCACCTTGAACGCACGATCCTGCCTGCGCTTGAGGCGGGCAAGATCGTGATCTGCGACCGCTTTGCCGATTCCACCCGGATGTATCAGGGGCTCAGCCGGGGTGACCTGCGCGGTGCCGTGGACCAGCTGCACAGCCTGATGATCGGCGTCGAGCCCGATGTCACCGTCCTGATCGATATGGACCCCGGCGAAGGGCTCAGCCGCGCCCTGTCGCGCAACACGGTCGAGGAACGGTTCGAGGATTTCGGCGAAAGCCTGCAGGTCGCCATGCGCGCCGGCTTCCTGTCGCTTGCCGCTGAATTCCCCGACCGTTTCGTCACCATCAACGGCGCACAATCCATCGATGCGGTGGCGGCGGATGTCTTCGCGCAGGTGCGCCCGCGTCTTGATGCGCGCTGACCCCTTTTCCTGCCGCCGCAATCTGCTAGACCACGTGACATGAGTGATGACGCCCCCCAGCCCGACCGTATCGACGGCGCGCGCCACCCGCGCGACACGCCGCAGCTTTTCGGCCAGTCGGCGGCAGAGGCCGCGTTCCTCGATGCTTTCAACTCGGGCAAGCTGCACCACGGCTGGCTGCTGACCGGCCCGCGGGGCGTGGGCAAGGCAACGCTGGCGTGGCGTATTGCGCGGTTCTTGCTGGCCACCCCCGATGCGGATGACGGTGGCATGTTCGACACCCCCGCCCCCACCAGCCTTGATATCGATCCCGACCACCCCGTCGCCCGCCGTATTGCGGCCGGGGGCGAAGGCGCGCTGAAGGCGATCACGCGCTCTGTTGATGAGAAAACCAAACGGCTGCGCAAGCAGATCGTCGTGGATGACATCCGCAAGCTGAACGGGTTCTTCCAGATGTCCGCTGCCGATGGCGGGCGCCGTGTCGTGATCGTCGATGACGCCGACCTGATGAACCCCAATGCCGCGAACGCGCTGCTCAAGATGCTGGAAGAGCCGCCCGCCCGCGCGATCATGCTGCTGATCAGCCACCGCCCCTCCGGCCTGCTGCCCACCATCCGCTCGCGCTGCCGGACCCTGCGGCTTGGCACCCTGACGCCGGACGATATGGCGCAGGCGCTCGGCCAGTCCGAGGTGGATATTCAGGGCGATCCCGCAGCGCTCGCGGCGCTTTCCGGCGGGTCTGTCGGCGGCGCGCTGTCCCTGTCGCTGATGGGCGGGCTCGCGATGTATGGCGAACTGGTCGCCCTGCTGGATACGATGCCGCGGCTGGACCGCGCCCGCGCGCTCAAACTGGCAGAGGCCGCCGCCGCCCGCGGGGCCGAAGAAAAACTGTCGCTGCTGTTCACGCTGGTGGATCTGCTGATGCTGCGATTGGCCCGCACCGGTGCCCTTGGCCGCCCACCCGAAACCGCCGCCGCCCCGAACGAAGCCGCGGTGCTGACCCGCCTGTCGCCCACCCCCGCCCAAGGACGGGTCTGGGCCGAGACCGCGCAAGACATCGGCACCCGCGCGCGCCACGGGATGGCGGTCAACCTTGACCCTGCCGCACTGGTCCTAGATACCCTGTTCAAGATGGGCGACGCCGCACCGCGCTAGCCCACGCAAGACGAACAGGCAGGACCCCAGGCATGACAGACAGCACCCGCGACATTCACCCGATCACCGACAGTCACTGCCACCTGGACTTTCCCGATTTCGACGGTGAACTGCCCGATGTGATCGCCCGCGCCCAAGCCGCAGGGGTGACACGCATGGTCACCATCTGCACCAAGCTCAAGAACGAACCCGCCGTGCGCGCCATTGCCGAGGCGCATGCCCCGGTTTTCTATGCCGCCGGCACCCACCCGATGAGCGTCGCGACAGAGCCGATGGCCAGCTTTGACGACCTGATGGCGCTGACCAAACACCCCAAGATGGTGGGCATCGGCGAAACGGGGTTGGATTACCACTACACCGCTGACAGCGCCGAGGCGCAGCAAGCCAGCCTGCGCACCCATATCGCCGCCTCCCGTGACAGCGGCCTGCCCCTGATCATCCACGCCCGTGACGCCGATGACGATATGGCCCGCATCCTCAGAGAGGAACATGCCAACGGGGCCTACCCTTGCGTGATGCACTGCTTCTCCTCGACGCAGGCGCTTGGCCGTGCGGCGCTGGATCTGGGGTTCTACCTGTCGATGTCGGGCATCACCGCCTTCCCCAAATCCCAGGACCTGCGCGACATCTTTGCCGACGCGCCCCTGGACCGGATATTGGTCGAAACCGACAGCCCCTATCTGGCCCCGCCGCCCCATCGCGGCAAACGCAACGAACCCGCCTTTACAGCCCATACGGCGCGGCGTGGGGCCGAAACCTTCGGCATCGATTATGCCAGCTTTGCCGCGCAGACGCAGGCGAATTTCGACCGGCTGTTTACCAAGGCCGCCCAATATCAGGACGCCGCCTGATGGCCGAGATGAAGATCACCATCCTGGGCTGCGGCTCGTCTGGCGGGGTGCCGCGCCTTGGCGGTCACTGGGGGGCCTGCGATCCGGCCAACCCCAAGAACGCCAGACGCAGATGCTCCATCCTGGTCGAGCGGATCACGGATGCGGGCACGACATCGGTGCTGATCGACACCTCCCCCGATATGCGCAGCCAACTGCTGGATGCGGGCGTCGGACGGCTGGACGCGGTGCTTTATACCCACTCCCACGCCGATCATGTGCACGGGCTGGATGACCTGCGGATGATCGTGATCAACATGCGCCAACGTCTGCCGGTCTGGGCCGACACGCCCACGCGCGAGGCGCTGCTGGACCGTTTCGGCTATGTGTTCATCCAGCCCCCCGGATCGTCCTACCCGCCGATCCTCGAGATGAACCATATTGACGGCGACGTGGCGATCGACGGGCCCGGTGGCACGCTCTGCTTCACGCCCTTTCTGGTGAACCACGGCGGGATGGATGCGCTTGGCTTCCGCGTCAATGATGTGGCCTATCTGCCCGATGTGGCGCAGATCCCCGATGACATCTGGCCCCACCTCAAGGGCCTGCGCTGCTGGATCGTCGACGCGCTGCGCCGTGACCCGCATCCGACCCACAGCCACCTAGCCCAGACCCTGGGCTGGATCGACCAGATGGCACCGCAAACCGCTGTGCTGACCAATATGCACAACGACCTCGACTATGACACGCTGGCCGCGGAAACCCCCGACCATATCGAACCCGCCTTTGATGGCATGACCCTGAGCTTTCCGGTCTAGCCCCCGCCCGCGGGGTCCGGACTTCATTTTGCCCTATAAACTCCACGGGGGCGTGGGGGTGTGAAACCCCCACTCCGACAGCGCCACCCGCACCCAAGGCCATATCTCTCGTGCAAACGCTTCTCGAAGTCATCCTGCCCGTCTTCCTTGTCATCGGCTTTGGCTATGTCTCTGTCTGGCGAGGGTATTTTCCGGTCTCGGGCATCGACGGGGTCATGCGGTTCGCGCAAAGCTTCGCGATCCCCTGCCTGCTGTTCCAATCAATCGCGCATCTGGATCTCTCCGCCTCTTTCGACCCGCGACTGCTGTTCAGCTTCTACACCGGCGCGGCGGTCTGCTTCACGCTGGGGCTGTTCGGCGCGCGCATCCTGTTCAAACGCGACTGGGAAGACTGTGTGGCCATCGGGTTCTGCAGCCTCTTTTCCAACTCGGTCCTGTTGGGGCTGCCCATCACGGAACGCGCCTATGGGCCGGACGCGCTGATCGGGAACTTTGCGATCATCGCCATCCACTCGCCCTTTTGCTACGGGCTGGGGATCACGGTGATGGAGTTCGTACGCAACCGGGGCCAATCCGGTCCGGCCTTTGCGCGCAATGTGGCGCGGGCGATGTTCCACAATCCGCTGGTTCTGGGCATCCTCGCGGGCTTTGCCGTGAACTTTAGCGGGCTGGCGATCCCCGGTGTGATCGACGACGCGCTGTCGCTGATCGTACGCGCCGCGTTGCCCGCGGCCTTGTTCGCCTTGGGGGGCGTGTTGATCCAGTACCGCCCCGAGGGTGACAGCAAGACCATCGCCATGGTCTGCCTTTTGGCACTGATCGTGCATCCCGCGATTGTCTGGTTCATGGGCAGCGGCTTTGGCCTGCCGCAGGATCTGTTCCGCTCGGGCGTGCTGACGGCAGCGATGGCACCGGGGTTCAACGCCTATATCTTCGCCAATATGTATGGCCGCGCGCGGCGGGTCGCGGCAAGCTCGGTGCTGGTGGCGACGGTGGGGTCGGTGCTGACCGCGTGGCTCTGGCTCAGCGTGCTGCCATGAGGCCCGTGCTCTATTCTTTCCGGCGCTGCCCCTATGCCATGCGCGCGCGGCTGGCGCTGCGGTCGGCCCGCCAGCAGGTGCAGCTGCGCGAGGTCGTGCTGCGCGACAAGCCCGCCGCCTTTCTGGCGACCTCGCCCAGTGGGACAGTGCCCTGTCTGGCGCTGGATACGGGCGAGGTCATTGACGAAAGCCTCGACATCATGATCTGGGCCCTGCGCCGACACGATCCCGAAGGGCTGCTGAAGATGCCTGACGCCGGATGGGACTGGATCAGCCGCTGCGACGGGCCGTTCAAACAGGCACTGGACCGCACGAAATACGCCACCCGCTACCCCGACGCCGATCCGGAGGCAGAGCGGGCCAAAGCCGCCGCCCATCTGGCGGCGCTGGACGCGCAAATTGGCACCTATATTTTCGACACCCCCAGCCTTGCCGACATGGCCATTGCCCCCTTCGTGCGGCAGTTCGCCTTCATCGACAAACCATGGTTCGACGCGCAGCCCTGGCCGCAGTTGCAGGCGTGGTTGGAGCGGTTCCTGACCTCGCAGGCCTTTGCCGCCGTGATGGATAAATACCCGCAATGGGCAGAGGGCGACGCGCCCACGGTCTTTCCTGCCTAGGCCGGCAAACCCTTCGCCCCGCCCCCGCGTACGCTGCATCGCGGCACAAGTTACCCTACGTCACAAAGCCGCGCCGCCACCCTGACAGCCGTCAGGCAGGTTGCCACAGCGGCGTGCACACTCCTAACCTTGGGTCGTGATCCCACCGGATCACAACAACCGGGAGGAGATATAATGAAACATTTCAGATCAGGTCTGGTCGCCGGGGCGCTGGCCCTTGGCACCGCCTTTGCCACCCTAACCCCCGCATGGGCCCAAGAGCTGCCGCGCGGCGATGCGACCGCTTTGGGGTTCGACCCTGACCGACTGGCGCGGATGGATGCCACCTTTGGCGCGCTGGTGGACAAGGGGATGACGCCGGGGGCCGTGCTGATGCTGATCCGCGACGGTCAGATCGCGCATCTGTCCACCATGGGCAAACGCACCCCCGACGGGGAGCCGATGACCGAAGACACACTGTTCCGCATCTACTCCATGACCAAACCCATCACATCCGTCGCCGCGATGATGCTGGTCGAAGAAGGCAAACTGCTGCTCAACGCGCCTGTCTCGACCTATCTGCCCGCCTATAAGACCCTGAGTGTGGTCACCGGCGAGAAAGACGCCGAGGGCAAGCCCGTGACCCGCCCCGCCAAAGGCGTGATGACCGTCCGCGACCTGATGCGCCATACCTCGGGGCTGACCTATGGCTTCTTCGGGGCCGGTCCCGCGCGCGAGGCCTATAACGCGGCCGAGGTCGCCTCGCCCGAGAACACGGCGATCGAACAGGCCAATCTGCTGGCGTCTCTGCCGCTGGAGCATGACCCCGGCACCACATGGGAATACTCCCGCGCGACGGATGTTCTGGGCGCGGTGGTAGAGGTCGCCTCGGGCCAGACGCTTGAAGAATTCATGAAGGCGCGTATCTTCGACCCGCTGGGGATGGAGGATACGGCCTTCTACATCGATGACGCTGCGGATTTCCCGCGGATCGCCGAACCCTTCGCCGATCAGGCCAAACTGGGCAGCCGCGATGTTTTTGACCCGCGCGTGCGCAAGCCGAACCAGTCGGGCGGCGGCGGGCTGATGTCCACCGTGCATGACTATGCCAAATTCGCGCAGATGATGCTGAATGGCGGAGAGCTGAACGGCACACGGCTGCTGTCGCCTAAGTCGGTGCAGCTGATGACCTCGAACCACCTTGAGGGCATCAAACCCGGCAAATACTACCTGCCTGGCCCCGGCTACGGCTTTGGTCTGGGGTACGCTGTGCGACTTGAAACCGGCAACGCCCCGTCAATGGGCTCCGCCGGTGAATACAACTGGGGCGGTGCAGCGGGCACCGGCTATCACGCGGACCCTGCCGAAGATATGATCGCGCTGCTGATGATCCAGTCGCCCGCCAATCGTGGGCCGCTGCGGCTGATCTTCAAGAACCTCGCCTTTAGCACGCTGGCCGACAGCCGCGTCGACGACTGACCTCGCGGGGCCACGCGCCCTGCCCCATACCCTCGCGCAAAAGGCCCCTGACGTCGGGGCCTTTTGTCGTTGAACACGACAGATCGCTGGCTTGCGACACGGAAACCCCCTAAAATTTCACACCGGCCATTGTCAGCGGGATGGTCCGCGTTACGTCATCGCTTTGATTATAAAGGGTTCACATTGTGGCAACAGAAACACTCGGCGCGCTAAATCCTGTAACTGCGATCGCATTGGTCGGCGCGATCGGGGTGGGGTCTCAATGGATCGCATGGCGGCTGCGGATGCCCGCCATCGTGCTGATGCTGGTGGCCGGCATCCTGATCGGGCCGGTTCTGGGCATCTTCGACCCCGCACGGGATATCGGGCCGTTGATGGGGCCGATGATCTCTATCGCCGTGGCGATTATCCTGTTCGAGGGCGGTCTGTCGCTGAACTTTCACACGCTGCAGGACGCGGTCGGCGGTGTACGCCGGCTGGTCTATATCGGCGCGCCCCTTGGCTGGCTGATGTCGGCGCTGTCGCTGCATTATGTGGCGGGGCTCAGCTGGTCCAGCTCTGCCGTCTTTGGCGGGATCATGATCGTGACCGGCCCCACGGTGATCGCGCCGCTGTTGCGCACCGCGCGGCTGTCGCGCCGCCCTGCCACCCTGCTGCAATGGGAGGCGATCCTGAACGACCCCATTGGCGCGCTGGCCGCCGTACTGGCCTTCGAGGTCGTCATCGCGCTGAACACCGCCACCACCGCGTCCGAGGCGATGCTGGAGCTGTTTATCGGTGCCGCCGTTGCCACGGCCGCTGGTGTCGCTGCGGGGATCGGCCTGTCGCGCGCCTTCAAACGCGGCTGGGTGCCCGAGTATATGAAGGTGCCCGTGCTCTTTGCCCTGCTGCTGGGGGTCTTTGCCGCGTCCGATGCCGTGCTGCATGAAAGCGGGCTGCTGGCGGTGACCATCATGGGGATCGTGATCGCGAACTCCAAACTGCCCAGCTACGAGGAAATGCGCCGCTTTAAGGAACATGCCACCGTGCTGCTGGTGTCGGGCGTGTTCATCCTCCTGGCCGCAGGGCTGGATGTAGAGGCGCTTGGCAATCTTGACTGGCGCGCGGCAGCCTTTGTTGCTGTGGTGGTGCTTGTCGCACGGCCTGTGACGGTGTTTATCTCGCTCGTCGGGTCGGGCATCCCGTTCCGAGAAAAACTACTGGTGGCCCTGACCGGACCGCGCGGCGTCGTGCTGGTCGCGGTCGCAGGTCTGTTTGGCGAACGCCTGCTCAGCCTCGGGTTCGAGGACGCCGCCCTGATCGCGCCGCTTGCCTTTGCGCTTGTGGCGGTGACCGTGGTGGTCAACGGCTTCACCCTCGCCCCCTTTGCACGGCTTTTGGGGCTGACCGGTGCGGACACGCCCGGCGTGGTGATCATCGGCGGCTCGGACTGGACCACGCAGCTGGCCGAAGTGCTCAAGAAAGCGAAGATTCCGGTGCTGATGACCGACCCCAACTTCATCCGCCTGCGCAAGGCGCGTGCGGCGGGGATCGATACATTTTCGGGCGATATTCTGTCAGAGGCGGCAGAGCAGCGCGTCGAACTCGTCAGCTATGCCACGCTGATCGCTGCCACGGATAACGACGCTTACAACACGCTGGTCACCACCGACCTGGCACCGGAATTCGGCCGCGAGAATGTGTTTCAGGTGATGCGCGAGAAATCCGAAAGCAGCCGCCACCAACTGCCCCGCACCCTTGGCGGTCGGCCCTTGGGGCTAGAGGCGACCCATGCGGAACTGCGTGATCTGATCGCCCAAGGCTGGCGCTTCCGCAGCACGCGTCTGTCCGAGGAGTTCACGCTGGAAGACTGGCGCGCCGAAAGCCCCGAGGCGCGGCTGCTCGCCCAGATCACCACCAGCGGCGAGATCAAGTTCATGCGCAAGAACGAAGAGTTCAAGGGCGGCGATGGCATCCATGTTATCGCTCTTCGCCCGCCGGAGGAGTGATCAGACCACACCCACCCGCGCAGCATACTATCTGCGCGGGTATTTCAGCTTTGCATTAACCTTAATTGGACCATTTTTTCGCCACACCGGTCAGGCAGGTGCTTCAGTCATGTAGGTAACCAACTGAAAAGGCACATCTATGTTAGTAAGTTCACTTTTCTCTGGCGGCAGCCAGCAGTCTCAGCCCAAAGGGGCCGAGAAACAGAAAGATAAGTCCGAGACCGGTAACACCGAAAAGAACAACGCCAAAGCCAAAGACGAACAGCCGGCCGCGCAAGAGACGCAGCCCACCGCTGAAACTGCCCCTGCGCAGTCGTCTCAGGCCGCCGCCCCTGCGCAGAAAGCGCAAGCCCCTGCTGCGGAGGCTCCGGCCCCCGTCGCCCCAACCCCGGTTGCCACCTCGGACGCCGAAGACAGCGGCATGAGCGAGGCGCAAGCCCGCGCCGCAGCCGAAGCCCGGATCGAAGCCGCACAGGCCCGCAGCCTGATCGACTCGATCGCGCCGGTCAGCAGCTCGCCCCAGCAGGCCAGCAAATCCTACCTGTCGGCCCTGCTGAAATCGAACGCGCCAACAGAGGCCGCATCAACGGCCAAATCCGCCGCTGAGCCCGTCGCCGACAAGGCCGACAAAGCGCTGAAAGCCGCCGCGTAACCCACGCAGCCCCGCCGCGCCCGAACACCCTTCGGGCGCGGCGCATAGTTCACTGCCAAGACAGACATCAAAACGCAAGCACTGAAGCGCGCGAATTATGTATGATTATCAATAAGTTGAAGTGGTGCGGGTGAAGGGACTCGAACCCCCACGCCATAGGCGCCAGAACCTAAATCTGGTGCGTCTACCAATTCCGCCACACCCGCATTGCGCGTTCACTATCAAAGAAATTTCCCAGTGGCGAGGGGGAAAAACGCGCATGACGTATAGTTTTTCTCCCCTGCCACGCGGGCCTGCACCCGACCGCCGCTAGAGGTCCAGCGCCTTGAAGACGCGGGGGATTTCTTCGACCAGATCTTCGGCGATCAGCCCCGGTCCGAACTGACGCGCGGCCTCTACATGCAGCCAGGTCGCGTATTGCGCCGCCTCGAAAGGCGCGATGCCGCGGGCCAGCAGACCGGTGATCATACCCGACAGCACATCCCCCGCGCCTGCGGTGGCAAGCCACGGGGCCGCGCGATCGCCCGTGCCGTGATGCGCCACGACGCGGCCGTCGGGATGCGCGATCAGCGTGGTCGCCCCCTTATACAGAACAACCGCCCCCGCCTTTTGCGCTGCCATCAGACAGGCCTGCGCCTTATCGGCGTCACCCTCGGATATCTGCTTGAAAAGGCGCGCGAACTCTCCGCCATGAGGGGTCAGCACGCAGTGCGGGCCAAGGTGCTCCCACAGGGTGGGCTCCTGCGCGATCAGGGTCAGCGCATCGGCGTCCAGCACGCAGGGCTTACCGCATTCAAGCACTGCCTGCACCAGCGCCACATGGGCCGGTTTCAGCCCCAAGCCCGGCCCGATGCACATTGCCCGCACGCGTTTGTCACCGGCCAGCTCTGCCAAATCCTCGGGGCCTGTGACGCGCGACAGCATCAAGGCGGTGATCTGCATCGCCACCTCCATCTGCGCGGCGGGTGGTACGGCCAGCGTGACCAGCCCCGCCCCCATCCGCAACGCCGCACGCCCGGACAGCCGCGCCGCACCTGTGCGCCCGGCCCCACCGGTCACGACAATCGCGTGCCCGTGGTCGAACTTATGCCCCTGCCCCTTGGCCAGTTGATCAAAGTCCAGCGTGTCTGCGGTGATGGCAGTCGGTTGCATGGCAGCCCCTTTCTGGTCCGTCTTTTGCCCAAAGATAAACCACCTGCCCAAGCGATAGCCAAGGCTGCCAGCACGTGGATTTTCAAACTGCACATATTTTAATCGCAGCGCACATAAAACAGCCGATGCGCACAAATTTTCGCCTCTTTCGGTGGACTCCATCGCGCGTCTGGTAGACCGTCGGCCCGCACGGTGAGATGACACCGATGTAGACCGAAAATCACCCGTCTGGCAGGGAGGCCTCAGATGAAAAAGATCGAAGCTGTAATCAAGCCGTTCAAGCTTGATGAAGTCAAGGAGGCGCTCCAAGAGGTTGGCGTTCAGGGCCTTAGCGTTATCGAAGTCAAAGGCTTCGGGCGTCAAAAGGGCCATACAGAATTGTACCGTGGCGCTGAATATGTCGTGGATTTTCTGCCCAAGGTAAAAATCGAGATCGTCTTGGACGACGATCAGGTAGACGCCGCCATCGAGGCCATCGTATCGGCCGCGAAGACCGAAAAGATCGGCGACGGCAAAATCTTCGTCAGCCCCATCGAACAAACAATCCGCATCCGTACCGGCGAGACCGGGTCAGACGCGCTTTAATCGAATTTACGAGATTCAAGAAAAGGATATCATCCAATGAGCACCAAGGACTTCCTGAAGAAGATCAAGGACGAGGACATCGAATACGTTGATGTACGTTTCACCGATACACGCGGTAAACTGCAGCACGTGACAATCGTCTCCGATCTTGTTGACGAAGATTTTGTCGAAGAAGGGTTCATGTTTGACGGCTCCTCCATCGCGGGTTGGAAAAGCATCGAAGCCTCCGACATGAAGCTGATGCTCGACACGGACACCGCTTATGTTGATCCGTTCTATGCCGAAAAAACCATCTGCGTGCACTGCTCTGTTGTAGAGCCCGACACAGGCGAAGCCTACGAGCGTGACCCCCGTGGCACCGCGCAAAAAGCCGAAGCCTATCTGAAAGCCTCCGGTATCGGTGATGTGGCCTATATGGGTCCGGAAGCCGAATTCTTCCTGTTCGATAACGTCAAATTCTCGAACTCGATCAACAAGGTATCCTACGAAGTTGATGCGTCCGACGCGTCCTGGAACACCGACACCGACTATGAAATGGGCAACATGGGCCACCGCCCGGGCCTCAAGGGCGGCTACTTCCCCGTGAACCCCACGGACGAAGCACAGGACCTGCGCGCCGAAATGCTGTCGACCATGAAACGTCTTGGCATGAAGGTCGACAAACACCACCACGAAGTGGCGTCCTGCCAGCACGAACTGGGCCTGATCTTCGGCACGCTGACCGAACAGGCGGACGAGCTGCAGAAATACAAATACGTGATCCACAACGTGGCGCACGCCTATGGTAAATCCGCAACCTTCATGCCCAAGCCGATCTATGGCGACAACGGCTCCGGCATGCACGTGAACATGTCGATCTGGAAAGACGGCAAGCCCCTGTTCGCAGGCGACAAATACGCCGACCTGAGCCAGGAAGCGCTGTATTTCATCGGCGGCATCCTGTCCCACGCGAAATCGCTGAACGCCTTCACCAACCCGGCAACCAACAGCTACAAGCGTTTGATCCCCGGTTTCGAAGCCCCCGTTCTACGCGCCTATTCCGCACGCAACCGCTCGGGCTGTGTCCGTATCCCATGGACCGAATCCCCCAAGGCAAAACGCGTAGAGGCCCGCTTCCCCGATCCGGCGGCAAACCCCTACCTGTGCTTTGCCGCGCTGCTGATGGCCGGCCTTGACGGGATCAAGAACAAGATCGATCCGGGCGAAGCCATGGATAAGAACCTGTATGATCTGCCCGCCGAAGAACTGGCCGATATCCCGACCGTTTCCGGTTCCCTGCGCGAAGCGCTGGAAGAGCTGCAGTCGGATATGGATTACCTGCTGGCCGGTGACGTCTTCACCAAAGACCAGATCGAAGGCTATATCGAACTCAAGATGGAAGAAGTGCACAAATACGAGCACACACCCCACCCTGTTGAATTCGGCATGTACTACAGCTGCTAAACGCGGTCCCCACCCGGACGGGTGGCCAGACCAACAGCAAAGGGCGTCCCTATCGGGGCGCCCTTTCGCTTGGAATGCGTCTTGCTATTTGAAGTTCGAAACAGCTGAGCTAGAGTCAGCCGAAGTTTAATATAGTCAGAGGTTATTTCATGCGCCCCACCAAACGTCTTGCCACGGCACTTATGCTTTCTTTGGGCTTCGCCGCCCCAGTTGCAGCGGCCCAATGTGGCAACAACGCGGGAGGCTTCGACGCCTGGAAACCCGCCTTCGCGAAAGAGGCCGCCGCCGCGGGTGTCGGTCAACGGGGGCTCGATGCACTGGCCAACGCGCGCTATGCCAGCAGCACCATCGCCGCCGACCGCAACCAGAAATCCTTCAACTATTCGCTCGATAAGTTCATGCAGGTGCGCGGTGCCGATACGATCGTCGCCCAAGGCCGCAAGCGCAAGGCCCGCAATGCAAGCTTCTACCAGTCACTCGAAGCGCGCTACGGCGTGCCAGCGGGGGTGATCATCGCGATCCACGGGATGGAAACCGCCTTTGGTGGCTTCATGGGCGATACCTCGGTGGTGTCTGCAATCACAACGCTGACCTATGACTGCCGCCGCTCCGATTTCTTTGCCCCCCACGCCATCGGCGCGCTGAAACTGGTTGATACCGGCGCGATCAATGGCGGCACCAAAGGCGCAAAACATGGCGAGCTTGGCCACACTCAGTTCCTGCCCGGCAATGCCCTGCGCTATGGGGTGGACGGTAACGGCGACGGCCGCGTTGATTTCTACAACCAGACCGATGCGCTGGCCTCGACCGCGAACTTCCTGCGTCAGAAAGGCTGGCAACCCGGTGCCGGCTATCAGGAAGGGCAAACCAACTTCAATGTGATCAAACAGTGGAACGCTGCCGGCGTGTACCAGAAAGCCATCGCCATCATGGCCGCCCGCATCGACGGCTAACCCGCTCGAAAATAAAAACAACCGCCACGCGCGCGCCGGTTCTGCGACGCGCGCGTTTTGCTTCCAAATGGCTGAAAATCCTCGCCGAAGGCATTAGCGGCTTGCCACCCGCACCGCCCCATTGCAATTGCAGCACCCAAGCGCCATATAGCCCCCAGAGGGAAAGGCCCCTGCCGTCCGCATATCGGTGAAGTCCTTGATCAAGAACACACCTTCAATCTCGCGGATTGACGGGCAACGCGGACCCCCTTCGACTTTTGCGAGAGCAGGAGTGTTATGATGACAACCCAAAACCATCCCACCGCCGTACCTTCGGCTGATGTGCTGAAATCCCAAGCCAAACGCTTGCGCGCGGACCTTGCAGCCCAAGGCACAGCAATGTCCCATGCGGCGACGCTGGAAATGGTGGCCCACCAATGGGGCGCGCGCGACTGGAACACGCTGAGCGCCCAGGCCGCGGCCCCTGCGCAGGGCTGGACGCCCGGGGACCGCGTGCAGGGCCGCTATCTAGGCCATCCCTTTACCGGCGTGGTCAAGGCGGCGCGGCTATCGGGCAGTGGCATGTGGTCGCTGACCTTGCGCTTTGACACGGCCATTGACGTTGTGACCTCGCCCCTGTTCAGCAATATGCGGCGGCAGATCAATGCGGTGGTCGATGCGCAGGGGGTCTCCCCGCGCAAGACCTCTGACGGGCAGCCGCATCTGGTTCTGACCTAGCGTCATCAATCCCGAACCATCGCGCCTGTCCGGGTCCGCTCAGGCAGGCGCATCTCCGTCGCGCACCACATAGGTGTGGATCGTAAAGACCACCGCGTCGCTTTCGGGCAGACGCAGGATGCACTGCCGCTCTGACCGGATAAAGGGCATGTCGCTGCCTGTCTCGCGCCGCCGCGGCTGGTGCAGATCCGCATCCGCATAGCGCAGCTTGTTGAACCGCCATAGGGGCCGCCCTGCCCGCACGCCGTCAAACAGACGTTGCACACGCCGCGCGATATCGGCGTCATATTCCTCGACCGGGGCGTGAATGCCCGTCAGGGGTTGCTCTATCTTATCCGCCAGACGCCAATTCGCCGGAAAGCACAGTGCCGCAGCGGTCAGCACATGTTCATCGCCACGCTTTTGCAGGATGCAGAGGTCTTCTTGCACCAGATGCGCCAGCGTCCACAGCGGTTGCGACCGGTCCAGCGTGACCTTGCGCCCGTCGGGGCAAACCACCGCATCAGCCCCGAGGGTGAAACCGAAACGCGGCAGAAGGGCCAGCGCCTCTGACAACAGCTCTGCCGCGGCGGGTCTGGCGACCTCGCTTTGGTAGAAAACAGCCTCGGGTCGGTCCGCCAGCAGCGCTTCGCGGTAGACCATCTGCGGCGCGTAGGCTTCGTCCATCAGCAACCAGTCCTCCGCCCCGCAAGGCCCCGTGCCCGGCAATCCGGGCGTGCCGGTCTGCGCATCCGGTAGTCTGGTTTGCAATATCACGGGCATGAGGTCTCCTTTTTGGTCAGCGGATGAGGGCCAGCCGGGGGGGGGGGCACCCGGTGCGAAGCCGGCGGTGTGGCGCACAGGCCCGCTGCCGGGGCGCAGCCTGCTAAGGGCCATGCCTTCGGCGAGGATTTATGGCCATTTGGAAGCGGCTGTCAGTTCTTCAGAGCGTCTTGCAGCGCCGGCAGGAAGCGTTGTTCGTAGTCACTGCCGACCAGTGGACCGGCGTAGCGGAACAGAACCGTGCCGTCGCCCGCGATGATGAACGTCTCTGGCGGGGCGGTGACGCCCCAGTTGATGGCGGTGCGCCCCTGCGGGTCAAAGGCGACGCCTTCGAAGGGGTTGCCATCATTGGTCAGGTAGCTGGTTGCGGGGCCTATCGTGTCTTTGAAGTTCACCCCGATGATCGACAGCCCCTGCGCCTGCATATCAAGCAGCTGCGGATGTTCGGCGCGGCAGGGCGGGCACCAGCTGGCCCAGAAGTTGACCAGCGTCACCTCGCCATTGGTCAGCACATCCGGTGCCGCGGCGGGAAACCCTTCCAGCGGTTTTTCCGGCAGCGCGGGGGCCATCTGCCCCACCAGCGTCGAGGGCAGCCCTTCGGGATCGGGGCGGAACATGCCAAAGGCGGCAAGCGCCACGAAACCGGCGAAGACCAGCGGTGGCGCGATCATGAGCGGAGAGATTTTAGCCATCTTTACGGGCCTCTATATCAGCAAGTGTGGCGCGGGCCTTGCGCCCTTTGTTCAAGCTCAGCCCCACCAGCCCCGCCAGCAGCAGCAGCGACACCCCATAGGCGGCCAGTACTTCGGCGGCGTATTTCCCAAGTTCCGGCATCATGCACCCCTTTCGCTGCGCGCCAGCAGCGCGCGGGCGCGGCGCAGGCGGATTTCGGTCCCTGTGCGGTACAGGACCAGCGCCAGAAACAGCAGGCCAAAGCCGACCATACTGATCAGCAGCGGGTAGAAAAACACATCCGACACGGTACGACCGCCGGTAGCCAGCGGGACAGAGGTGCCTTGATGCAGCCCCTGATTCCAGAACTTGACCGCATAGCGCGACAGCACCGCAAAGACCGAGCCTACCAGACACAGGACCGAGGTCAGGTCTGCCGCGGTATCGGGGTCCTCGACCGCTTCCCACAGGGCGATATAGCCGAGGTAGAAGAGGAACAGGATCAGAAAGGACGTCAGCCGTGGATCCCATGCCCACCAGGTTCCCCACATGGGCTGCCCCCAGATCGCACCGGTGATCAGCGCGATCACTGTCATGGTGACGCCCACAGGGGCCGCCGCCTTGGCCGCGAGGGCGCTGACGTGATGCCGCCGGATCAACCAGACCAGCGAGGCCACCAGCATCATGAACCACGCGTTGATCGCCATCAGCGCGGCGGGTACATGCAGGTAGATGATCTTGACCGTCGATCCTTGACGGTAATCATCCGGCGTGCCGAAAAAGCCCCAGCCCAGACCGACGATCAGACACAGCGCCGCCCCCCCCCAGACATAGGGTTGTACGCGGGCCGAGAGGCCTAAAAATTTCACCGGATTGGCGTATTCCCATAAAGACATGGCGGGGTTCTATCGCTCCGTTTCCTGGCACTCAATGGTCAAAAGCGCGCACTCACCTTAAGGTCATCCGCAGCACCGCGGCAGAGGCGAAGGGCATGAGCGCGATGGTGCCAAAGGTGATGCCAGCCAGCAGGGTCAGCGGGGTCGTGGTATCCAGCCCCATTGCGCCGCGGCGCGCGGCCTCTGCCCCGAAGATCAGCGTCGGCACGTATAGCGGCAGCACCAGCAGCGACATCAGCAGCCCGCCGCGTTTAATGCCCACGGTCAGCGCCGCGCCAAAGGTGCCGATCACCGACAGCGCGGGCGTGCCCAGACCCAGCGAGGCCACCAGCCACAGATACCCCGTGGGCGCGAGGTTCAGCATCACCCCCAACACAGGTGCTGCAAGCACCAGCGGCAGCCCGGTCGTCACCCAGTGGGACAGTGCCTTGACGCTCAACGCCGCCTCAAGCGGCAGCGGTGCCGTGGCCAGCAGGTCCAGCGTGCCATCCTCGTAATCCAGCGCAAGCAGCCGGTCGAGCGAGAGCAGGCAGGCCAGCAGCGCCCCCAGCCAAAGCACACCGGGCGCGATGGTCCCCAACAGATCGGGGTGCGGCCCGACCGAGAAGGGCACCAGTACGGTGACAATCAGGAAGAACGCCAGCCCGAGGCCAAAGCCCCCGCCCGCCCGAAAGGCAAGCATCAGGTCCCGGCGCAGCAAGGCGATCACAGGAAAGCCTCGTCACTGGCACCGCTGCGCAGTGATGGTTTGGCGCGAAACGGGGTGATATCAAAGCTATGCGCTTTCAGGCCAAGGTCGATATGGGTGGCGATCAGCGCCATGCCGCCTGCCCCCAGATGCGCCGTCACCGCCGCGGCGAAAAGCCCAACGGCGGCGGCGTCCAGCGACACGGTCGGCTCGTCCAGCACCCAGATGGGCCGCCCCGTGACCATCAACCGCGCCAGCCCCAAGCGCCGCTTTTGCCCCGCCGACAAGGTGCCTGCCAGCCGGTCTTGCAGCGGCTCGAGGTCATAGGCGGTCAATGCGTCAGAGATATCGCGCTGCCCGAAGACCTGTGCCCAGAATGTGAGGTTTTCGCGCACGCTCAGCATCGCTTTCAGCCCGTCGGCGTGCCCGGCGTAGGCGATGGTTTCCTCTGCCCCGTCGATCTGCCCCGACAAGGGCGGTTGCAGCCCCGCGATGCAGCGCAGTAGCGTGGTCTTGCCCGCCCCGTTCGGCCCTCGCAGGATCAAGGCAGCCCCCGGTTCAATCGCAAAAGACACCCCGTCCAGCACGGGCACACCGCCGCGCGCGACGGCAAGGTCGGTGACACGCAGGGTCATATCAGACGGGGATCATCGCCAAGGCGATGCGACGGCCTTCGCTGAGCAGGACGTTATAGGTCCGCGCCGCGGCGGGGGACGACATGACATCAACCCCGATGCCCGCGTCTTCAAGCGTGCTGCGCAGGTCGGCCGGGATATGCGCAATCTCGGCCCCGGTGCCGATGAACAGGATGTCGATCTTGCCCGCCAGCGCCAGCAGCGGTGCGTGATCGTCAAAGCCTTGCCACGCAGAAACCCCAGAGGTGCCCGCGATCACCGGCCCTTCGAACACCGTGCCGCCAATGCGGAAGAAACCAGGGCCATAGCCTTCGACGGGTTTGGCATCCGAATACACGACCTCGTTCAAACGCATGATGTTCTCCTTCTCGCGGGGGCTGCGCGATCATAGCGGATCACGCGCGGACAATACAGATCAACTGGCGGTGAAATGGGGCGCGCCCTATGGGCAAAGCGTCGCGCCGGAGGCGGGCGCGGAACGGTGCTGCCAGCAAGGGGTGCCCTGCTGGCAGCGAAATATATTACGCGTCGATGTTGGCGTATTGGCCGGTATTGTTGTTGTCTTTCTTGGACCAGTCGCGTTTGACGCCCAGAAACAGCACGACGTTCTTGGCCACATAGACCGAAGAATAGGTGCCCACAACAACGCCCCATGTGATCGCGAAGACAAAGCCACGGATCACATCGCCGCCCAGAACCAGCAGCGCGATGAGCGCGAGCAAGGTGGTGCCCGATGTCATCAAGGTCCGGCTCAGGGTCTCATTGACGCTGAGGTTCATGATCTCGCGCAGGTCGCGTTTCTTGTATTTGCGCAGGTTTTCACGCAGGCGGTCAAAGATCACCACGGTGTCGTTGATCGAATAGCCGATGATGGTCAGGATCGCCGCGATCACCGCCAGATCGAACCGGATCTGCAGGGCCGAGAAGACGCCGATGGTCAGCACCACATCATGAAACAGCGCCGCGACCGCCCCGACAGAGAACTGCCATTCGAACCTGAGCCAGATGTAGATCAGGATCGCCCCGAGGGAGGCAGCAACCGCCAGAAACGCGGTCTGGATCAGCTCGCCCGACACTTTGGGGCCAACAGATTCGACCGAGGTGAAGACGATGTTCGGGGCCACGGTTTTCAACGCTTCCTCGACATTCTGGATCATCTCGGGGGATGCGGCCTCTTCGCCCTCCTGGGCCTGGATGCGGACCATCGCGACATGTTTGGTGCTGTCGCTGGCAGGGTCAAACACCTCTGAGATGGACACATCGCCAAGCTCTAGCGGATCCAGCGCCGTGCGGTAGGCCGCCACGTCCACGGCTGCGTCACTTTGCGTGCGCAGGGTCGTCCCGCCTCGGAAGTCGATGCCGTAGTTCAGGCCCATGGTGAACCACACGGCCAAGGCCAGCAGCACCGCCACACAGGACGCCCCAAAGGTCAGCTTGGCGTGTTTGAAGAAGTCGATATTCGTATCGTCGGAGATCAGTCTCAGCCGCATGGTGCGCGTTCCTATACCGTGATTGTCTTGGGACGGCGGCGTTCAAACCAGAACACCACGATCAGACGTGTGACGAAATACGCCGTAAAGACCGACGTGACGATGCCAAGCCCCAGCGTCACCGCGAACCCGCGCACAGGGCCGGAGCCAAGCACAAAGAGGATCGTTGCAATGATGAAGGTGGTGATGTTGGCGTCCAGAATGGCGCTAAGCGCGCGTTCATAGCCAAGGCTGATGGCGCGGGCCGGTCCCTTTGCGGTCTTGAGCTCTTCGCGGATGCGTTCAAAGATCAGCACGTTGGCGTCCACCGCCATACCCACTGTCAGAACGATCCCCGCGATACCGGGCAGGGTCAGCGTGGCACCAATCAGGCTCAGCAAGCCAAAGATCATGCCGACGTTGATGATCAGCGCGATATTGGCAAACAGCCCGAAAAGCCCGTAGCTGGCCCACATAAAGAACAGCACCGCGCCAAAGGCGACGCTGGTCGCGATCTTGCCCGCGTCAATGCTGTCTTGCCCCAGTTCCGGCCCGATGGTGCGTTCCTCGACAAAGGTCAGACCCGCGGGCAAGGCCCCTGCCCGCAGCAAGACGGCCAGATTGGTGGATTCCTCGACCGTGAAGTTACCGGTGATGATGCCCGACCCGCCGGGGATCGCGCTTTGGATGGTGGGGGCGCTGATGACCTCGTCATCCAGCACAATGGCGAAAGGCGCGCCGATGTTCTCTGCCGTGTAGGTGCCGAACTTGCGCGCGCCGGTGGTGTCAAAGCGGAAGCTGACAGCGGGGCGGCCGTTCTGGTCAAAGCTGGGCTGCGCATCGACCAGCTGTTCGCCGGTCACGACGGGCGCGGTTTCGATGATGTAGAAGACACCGGGCGCTTCGGCGTCGGGCAAAAGCGAATTGCCCAGACCCGGTGCCGCGTTTTCGTTGGCACCACGGTTCACCACGGGGTTAAACGTCAGCTGCGCCGTGGTCCCGATGATCGCTTTCAGCTCTGCGGCCGACCCGATGCCGGGCACCTGAATAAGGATACGGTCCGAACCCTGACGCTGGATCGTGGGCTCGCGTGTGCCCACCTCGTCGATGCGGCGGCGGATGATTTCCAGCGACTGCTGCATCGTGCGCTCGTCCGTGGCCTGTTTCTCGGCATCGGTCAGCGTGATGGTGATGATGTCATTGGCACCGTTTACCACGATGTCGTTCTGCCCTGTGCCGGTCAGCGACTGCACGGGGCGGGCCAAGGCACGGGTCGCCTCTAAAGCTTGTGCCATGACAGAGGCATCGTTGATGCGCACGCGCAGCTCGCCCTTGGGGGCGTCAACGCGGCGGACCGGCGTGATCGAGCGTAACGCATCGCGGACCTCGGGCCAGGCGGCCTCCATCCGGTTGGCGTAAACGTCTTCGACATTCACTTCGGCCAGCAAATGGGCCCCGCCGCGCAGATCGAGGCCAAGGTTGACCAGACGTTCCGGCATCCACTCGGGCCAAAGCGCCTTTTGCGCCTCAAGCTCGGGGGTGGCGCCAGCAACGCTGATCGCCTTGACCGCATCATTGTGCTGTTCGACGGGTCCGTAGAACGCATTGGGCAGCGCCAGCCACAGGCCAGCGGCACAGGTGAGGATGATCAACACCCGTTTCCACAGATCAATCTGAAGCATGGTACTGCCCTTTTCTCGACACGCCCGAAGAGGCGCTTACTTGGCTGGTTCGGTCTTGGAGACGACGGTGGCGATGGTCGATTGCACAACGCGCACTTTGACGTTGTCGGCCAGTTCGACTTCCAGCTCGCCGTCATCTTTGACTTTGACGACTTTGCCGATCAGACCGCCAGCGGTGACCACTTGATCGCCACGACGCAGACCGTCCACCATTGCCTTATGCTCTTTCACCTTCTTTTGCTGAGGGCGGATAAGCAGAAAATACATGATCGCGAAGATCAGGATCAGGGGTACAAATTGCTGAATGGCTTCCATGGAGGTCGTCCTTTGTGTTGGGCGCATGCCGCAAACGGCCTGCCGTCTAAGTTTGGCGGAACCTATGGTCAGACGCGGGGCTTTGCAAGGTGGGTTCCGGGGGGAAATGGCGCCGCCCGGTGTCGCAGCCTGCAATAAGCTGTTTGGGCAAGCATCCAAGGGCGCGATCCCCCCCCGCGTATCCACATCTGGCACCGCGATCCACAATCGGGCATAACGCGCGCAACGCAGATCATGCGACTCGGACGACAAAGGAACAGCCCATGCACGACATCAAAGCCATCCGTGAAAACCCCGATGCTTTCGACGCCGCCCTCGCACGGCGCGGCGACACCCCTGTAAGCGCGCAGGTACTGGCACTGGACGAGGCACGGCGGGCCAAGATTTCAGCAGCGGAAACCGCGCAGGCCGAGCAGAACAAAGCCTCCAAACTGGTGGGCGCGGCCAAGGCCAAGGGCGACGAGGCCGAATTCGAACGTCTGCGCACATTGGTCAGCGACAAGAAGGCCGAAGTCACCGCCATGCAGGCAGAGGCCAAGGATCTGGACGCGCAGTTGACCGACATGCTGGCGCGCATCCCCAACCTGCCCGCCGATGATGCCCCAGATGGCGCGGACGAGGCTGACAATGTCGAAGTGAACCGCTGGGGCGATGTGCCGGCGTTTGATTTCAAGGCGAAAGAGCATTTCGAGATCGCCAGCGTCGCGGCGTCAATGGATTTCGAAACCGCCGCCAAAACTTCCGGCGCGCGCTTTGTGATGCTTAAAGGGGCCGTGGCGCGGATTCACCGTGCGCTGGCGCAATTCATGATCGACACCCATGTCGATGAAAACGGGCTGACCGAACATATGACCCCCGTGCTGGTGCGCGACGAGGCGATGTATGGCACCGACAAGCTGCCCAAATTCGGCGACGACAGCTATCAGACCACAAACGGCTGGTGGCTGATCCCCACCTCCGAAGTGACGCTGACCTATTCGGTCGCCGGTGACGTGCTGGAAGAGGCCGCCCTGCCCCGCCGGATGACCGCCCACACCCTGTGCTTCCGCTCCGAGGCGGGCAGCGCGGGCCGCGACACCTCGGGCATGCTGCGCCAGCACCAGTTCGAGAAGGTCGAGATGGTATCGGTCACCCACCCCGATCAATCGGATGACGAACAAAAGCGTATGCTGCGCTGTGCCGAAGACATGCTGGAACGTCTGGGCGTGCCGTACCGCACCGTGATCCTGTGCACCGGTGACATGGGATTTGGCGCGCGCCGGACCTTTGACATCGAGGCCTGGCTCCCCGGTCAGAACGCCTACCGCGAGATAAGCTCTGTTTCGACCACGGGGGATTTTCAGGCGCGGCGGATGAACGCACGGTTCAAACCCGCAGATGGCGGCAAACCGCAGTTCGTGCACACGTTGAACGGGTCCGGTCTGGCCGTCGGGCGCTGCCTGATCGCGGTGCTGGAAAACGGCCAGCAGGCCGATGGGTCGGTCAAACTGCCCGACGTGCTGACCCCCTATCTGGGCGGCAAGACCACTTTGGGCATCGACGGCACGCTCAGCTGATTGAACGCCGGGATCATCGGGCTATCTGAGGCGAGAACCACTTTTCGCAAGGTAGCCCGATGTCCCGTTCCCTTATTGCCCTTTTGACCTTTCTGCTGGCGATCGGCTTTGCCGTGTCGCCTTTTTTTGTCTCCGGCTTCAACGGCTTTTCGCCGGACCAATTCCCCATCCCCCAAGACAACCCGCCGGTGCAGCCTGCGGGCTACGCGTTCTCGATCTGGGGGCTGATCTATGTCTGGTTGATCGTCGGCATGGGCTGGGGCCTGTGGAAACGCCGCGAGGATACCCTTTGGCACGACATGCGTCTGCCGCTCGCGCCGTCGCTGTTTGTCGGGTGCTTCTGGCTTGCCGTGGCCGTGGCCAGCCCGATCTGGGCATCCGTGCTGATATGGGTGATGCTGGTGTCGGCGCTTTATGCGCTGTTCCGCGCCCCGCGTGAGGATCGCGGCTTTGCCGCCCTGCCCGTGGGGCTTTATGCGGGCTGGCTAAGCGCGGCCTCCTGCGTGTCTCTGGGGCTGCTGGCGGCCGGCTATGGCTGGATGAGCGGGCCAACCGCGGGGCTGGTCTTTGTCGGGCTGGCGATTGTGATTGCAGCGGGGGTGCAATCGTCGCTGATGCGCGCGCCGACCTATGGGATCGGGGTGATCTGGGCGCTGGTCGCTGTGGTGGTGGCGAATGTCGCGACGGCCCCGACCGTTGCCGCGCTGGCCGCGGGGGGCGCGATTGCCTTGATCCTGCCCACCTACCGGTCATGGCGGCGCGGCTAAATGCAAAGAACCGGAGTTCTGAAAACTCCGGTCCCGATCTTTCGAAAGCTCTACAGTCCCTAGCGGTCCTTGCGGTGCCCGTCGGTATGTTTGCGCAGCTTCGACGGTTTCGCCTTTTTGCGCCCCTTATAGGGGTTGGCGTCCGACTGGCCGCGCATCCACAGGCGGATCGGCGTGCCCGGCATGTCAAAGTCCAGCCGTAACCCGTTGACAAGATAGCGGTTATAGCTTTCCGGCACCTTATCGGGGTGGCTACACATGACCACGAACCCCGGCGGGCGGGTCTTGGCTTGGGTCATATAGCGCAGCTTGATACGCTTGCCCTGCGGCGCGGGGGGCGGGTGCGCCTCCATCATGCCAGACAGCCAGCGGTTCAGCTGTGCGGTGGTGACACGGCGGTTCCAGACCTCATAGGCGCGCATGATCGCGTTGTGCAAACGGTCCATCCCGCGCCCGGTCTTGGCCGAAACGGTCACCAAAGGCGCGCCCTTGAGCTGCGGCAGAAGCCGTTCAAAGCTTTCGCGCAGGTCTTTCAACTTGCCCTGTTTGTCGGTCTCAAGGTCCCATTTGTTCACCGCAACCACAACGGCGCGGCCTTCGCGTTCGGCCAGATCGGCGATGCGCAGGTCTTGCTGTTCAAAGGGGATATCCGCATCCAGCAGAACCACCATAACCTCGGCGAATTTCACCGCACGTAAACCATCGCTGACGCTCAGCTTTTCGAGCTTTTCCTGCACCTTGGCGCGTTTGCGCATCCCGGCGGTGTCAAAGATCCGCATGGGCACGTCGAACCAGTCGGTTTGCAGCGAAATCGCATCACGGGTGATCCCCGCCTCTGGTCCGGTGAGCAGACGATCCTCGCCCATAATCTGGTTGATGAGGGTGGATTTACCCGCGTTCGGACGCCCTACGACGGCCACCTGCAAGGGCTTGGTCTTGGTGGGGACGGGCATGGGTGCCTCTTCGTCGCCCAGTTCGGCTTCTTCCTCGGTCAGGTCCACATCTGTTTCCGGCGCATCGGTTTGCGCCCGCTCGGCGAAACTGTCGGCGATTGGCATCAGATGGGTGTAAAGATCGTTCAGCCCCTCGCCGTGTTCGGCAGACAGGCGGATCGGTTCGCCAAGGCCAAGGCTGTAGGCCTCGATCACACCGGCGTCGGCGGCTTTGCCTTCGGCCTTGTTGGCGGCCAGAATAACATGGGCGGATTTCTTGCGCAGGATATCGGCAAAGACCAGATCAGACGGCGTGACCCCCACGCGGGCGTCGATCATGAACAGGCAGATGTCCGCCATATCCACGGCACGTTCGGTCAGGCGGCGCATCCGGCCCTGCAGGCTGTCGTCGGTGACTTCTTCAAGCCCGGCGGTATCCACCACGGTGAATCGCAGGTCGGCAAGCCGCGCCGCGCCTTCTCGCAGATCGCGCGTCACACCGGGCTGATCATCGACCAACGCCAGCTTTTTACCGACCAGACGGTTGAACAGCGTGGATTTCCCGACGTTGGGACGGCCCACAATGGCGAGGGTGAAAGACATGGAACGGCTCCGAAGACTAGGTCAAGCCCGCCGCTTAGCCTATTTGCGGCCTAACGGAAAGCGTGCAATTGCCCTTTCGCGGATACGACGTAAAGAACGCCCCCCGCCACGACCGGCGCAGTGGTCGCCCCGCCGGGGATCGTCACCTGTGCAACCAGCGCGCCATTGGTAGGGTCAAAGCTGCGCAGCGTGCCATCGCTAGAGGCCACGATCACGCGGCCACCGGCAAGGATGGGGCCGTAGTTGCCAAAGACCTCGGACTGGCGCTTGGGCTTGTCCTTGACGAAATTCGGCAGCGGTGTGCCCCAGATGCGGGTGCCGGTGCTGGCATCCAGACGCACCAGCTCGTTCAGGTCGGTCACGACAAAGACGCTGTCGCCTGCGGGCCAAACGGGGCCAATCGCGCCTTCGCGCGCGGTCCACTGGCGTTCGCCGCCGCCAAGGCTCAGTGCTGCCAGGCGGCCCGACTGGTTGCCCACATAAACGGTATCGCCCGAGATCACCGGCGCGCTTGTCACGTCAGAGATATTGGCCAGCGCGCGCCCCGGGCGTTTGCCCACGACAGACGTGTTCCAACGATCCAGCCCGCCCTGACGGAAGAGCCCTTGCACCTCGCCCGAGCCAAAGGCCAGCACGGCGATCTGCGACCCCACGGCGGGGGCCGGTGCGCCAAGCACATTGTTGATGCTGCTGGTCGACCCGGTCTGCCATTGCACGCGGCCGTTGGATTTGTTCAGCGCCCAACCGGTGTCGTCGCCAGAGGTGAAATAGACCATATCGCCAAAGACTGTCGGGGCCCCCGATCCGGTGCCATCGATATCCTGCGTCCAGCGCGTGCCGCCACTGTCGACATCCAGCGCCGTGACCGACCCGAAGCCGAGCGAGACGTAGACTGTGTTGCCATCGACGGCCAAGCCGCCACCGGTCGCATCGCCCTGCCCGTCGCTTTGCGGCGTCAGGTCACGCGTCCAAAGTGTGGCTCCCGATGTGGCAGAGGTCGCGGTGACCGTCGCACCGGAATCGATGGTGAACACGCGCCCGCCCGACACGACAGGCGTCGCGGTGATGCGTTGCTTGCGGCTGTCGCCCTTCCCGATAGAGGCAGACCACGCAAGCTGCGGCGCTGCACCAAGCGCGGGGTGGCTGACGCGTGTGCTTGGCGTGCCAGAGCTTTGCGACCAGCTGGCGTTAGTGGTCGCTGCAGGCAGCGAAATCGCGCGTGTTGTATTGGCTGGCACCGGCGCATCGGCGGGGGCTGCAAAGCCGTCGCTGCCTTGCAGGACCGATCGCACATCCTCGCGCACGCCGGGCAGGATCACCTCTGGTTCGGCGCAGGCTGACAGCAGCAGCGATGCCACCACCGCCCCCATCCCAAGTGTGGCACGGCGCGTCGACGTGGGTTTCAAGGAGATGCTGTGGAGAATGGTCATGGCCCTGCTCGCTTTGCTCTTTAAGTCCGTGTCACCTGAAGGGTTCAGGCAGGATTAGTTATTGTCTGCATCCAGCGCCGGCACGGTGTCCGTTTGCGGCGCGGGGGCTGCGGTACCCATTTGCGGATCCCCCCCCAAGGCGACAATCACCTGAAGGGCGCGTTGTTGCAAGTCCGAGGTCACATCCGCGTCGTTCAGGATCCCCTGATACCGTTCGATCGCGGCCTCGGGGGCGTCTTCTTCGATGTCGATCATGGCCAGTTGTTCTTGCGCCAGCAAGCGCAGGCTGCTGCCGGGCTGCGCCAGATTTTCCAACGCCAGACGGCGTTCATTGGCGGGCATATCCGATCCTTGCAGGGTAATCGCCTTGAACTGGGCGATTTCGCGATAGATCGCGGGCACATCCGCATCCAGCCCGATGCCGTTCAAGGTGGCGACGGCGGCGTCGGTCTCGCCTGCTTGGGCTTGTTCGGCGGCGGTCAGCAAGCCCAGCATGGCACCGGCGCGGGGGTTTGTGGCCTCGATTTTTTCAAAGGCGGCAGCGCGGGCGGCTGTATCTTCGGCGGAAAGCGCTGCAAACATCGCGTCGCCAAGGGTTTCCGCCTCTGCGCGGGCCTGTGCTTTCTGGTATTCGTTCCACGCGGCCCCACCGACCAGCAGGATCACGGCCAGCACCGCAATCCAGCCATAGCGTTTGAGCATAAAGTAGAACCGGTCGCGGCGGACCTCTTCGTTTACTTCGTCGATGAAACTGTCTGTATCGCTCATGTGGTACCCGTCCCGCCTGATTTAACGCCCCTCTTAACCTGCGGCTGCGGGGCTGCCAAGGGCTTGGCTGCACAGCAAGTGACCCACGCGTTGTTCACAAGGTCGCATGTCGCAAGTTTTTTCAATAGTGAACTATGCAGTTCAGTTTTATTCGCTTAAGCATTTGGCCCTATAGCATACGACATACTGCGGTGCCGCAAAGCCCGCGTTTCACTGAACCGAGGCCCGAATGCGCATCTTCCCCCTTCTGGCGGCCATCGCCGTTTCCGCCCTGATGTATATGGCAATTTTCGAACGTGACGCCCTGTTGGGGCTGGCACAGGGGGCCGCGCAACCTCCGGCGCCTGCGGTGGATGCCGACAGCACCGATACCGCGTCCCCGTCAGATGTGGCAGAGCCCGCGCGGGTGAAGGTCGTGGTGCAGCGCAGCGCGGCGGCACCGCTCGCCTCTGCCGTGATCGTGCGCGGTCAGACCACGGCGGCGCGGCAGGTGGCGGTCAAGGCGGAAACCTCTGCCGTTGTGGTATCGGCCCCGCTGCGCAAGGGCGCGACCGTGAACGCGGGCGATGTGCTGTGCGAGCTGGACCCCGGCACCCGTGGTGCGCAACAGGCAGAGGCGCAGGCCCGCCGCGACGAGGCACAATCCCGCGTCCCCGAGGCACAGGCCCGCGTGGCCGAGGCGCAGGCCCGTCTGGATGAAACCCTGATCAAGCTGAACGCGGCACAAAAACTGGGCGAAGGCGGGTTTTCGTCGCAGACCACGCTGGCCACCGCCGAAGCTGCTGTCGCCGCCGCGCGCGCTGCACTCAGCTCTGCCGAGGCGGGGCTGAATGCGGCACATTCCGGCATTGAGGCTGCGGAGGCCGCCGTTGCCAGCACACAGGCCGAGATTGACCGGCTGACCCTCACCGCGCCGTTCGAAGGGCTGCTGGAAAGCGACACCGCAGAGCTTGGCAGCCTG
Source organism: Sulfitobacter pontiacus (assembly GCF_040790665.1). Classification (NCBI taxonomy): domain Bacteria; kingdom Pseudomonadati; phylum Pseudomonadota; class Alphaproteobacteria; order Rhodobacterales; family Roseobacteraceae; genus Sulfitobacter; species Sulfitobacter pontiacus. The sequence continues at coordinate 2,380,051 of NZ_CP160849.1, read as the reverse complement.
CTGCAAACCGGATCGCTTTGTGCGCAGGTGATCCAGCTTGATCCGATCAAACTGGTGGGCTTTATCCCCGAAACCGAGGTTGACCGCGTCAGCCTTGGCGCGCAGGCGCAGGCGCGGCTGGCCGCGGGCGACCGCGAGATCGCAGGTACCGTCACCTTTATCTCGCGCGCCTCCGATCCGACGACGCGCACCTTTCAGGTGGAAATCGAGGTGCCCAACCCCGATCTGAGCATCCGCGACGGCCAGACCGCCGAAATCGCCATCGCCTCGGCCGGGGTCGAGGCGCATCTGCTGCCGCAATCCGCCCTGACGCTGAATGATGACGGCACCCTTGGCGTGCGTCTGATCGACGCCGAGAATACCGTTGATTTCGCCGCAGTCACACTTGTGCGCGACACGCCCGAGGGGATCTGGGTCACCGGCCTGCCCGCGCAGGCGAATGTCATCGTGCTGGGACAGGAATATGTCACCGCTGGCGTGACCGTCACCCCGACCTTCCGCGACGAGGCCCCGGAATGAGCGGCATGGTCGATTGGGCCGCGGGCCGTGCCCGTATGGTCATGGCGTTTATCCTGCTGAGCCTCGTGGTGGGGGGCTATGCCTATTCCACCCTGCCCAAAGAGGGCGAACCCGACATCGAGATCCCGGCGCTTTTCGTCTCGGTCCAGTTTCCGGGCATCTCTGCCGCGGATAGCGAAACCCTGCTGGTCAAACCGATGGAGACGGAGCTTTCCGATCTGGACGGCCTGAAGACCATGACCGGCACCGCCGCCGAAAACTACGCCGGTGTCGCGCTGGAATTCGAATTCGGCTGGGACAAGTCCAAGATCATGGCCGACGTGCGCGACGCGATGAGCACGGCGGAATCCAAATTCCCCGAAGGCTACGAGAAATATTCGATCACAGAGATCAACTTTTCCGAATTCCCCATCATCATCGTCAACCTGACCGGCCCCGTGCCCGAACGTACCATGGCTCGCGTCGCGCGTGATCTGCAAGACGCGCTGGAAGGTGTGCATGCGGTGCTTGAAGCAGGGTTGGCGGGCGACCGTGACGAGATGCTTGAGGTGCTGATCGATCCCTTGCGGCTGGAAGCCTATGACGTGACCGCGGGCGAGCTGATCAATGTGGTGCAGAACAATAACCAGCTGATTGCCGCGGGCGAAGTGCAGTCGGATCAGGGCAGTTTCTCGGTCAAGATCCCGTCCTCCTTTGATGAACCGCGCGATGTCTATGCGCTGCCGGTCAAAACCAACGGCGACCGCGTGGTGACACTGGGCGATCTGGCGACCATCAACCTGACCTTTGAAGACCGCGAAGGCACCGCACGGTTCAACGGGGAAAAGACGCTGGCGCTGCAGGTGGTCAAACGCAAGGGCTATAACCTGATCGACACCTCCACCCAGGTGAAAGAGATCGTCGCCGCCCAAAGCGCCGCCTGGCCCGAGGGGCTGAAAGCCGCTGTCACGCTTGGCACCTCGAACGATCAAAGCCGCATCGTCGACAGTATGGTGCAGCAGCTTCTGGGGTCGGTCTTTACCGCGATCGCGCTGGTGATGATCGTGGTGCTTGCCGCCCTGGGGATCCGTGCGGCCCTGCTGGTGGGCTTTGCGATTCCCACGTCGTTCCTGCTGTGTTTTGCCTTTCTCGCGCTGATGGGGATTTCCATCTCGAACATCGTGATGTTCGGGCTGATCCTTGCGGTGGGGATGCTGGTGGATGGCGCGATTGTTGTGGTGGAATATGCCGACGCGCGCCAGCAACAGGGCGAAGGCCCCATGGCCGCCTATGTCGAGGCCGCCAAACGCATGTTCTGGCCCATCATCTCGTCCACCGCGACCACGCTTTGCGCCTTCCTGCCCATGTTGTTCTGGCCCGGCGTCCCGGGGGAGTTCATGGGCATGTTGCCGGTCACGCTGATCTTTGTGCTCTCCGCCTCGCTGGTGGTGGCGCTGATCTATCTACCCGTCATGGGCGGCGTCACCGGACGGCTGGAACGCTGGATGGCGCAGAATATGACTGCCATCGCCAAGCTGCGGTTCTATCTGCATCTGCTGCTGTTTCCCATTGTCGCCGCGATGATCGCCCTGCCGCTGGCGCTGATGCAGCCGCTGTTTGCCGTGATCTCGGCGCAGTTCGCGGGCATGGACGGGCTGGATATCCTTGGCTCGGTCATTCCGGTCTTTGCCGTGGTCTTTATCTGCATCGCCGTGCTCTGCGCGCTGGTGGCGGTGGCGATATCGGGCGTGCTTTTGGGGCTGACCAGCTTTTTCGCACTGTTCACCCGCATGGGCCGCGGGGGCCGCTGGGTCACATCGCGGCTGTTCCGCAAAGAGCCCACCGTGATCAAGGCGGGCTACCGTCGATCAGGCTTCGGGCGGGTCATTGCCTTTATCGCGGGCAACCCGGTGATGCCGCTGGTGGTCGCGGGGGTCGTCTTTGTCTTTGTCGGCACCACGATGATCTTCTTTGGCAACAACAGCAAAGGTGTGGAGTTCTTTGTCGAATCCGAACCCGAGCAGGCGATCGTCTATGTGCTGGCCCGGGGCAACCTGTCGCTGGCGGAAAAAGACGCGATCATGCAGCAGGCGGAGGCGATCGTGCTGGCGCATCCCGGTGTCTCTACCGCCTTTGCATTTGCCGGTGAAGGCGGGCTCGACAGCAATACCGGCGGGGCCCAGGCCCCCAAGGACAGCATCGGTCAGGTGCAGCTTGAAACCATCCCGTGGGAAGACCGCGCCCTGCGCCCGGAACTCGACGGCGACATCGTGATCGCAGAGCTCACGGAAGCGCTGAGCGCGATCCCCGGCATCAAGATCGAAATCCTTGCACAGGCGCGCGGCCCTGCGTCGGGCAAGCCGGTGCACCTGCGTCTGAAATCCGACAGTTTCACTGACCTGATCGCCGCGACGGCACAGGCCCGTGACACCTTCGAGAAAACCCCCGGCCTGACCCTGATCGAAGACACCCGCCCCCTGCCCGGCATCGACTGGCAGATCGACGTGGATGTCGCCAAGGCGGGGCAATACGGGGCTGATGTGGTCACCGTCGGCGCAATGGTGCAGCTGGTCACCCGCGGGCTGCTGCTGGACACGATGCGGGTCGACAGTTCGGACGAAGAGATCGAGATCAGGGTGCGCCTGCCGCAAGAAGACCGTGTGCTCAGCACGCTGGACACGCTGAAGGTGCGCACGGTGGATGGGCTGGTGCCGCTGTCGAACTTCATCACCCGGACCCCCGTGCCCAAGCTGGCAGAGATCAACCGGATCGACCAGAAACGCTATCTTGATGTGAAGGCCGATGTCTTCCCCGGGCTGGTCAAACTGGTGCGCACGGTGGATGCCTCCCAGGCCGCCGCGCAAACGGGCACGGCACAGACGGGCACGGCACAGGCGGACACAGAACAGGCGGGCGAGACGACAATCACCCTCGCGACGATGCGCCCTGCGGGGGACGCGGGCGATATCACGGGGCCCGAGGGTGCGGCCTTCAAGATCACCAACCGGACCAATGCCGCCCAAGGCGTCGATCTGCAACAAGAGCTGGACAATGGCACCCTCCGCATGATCCCGATCAATGCCAACGAACGGATTGCGGAGCTGACCAAATGGCTGGAAACCCGGCCCCTGCCCGCGGGCGTCAGCTATGAATGGACCGGCGACCAAGAGGATCAGGCCGAAAGTCAGGCGTTCTTGTCCTCGGCCTTTACCGCGGCACTGGGGTTGATGTTCATCATCCTGCTGGCGCAGTTCAACAGCATCTACAACTCGGTGCTGGTGCTGCTGGCGGTGGTGCTATCGACCACGGGCGTGCTGATTGGCATGTTGGTGATGGATCAGACGTTTTCGATCATCATGACGGGCACGGGGATCGTGGCGCTGGCGGGGATCGTGGTGAACAATAACATCATCCTGATCGATACCTATCAGGAGTTCAGCCAGTACATGCCGCGGATCGAGGCGATCATTCGCACGGCGCAGGCCCGTATCCGCCCTGTACTGCTGACCACCATCACCACGATGGCAGGGCTTGCGCCGATGATGTTCGGGCTGAGCCTCGACTTTGCCAATGGCGGCTACACCATCGACAGCCCCACGGCGCTGTGGTGGAAACAGCTGGCAACGGCGGTGGTCTTTGGTCTGGGCATCGCGACGGTGCTGACGCTGCTGGTCACCCCGTCCATGCTGGCGATCCGCGTGTGGGCCACCACCTACGCCCGCTGGATCGCGCGGCTGCTGGCCAAGATGTCGCTGGGGCGCGCCAGCAAATCCGCGCAGGACTGGGCGCTGGCGCGTGATGCACGCAGGCTGCAAACAACCGTGATCCAGTGGGAGGACACCGGACCGCCGGCCCATACCCCACCGGCGGAGTGACCCTTAGGCCGCGGCGGGCATCTGGTCGGCCGCCGCGGCATCCTGCTGCTGGCGCAGCTTGGGCATGGTAAAGATCACCAGCCCCAATGCCGCCACACCACACAGCGCGATGCTCACCACCATGGGCACGGCGGTGCCGTCAAAGAACGGCGTCGTCGCAGCGATGCAAAAGGCCCCCGTCAGCATTGTCAGGCTTCCGCTGAGCGAGGACGCCATACCCGCGCGCCGTCCATGCGCATCAAGTGCCGCGACCATCGCCGAAGGCACAACGACCCCCAGAAAGGAATAGGCCAGAAACAGCCCGATCAACAGCACCGGCAGCGTGCCGAAACCGGCCAGCACAACGCCCGTCAACAGCGCAGAGCAGACGGCAAAGCCGGTGACACCGCGCCCGATCAGCGTGGCGAGCCCCCACATATCGGCCAGACGCCCCGCCGCTTGCGTGGCGATAAAGAACCCCACCGCGTTAAAGGCGAAGGCCAGCGAGAACTCGGTCGGGGTCAGCCCGAATTGACCGGTGTAGACGAAGGACGCGCTGGAGATGAACAAGAAGAAGCTCGCCATGCCGAAACCCGCGATGAAGGTCAGGCCGACGAACACCGGATCGCGGAACAGGATACCACAACTGCGCGACAGCTCGCGCAGATTGACCTTGCGGCGTTTGTCCGCGGTCAGCGTCTCGGGCAGCGCGATTTGCGCCATCGTCAACGTCGCCGCCGCAAGGATAGCAAGGGCGAGGAAAATCTCGCGCCAGCTGCCAAAGCTGACCACCGCGCTGCCCGCCAAGGGCGCCAGCATGGGCGAGACCGAGATCACCAGCATGATCGACGACATCAACCGCGTCGCCTGCGCTCCGGTGTACATATCGCGCACGATGGCACGGGGAATGACCATCACCGTCGCCCCGCCGATGCCCTGCACCAGACGCCCCAGCACCAGCGTCTCGATGTCGGGGGCCACCGCACAGATCACCGCGCCGACGCAGAAAATGCTCATCCCAATGGCAAGGGTCTTTTTGCGCCCGATCTGGTCGGACAGCGGCCCATAGACCAACTGCGACACGCCGTAGGCGAGGAAATAGGCGACCAGTGTAATCTGGGCCGCCGAGACAGAGACATCCAGCGCCTCTTCGATCGCGGGCAAGGCGGGCAGATACATGTCGATGGCAAAAGGACCTGTCACACAGATAGAGCCAAGAATAAGGGCGGTACGGAACATTCCGGCAGACATGGGCAGTCCTTCAAGGTTGTGGGCAAGGCTGTGGGGGTGCCGCGCGTCTTACGCTCGGCCAGCGCAGAGCTAGCACATATGTACCCGACGGCAAGAATGCACCATGTTGTTTGTATGCATATACCGGAAATTCACTGCTTGTTGATCGAATTTTGCTCGTTCATGGGGCAAGGCGTACTAGGTTCCAGAAGGAAGCCGAGGCCTACGGGCCGCGCAAACCGAAGGAGAGACCACATGATCCGCAAGACACTCGCCGCGACAACGCTCGCCCTGACGACGCTGGCCGCCCTGCCTGCCGCCGCCGACATCATCACCAAGATGAGCCCCCATTCCGTGCCCGACACAATCGACCGTCTGGAAACTGCCGTGACCGAAGCCGGTGCCACGGTCTTTGCCCGCGTGGACCACGCCGAAGGGGCGACCAAAGTGGATATGGAGCTGCGCCCGACCACATTGCTGATCTTTGGCAACCCCAAGCTGGGCACGCCTGCGATGCTGGACGGTCAGACCGCTGGTCTAGACCTGCCCATGCGCGTGCTGGCCTATGCCGATGACAGCGGCATGGTGCATGTCAGCTACCACGACCCCGCCACATTGGCCGCAGACCACGGGTTGCCCGATGACGCGGAATATCTGACCAAAATGACCGGCGCGCTAGACAAGCTCACCGACAAGGCCATCGCGGAGGAATAACCCCCGCGCCCACCAAACCTTGGCGGCGCCAGCTATTCGCCCTCGGATTGCTGGCGTTGCCACAGCTGCGCGTAACGCCCGTTGCGTGCCAGCAGATCGTCATGGGTCCCCTGTTCTACCACCTCGCCTTGCTCCAGCACGACGATACGGTCCGCCTCGGCCACGGTGGACAGGCGGTGCGCGATGGTCAGCACCGTGCGCCCCTTGCCCGCTTGACGTAGGGCATCCTGAATCTCGTGCTCCGTCTCGCTGTCCAGCGCGCTTGTGGCTTCGTCCAGCAGCAGGATCGGCGGGTTTTTCAGCAAGGTTCGCGCGATACCGACACGCTGCTTTTCCCCCCCCGACAGTTTCAGCCCGCGTTCACCCACAGCGGTTTCATACCCGTGGGGCAAACGCTGGATAAAGTCGTGGATCTGCGCCGATTTTGCCGCGGCCTCGATGTCTTCTTGCGTGGCGTTATCGCGGCCATAGGCGATGTTATAGCCGATGGTATCGTTGAACAGCACGGTATCCTGAGGCACCACGCCAATCGCGCGGTGCAGGCTGTCTTGGGTCACATCGCGCACATCTTGCCCGTCCACACGCACGGCACCGCCCTGCACATCGTAGAACCGGAACAGCAAACGCCCGATGGTGGATTTCCCCGATCCGGTAGAGCCGACAATCGCCACCATCTCTCCCGGGGCGGCTTCGATCGACACGCCCTTGAGGATCTCTCGGTCGTCGTCATAGCCAAAGCGCACGTTGTCCAGCGTGACACGCCCGCCTGAGACGTGCAGCGCAGGGGCGTCGGGCTTGTCCGAGATTTCGGCCGGTTGATCGAGCAACGTGAACATCTGCCCCATATCGACCAGCGCTTGACGGATTTCGCGATAGACGGTGCCAAGGAAGTTCAGGGGCACGGTCAACTGCACCATATAGGCGTTGACCATAACGAAATCCCCCACGGTAAGGTCACCGTTCTGCACCCCGATGGCGGCCAGGATCATCACGCCGACCAACCCGCAGGTGATCAGCAACGACTGGCCGAAGTTCAGGAAGGCAAGCGAGTAGTTCGTCTTGATCGCCGCCTCTTCATAGCCCGCCATTGCCGCGTCATAGCGCTGCGCCTCGCGCTGTTCGGCGACGAAATACTTGACGGTTTCATAGTTCAGCAGGCTGTCGATGGCCTTTTGGTTGGCATCCGTGTCGCGGTCGTTCATCTGGCGGCGCAGCTTCACGCGCCACTCGGTCACCGCGAAGGTAAACCAGACGTAAAGCCCGATGGTGACCGTCACGATCAGCAGATACCACGCGTCGAACAGCACGGTCAGGATGATGCCGACCAGCAGCAGCTCCAGAATCAGCGGCCCGATCGAGAAAAGCAGGAAGCGGAGCAGGAATTCCACACCCTTGACCCCGCGTTCGATGATCCGGCTCAGCCCGCCGGTTTTGCGCGTGATGTGATAGCGCATCGACAGCTTGTGGATATGCTCGAACGTCTCCAGCGCAAGCATCCGCAAAGCGCGCTGGCCGACACGGGCAAAGACCGCGTCGCGCAGCTGTTGAAAGCCCACGTTCATTGCGCGGGCCATCCCATAGGCAATCGTCAGCCCCACCGCGCCAAGTGCCAGAAACGGCACGCCCTCATTCGCAAGAGCATCCACCGCGTCTTTGTAAAGCACGGGAATAACAACAGAAATCAGCTTGGACACCACCAAGAAGATCAGCGCCCAGACCACGCGTTTCTTGACCCAAGGCATATCGTCGGGCCACAGGTACGGGGCCACCTTGCGCAGGACAAGCAGGTTCGACTGCCGCTCTGCAGCTTGGGCGATCTCCTCTTCTGTCATGGGATATTGGGTGGCGGGTTTGGGTTGGCTGGCAGTGCGCGGGCTATCGGCTGACATGAACGATCCTGTGTGGTTGCCCCTTACATAGGGCCGTCAGCCGGATCATGCCAGTGCAGCTGCCTCATCCGCGTGCATAGCCGCTATTAATCCGGCAGATCAAAGACCTGACCGGGGTAGATCAGATCCGGATCGCGGATTGATGAGCGGTTGGCGGCAAAGACGCGCACATAGAGCGTCGGGTCACCATAGCGTTCGCGGGCGATGGCCCAAAGCGTGGCTCCCTCCTGCACGGTCACCGCCTTGATCGGGCCGTCGTTGTCTGCGGTGGCACGGGCCAGCACCTCGGGGGATTCACGTTTAAAGGGGGTTTCGACGCGGCTGATCACGTCGCCGCCCTGATCCAGCTCATCCACGCGCAGGGTGTAGATGCCGGTCTTGATATCCTCGATATCGCCGCGCCAACGGCCTTGGGGGTCCACCTCAAGCGCGCCGACGCTGCGGTTGTCCAGATAGACCCGCACGGAAGACGCCTGCGCCTGTGCGCGCCCCGCCAGCCGGACCTCGCCCTCATCGGAATAGGTGATCGTGTCGAGCGCGATGCGGTCTGTCACCTCGGGCGCGGTGCCGGGCAGTAATTCCACACCATCGGCGTCGGATTTCAACAGGGCGACGGGGGTATCAGCAGACGGGGGCGCGGGATCGGGCTGCGGTGTCACGGCGGCGACCTCGGTCATCTCGGGGGCACTGTCATCGGGGGCTTCCCCTCGCGGTTCCGCGACCGGAGCGGAGGCTGCTTCAGGGGCCGTGTCGTCGGGCGTGGTCTCTGATGTGGTGTCGATGGATACGTCTGCTGGTTCCGCCAGCGTCACCTGCGCCACGGCAGGCGCGGTGATCGGGGCCAAGATGACTTCCTCGACCGAGGCGACAGGGCCTGTTTCCGCATCCGCGCTCAGGCTCAGGATCTTGCCGCTGCCATCGGGCGGCAAAATGGCAAGCGTGGCGAATTTGCCAGAGCGATCGGCCTGCGCGCTGGCGACCTCTGCCCCGTTGCTGATGACGCTGACGCGGGCCCCTGGTGCTGCGCGGCCTGCGATCACGGTCATCCCGTCCCCCTCGCGGCGCACCTCGTCAAAACTGGGTGTGGCGGGCGACGCGGCGGGATCAGGCGTTTGGGGCGCAGGGGGAACGGTGGCGGCGGCCTTGGTGTCTTGGGGTGCGGTGGCGGTTTGCGCGGGGGGCTGGGCCGCGGGTTTCGGCTGGGTGGCGGTGTCTTTCGCCGTATCCGGCACGACGGGATCCGCATCTTGCGACCAGATATATCCCGCAACGGCAACCGCCACGACCAGCGCGGCGCCCGCAAACTGAGCACCCCGCGTTTGAAACACCGACATCCCGTTCATCCCTTTGAACTTCCCCACATTGAGGACTTGTACCAAGCAGGCTATCACGGGTCAAAATGCAGCTGCATGCCATGTGCATATTCGCAAAAAGGACCCCCGTTTATGATCCAGAAATCCGTATGTGTTTACTGCGGCTCGCGCCCCGGTGATGACCCCGAATATACCGCACAAGCCGACGCTTTGGGGCGCGCTTTGGCGCAGAACGATTGGCGGCTGGTCTATGGCGCGGGGGACGTGGGGCTGATGGGCACCGTTGCACGAGCAGCACAAACGGCGGGCGGCACGACCTTTGGCGTGATCCCCGATCATCTGGTCAAATGGGAGGTCGGCAAGACCGATCTGACCACCTATGTCGTGACCGAAACTATGCATGAACGCAAAAAGGTGATGTTCATGAACTGCGATGCCGTGGTGGTCCTGCCCGGCGGTGCCGGATCACTGGACGAGCTGTTCGAAGTGCTGACCTGGCGCCAGTTGGGGTTACATCAGAAACCGGTAATCCTATTGAATACAAATGGTTACTGGGATCCTCTCACAGCGCTTCTGGATCATGTCGTCGCCCGCGGCTTTGCCGAAGAAAGCCTGCTTGGCTATGTGGATACGGTCGATGACGTTGACGGCGCGCTGGACATTCTGCGCCGTAGCCTGACCGCATAGAGGTACGCACGGCAGCGCGCGCGGTAGTGCAGAAAGCGCCTGCGCGGCAACGGGTTGATCGGCGGCGAAGCAGGATCAGGAGTGCTATGGGCGGTAGGTTAAAGCGGCCAACGCCATACTCCCTGTTCGCCGCTAGCACGCGCGATACAGCAAAGGGCACCCACGTCTGGATGCCCTTTCAAATCACCGCCCTGCGGCAACCCGAATACCTATAGATGTGGCCGCATAGCCGGATTTCTACTGTTGCTATGCGGCCACATCATCACGCTGTTTCAAGCGTCGATTTCACGATATTCTCAATCTCTTCGATGGGGTGGTTCGTCAGCGTCTTGGGGATTTCGCCCACGACTTTGTCCGCGACCTCTTTGTGCATCTCGTGACGCAACTCGCCCAGAGTGTTCGGCGGTGCGACCAGAATGATCTTGTCGAACTTGCCCTTATGCGCCTGTTTGTACAGGATATCCGCCAGCTCGCTGGCAAAGCGGTCCTTGGACAGCTGGTGCCAGTCGGTGTCGTCCACAGCCGAGCGGTGCACAGACGGGCCGTCGTTGAAGCGTCCACGACGATTGGCGGCCTGATCGCGGTTGGGCGGGTTCTCCTGCTCTTCCTCGCGGAAGACCTGCAGGAACGGATCCTCTCCGTCGGTTTCATTCACCATGAACAGCGCTTTTTCACCGTCTGCGATCAGCACCCAAGTGCCATTTTCAATCTTGGTCATGCGTCTTCTCCATGGTTGCGTTTGTCTTCGCCAGTGACGCGGGTGTCAGCGCCGGGTTTGTCGACCACCTGTTTCTCTTCGTCTTGCGTGCCGACATCGCGTTGCAGCCCCCCGCCCGAGCGGCCCTGATGGTCAATATCATCGGCTTCGCTGATGTATTTGTCGGTTTCCTTGACGCCGTCCTGCGATCTGTGACGCTCTGCCATCGTGGTCTCCTTCTCATCTTGTGGGTTCACAGGCAAAACGCCCCAGTCCCGCCGGTGGTTCCACAAGAAAAGGCCCCACAGCGGAATGCTGCAGGGCCTTTCACATAAATATTTCAACAGGTTGGCGTGATGCCTTAACCCATCATATTGCGATTACATGCGCGATGCGACGTTGTCCCAGTTGACCAGATTGTCGAGGAAGTTCGACAGGTAGTCGGGGCGCGCGTTGCGGAAATCAATGTAGTAGGAGTGTTCCCAAACGTCGCAGCCCAGCAGTGCGGTCTGACCGAAACAGACAGGGTTCACGCCGTTTTCGGTCTTGGTCACTTTCAGGCCACCATCGGTGTCCTTGACCAGCCACGCCCAACCGGAGCCGAACTGACCGCCACCGGCTGCCTTGAATTCATCCTTGAACTTATCGACAGAGCCAAAGCTTTCAGTGATCGCATTTTCCAGCTCGGACGGCATTTTGCTGTCTTCGGGGGACATCATTTCCCAGAACTGGTTGTGGTTCCAGAGCTGGCTGATGTTGTTGAAGATGCCGCTTTGCGCGACCGCGTCAGGGTTATAGGTGCCCTTGATGATTTCCTCGAGGGTCTTGCCTTCCCACTCGGTGCCTTCAATGGCTTTGTTGCCGTTGGTCACATAGGCGTTGTGGTGCTTATCGTGGTGATATTCCAGCGTTTCCTTGGACATACCTTTGGATGCAAGCGCATCGTGGGCATAGGGAAGATCAGGAAGTGTAAAAGCCATGAGAAAAGCCTCCGTTATTGAATTGCGTCTGGGTCACATGAAGCCCGTCCCGTCATAAGGTCAAGTGCTGATCGACCCGCAAGGGGCAAACCGGCACAGCCGACGGGGCGCTTTGATCGTCACCCGCTTAAGGGTAAAACGGCTGGCTGGGGCGAATGTTCCCGCCAGTCTGCCGCCCTGCCCCTGACCAGCGGCTTACCGCGCGGCGCTATAATATTCGGGGGCGGACCCGGCCTGTGCCGCGGTTTTAAGCAGATCAAACACATATTGCGCGACCGAGCGGAAGCAGACCAGACGGAAACTGTCGCCGTCCTCGATCCAGAACGCGGCGGGCACCTGCGCCAGCCGCGTGCGGCGGATCATGCCGGGGGTGAAACTGTCTGGCGACAGATCCACGGGGGCGAGCTTGGCCAGCACATCGCGGCTGTGCGCCCCGCTGATGCGAAACACCGCCCGCGCGTCCGAGACATTGACCGCCAGCGTGTGATTGCTGCCAAAGCATTTGGTCAGCGTGTCGATGGTGTCGCTGACCTGATCGTAGGGGCAGAGCAACAACAGCTCGTCCGGTGACATCCACGCGACACCGCGATCCCCGTTGATCTGGACGCTGCGGGTGTCGGGAAGGCCCAGACCGACGGCCTTTTTCAGCGCCTTCTTCATATAGCCCGCCCCCAGATCCCCGCGGACAGAGATCATGCCAATCGGATCCATCAGGGTCACCTCGGCAATGCCGCCGGTGAATTCTGCCGCTTTCAATGCGCTTACCGCGTCAGACATTTTGCTTGGCCCCTTCTTTGTCATAGAACACCGGATCGACGATTTTCGCCTGATAGGTCTTGCCGTCGGTCCCGGGGAAATCGAGCACCTCGCCCATGCGGTCCGGCCCGTTCAGCACCAGCCCCATCGCGATCCCCTTACCCAAGGTCGGCGAATGATAGGTGGAGGTGACACGCCCGATCATATTGCGCTGGCCGTTCTCGTTCTCGCCTTCGCCCACGGCATAGGCCCCGTCCGGCAGGGTGCTGCCGTCGGTTGTTTCCAGCCCCACCAGTTTCCAGCGCGTCGGGTCCACCATATGGGACCGCTGCTGCGCGCGCTTGCCCAAGTAGTCGTCTTTCTTTTTCGAGATCGCCCAGTTCAGCCCCAGATCCTGCGGGATCACGGTGCCGTCGGTTTCGTCCCCGATCATGATAAAGCCTTTTTCGGCGCGCAGGATGTGCAGACATTCGGTCCCATAGGGCATCACGCCCAGATCATTGCCCGCCACCATCAGCGCATCCCAGAAGGCTTGCCCCTGCCCTGCATCCACCGCGATCTCGTAGCTCAGCTCGCCCGAGAAAGAGATCCGGTAAACGCGGCACTTGAAGCCCCCCAGCGTGCCGTCCGCCCACTCCATAAAGGCGAGCGCGTCCTTGCTGACATCCATGCCGCCCAGCTTTTCCAGACATTTGCGTGCATTGGGGCCGACCACGGCGATCTGCGCATATTGCTCGGTGACATTGGCGACATAGACGTTGAAATCCCACCACTCGGTCTGGAGCCATTCTTCCATATGCTGGTGGATGCTTTCCGCGCCGCCCGTCGTTGTATGGCACAAGAAGGTGTCGTCATCGATCCGCGCCACCACACCATCGTCGATCAGGAACCCGTTTTCCGAACACATCAGGCCATAGCGGCATTTCCCCGGTTTCAGCGTGCTCATCATATTGGTGTAGAGCATGTCGAGGAAGCGCCCCGCGTCCGGTCCCTTGACGATGATCTTGCCCAGGGTGGAGGCATCCAGCATCCCCAATTTGCTGCGCGTGTTGGTGACCTCGCGCATCACCGCGTCATGGGTGGTTTCGCCCTTGCGCGGATAGGCATAGGGGCGTCGCCACTGGCCGACGGGTTCCCATTCAGCGCCGTTCGCCTCGTGCCAGTCATGCAGCGGGGTGCGGCGGATCGGTTGGAACACATCGCCACGCGCCTCGCCTGCGATCGCGCCCATCGAAATCGGGTGGTACGGCGGGCGGAAGGTGGTGGTACCAACGGCGGGAATATCCGCATCCATCGCGCCCGCCAGCGTTGCCAGCCCGTTGATATTGCTGAGCTTCCCTTGATCCGTCGCCATGCCAAGCGTGGTATAGCGTTTGGCGTGTTCGACGCTGACAAAGCCTTCTTGCGCGGCAAGCCGCACGTCTGACACTTTAACATCGTTCTGATAATCCAGCCACGTCTTCTCGCGCAGCTTCACGTTCGCGCCTTGGGGCATCATCCAGACGGGGGCGAGCGGCGCTTCCTCTTGCCGGTCGGCATTCGGCGAGACGGCGTCGGCGGGCAGCTTGAACCCCAGCGTCGTGACCACCCCATCCGCGGCGGCATGGGCGTCGTGCAAGATATCATCCAGCGCAAAGAACCCACCCGCGGCACCGGCGGCGGTGACAAAACCATGCCCGTCTGCCCCCAGCGGCGGATTGTTCACATCGGGGCGGAACATGGCCCCGGCGGTATCCCAGGTCAGCTTGCCGCCGCAATGGGACCACAGATGCACCACAGGCGACCAGCCGCCCGACATGGCCACGGCGTCACAGGGGAAGGTTTCAAGCACCGCACCCTCGCCCGCCTGGCTGCACACCTCTACGCCTGTCACGCGTTTCCCGCCCGTCACCCGCGCCACGGCATGACCCATCATCACCCGAATGCCCAGATCTTTGGCGCGCGTCATCAGCGCGGAATCCTGCGGCAGCACGCGGGCATCCAGAATGGCGGGCACGGTCAGTCCGGCCTCGGTCAAGGCGATGGCGGTGCGGTAGGCGTCGTCGTTGTTGGTGACCACCACCGTGCGATCCCCGACCGACACGCCATAGTTCACCAGATAATCCCGCACCGATGCGGCCAGCATCACGCCGGGAATGTCATTGCCAGCAAAGGACAAAGGCCGTTCAATCGCGCCGGTGGCGGTCACGATATGACCTGCGCGAATACGCCAGAGCCGGTGGCGCGGTCCGGCAATCTCCGGCGCGTGGTCCGTCAGACGTTCATAGCCCAGCACATAGCCGTGGTCATAGACGCCCGCCCCCATGACACGGGTGCGCAGGGTGACGTTTGCCATCCCCGACAGCTCTGCCACCAGCGCGTCGATGAAATCGGCGACGGGCGTGCCATCGACCGTACCACCATCCACGGGCGCGCGGCCGCCCCAATGGGCGGTCTGTTCCAGCACGATGACCTTGGCACCGGACAGGGCCGCCGTGCGCGCGGCTTCGAGCCCCGCGACACCACCGCCGATGATCAGCACGTCGCAAAAGGCGTGGAAATGTTCATAGGTATCGCCATCCGTCTCCTTCGGCGCTTTGCCCAGACCGGCAGAGTGGCGGATGATCGGCTCGTAGACATGCTTCCAGAAGGGGCGCGGGTGGATGAACATCTTGTAGTAGAAGCCCGCGGGCAGAAAGCGGCTGAGGTGTTTGTTGATCGCGCCAACGTCGAATTCGAGGCTGGGCCAGTGGTTCTGGCTTTCCGCCTTGAGCCCGTCAAAAAGATCGGTGGTCGTGGCGCGTTGGTTGGGTTCAAACCGGTCGCCCTGCCCGAGGTTCACCAGCGCGTTGGGTTCTTCCGGACCCGCCGCCACGATGCCGCGCGGACGGTGGTATTTGAACGACCGCCCCACCAGCATCTGGTCATTCGCCAGCAAAGCCGAGGCCAGGGTATCGCCCTCGAAGCCGCGCAGCTGCTTTCCGTTGAACGAAAAACTGACAGCATTTGATTTGTTCAGCAGGCGGCCGCCTGTGGCAATTCTGGTGCTCATGAAGTCAAACCTTGGTGTGGGGCGAAAGCGCGGGCGCCTCCGGCGGGAGTTTTCTTGGCAAAATGAAGAACGGCGGCGGTCATGGGGCGGCGGCGGCCTGCCAATCGGGGCGACGGTCCTGTATCTTGTCGATGATCTCTTGCGGGACCGTGCTGGTCTGGGCGGTATAGGTGCCGAAGACTTCGAGCGTCATGGTATCGCGCGCGGCGTGGAACCATTTGCCACAGCCATAGACATGCCGCCAGCGTTCAAAATGCACGCCCTTGGGATTTTCCCGCATGAACAGGTATTTTTCGAAGTCGCTGTCAGAGGACCCCGGACCAAAACGTTTCAGATGCGCCTCGCCGCCCGCGTGGAATTCGGTTTCCTCGGCGGTGATGCCGCAGTTGGGGCATGTCAGGGTCAGCATGGGGCGCGCCTTTCTAAGGTCGGTTGAAACGCAAAAAGGCCAGCCCCCGTGCGAGGGCCAGCCTTGATCATATTGGATAGAGCGGAAAGCGGCTTAGTTGCCGGTTGCTTCCTCGGCCGCGCCTTCAACGGCATCGGCAGCACCATCGGCCGCGCCTTCGACGTTGACGTTGATGTCGCCAGAGTCGTCCATCGGGTTGCCACCGGCGAAGAAGTAAAAGCCGAAGCCAAGGACCAGAACGACGAGAACGCCGATGACGATCCCCGATCCGGTGCCGCTGGTTTTGTTGACGGTGGTGTGTGGCGCTTGGTTGTTGTCAGGCGTAGCCATGGTAATGGTCCTTCATAAACTTGATATGAAGTGCAAACCCCGTTCACAGGCAAAAAGTTCCACAGCCCCATTGGGCGGGCAGGTTTCCGCGCGCCGATCAATGCGCCACCCCGGCGGCTACGGATTCGTCGATGAACCGCCCTTCCTGGAACCGGTTCAGGCCGAAGGCATCCGTCAGCGGCGACCGTCCCTTGGCCATCAGTTCGGCCATGGCCCAGCCCGAGCCGGGGATCGCCTTGAACCCGCCGGTGCCCCAGCCACAGTTTACGAACACGCCCTCGACCGGCGTTTTGGACAGGATCGGAGAGCGGTCCCCCGTCACATCCACAATGCCGCCCCATTGGCGCAACATCTTGAGACGGGACACCATCGGAAAGGTCTCGACCAGGGCGCGGACCGTTTCCTCGATATGATGGAAAGAGCCGCGTTGGGTGTAGTTGTTATAGCCATCCGTCCCGCCGCCGATCACCATCTCGCCCTTGTCGGACTGGCTCATGTAGCCATGCACCGTATTGGCCATGACCACGACATCCATGCAGGGTTTGATCGGCTCTGACACCAGCGCTTGCAGGGCGACGGATTCGATCGGGAGACGGAAGCCCGCCATATCAGCCAGATGACCAGAATGGCCAGCGACCACCATGCCCAGCTTGTCACAGTCGATATCGCCACGGTTGGTCGACACGCCCGTCACCTTGCCGTTTTCCTGACGGATGCCGGTGACCTCGCATTTCTGGATCACGTCCATGCCCATATCGGAACAGGCCCGCGCATAGCCCCAGGCCACCGCGTCATGGCGTGCCGTGCCGCCACGGCGCTGCCAGAGCCCGCCCAGAACCGGGTAACGTGGCCCGTCGATATTGATGATCGGCACCAGTTCCTTGACCTTTTCGGGCCCGATGAATTCGGTCTGCACCCCCTGCAGCGCGTTGGCATGGGCCGTGCGCTGATAGCCGCGCACCTCGTGATGGGTCTGCGCCAGCATGATCACGCCGCGCGGGCTGAACATGACGTTATAGTTCAGATCCTGGCTCATCGTCTCGTAAAGCGAGCGCGCCTTTTCATAGATCGCGGCGGAGGGGTCTTGCAGGTAGTTGGACCGGATGATCGTGGTGTTGCGGCCCGTGTTGCCGCCCCCAAGCCAGCCTTTTTCCAGAATGGCGACATTGGTGATGCCGAAGTTTTTACCCAGGTAGTAGGCCGTCGCCAGACCATGCCCCCCGGCCCCGACGATGATCACGTCATAGCGTTTCTTCGGCTGCGCATCGCGCCAGGCCCGCTGCCAGCCGGTATGATGGCGCAGGGATTCGCGGGCGACGGCAAAGGCTGAGTATTTCTTCATGAAAGCGGTCTCCGGCAAAGATTCGTACGCCGTGGCGTAGGCTTGGCTTCTTTCTGGGTCTTCGGGCGAAAAAGAGGATACCCGGCGCGGCATTCCTTAACAGTTTTACGACATCCGCCGCAATCTGGCAAAACCCAAGCCGCCGCCGCGACAAGGTGCAGCAATATGGCCTCTTTTGTCAGGTCGCCGCAGCGGTTAGGTGTGCAGCACCTATAATTACTGGACCGCATCTTTATGAGTTTCTGGATCATCGCCGCCGCCGGTGCCGCCCTTGTGACCGTGTTGCTGGCGCGTGCCCTGACCCGTGGGGCCAGCGCGCCAGCCGAGACCGGTGCCGCCCATGATGTGCAGGTCTATCGCGACCAGCTGGCCGAGGTTGAACGCGATGTCGCGCGCGGGGTGTTGCCCGAAGCCGACGCCATCCGCGTGCGCACCGAAATCTCGCGCCGTATTCTGGCCGCGGATGCTGCCGGACAAAATACTCCCGCCGCAAGTGGCACGCCGTCGCCTATCGTCATCGTGGTGATCGCGCTGGTCTTGCTGGGCGGGAGCCTTGGGCTCTACTGGCAGTTGGGTGCGCCGGGCTATGGGGATCTGGCATTGCAGGACCGTATCGCGCGGGCCGAAGACATGCGCCGGAACCGACCCGATCAGGCCACCGCCGAGGCAGAGCTGCCCGCCGCCGATTTGCCGCCCGAGCTCAGCCCCGAATATGAAGCGCTGCTGACCCGCCTGCGCGAAACGGTTGCCGCGCGGCCCGATGATGTGCAGGGCCATGTCCTGCTGGCCCAGAACGAGGCGCGCGTTGGCAACTATGCCGCCGCCGCCGCCGCGCAGGGCAAGGTGGTGCGCCTCAAGGGGGCGGATGCCTCGATTGACGATGTGTCGGGCTATGCGGAGCTGCTGGTGATGGCGGCAGGGGGCTATGTCTCGCCCGAAGCCGAGGCGGTGTTGCGCGCGGTGCTGACCCGTGATGTCGAAAACGGCACGGCGCGGTATTATTGGGGGCTGATGCTGGTGCAAACCGGGCGCCCTGATCTGGCGTTCCGCATGTGGGACGGGTTGCTGCGCCGCGGCCCCGAAGATGCCCCGTGGATCGCGCCAATCCTGGCGCAGATCACCCCAATCGCCACGATGGCCGGTGTGGACTATACCGTGCCCGAAATTGGTAGCGGCGCGCTGCGCGGCCCCTCGGCCGGAGATATCGACGCGGCGCAGGATATGACCCCTGCCGAACGGATGGAGATGATCGGCGGCATGGTCGAAAGCCTGTCGTCGCGGCTTGCCAGCCAGGGCGGGCCGGTCGAGGATTGGGCGCGGTTGATCACGTCGCTTGGCGTGCTGGGGGAAACGGCACGGGCGCGGGCGATTTTCGAGAATGCGGTAGAGGTCTTTGCCGATGACCCCGCCGCGATGGATGATATTCAACGCGCGGGCGAACGCGCCGGGGTGACCGAATGATCTATGACGACATATCAGATTTCGCCGCCGCCCTGCCCCCGATGCAGGCGTTGATCGGGCTGGACCTTGGGGAAAAGACCATCGGCGTTGCGGTCAGCGACAGTTTTCTGTCCATCGCCACCCCGCTGGAAACGGTGCGCCGCAAGAAATTCGGGGTTGATGCCGCCCGCCTGTCAGAGATCATTGCCGCCCGCGGGATCGGCGGGGTGGTGCTGGGCCTGCCGCGCAATATGGACGGATCGGAAGGCGCGCGCTGCCAGTCGACACGGGCCTTTGCGCGGAACTTTGACCGGCTGGGAGATATTCCCATCGGGTTCTGGGATGAACGGCTGAGCACGGTCGCCGCGGAACGTGCGCTGCTGGAGGCCGATACATCGCGTCGCCGCCGCGCCGAGGTGATCGACCACGTGGCTGCGGGCTATATTCTGCAAGGGGTGCTGGACCGTTTGCGTGTGATCAAGGCACAGGGCGCGTCGGATTGAGGCCCCATAAGCGCGACAGCGCGAGGATAAAGCGATGAGTGACGAGATCTGGAAGCGGAACGAAGTCGAAAGCCCCTGCGTGAAACTTTGCGTGGTGCATCCCGAAACGCGCCTGTGCACAGGCTGTTACCGATCCATTGACGAGATCGGCGCGTGGTCGCGTATGACCCCCGAAGAGCGCCGCAGCATCATGGCAGAGCTACCATCGCGAGCGGGTGCGTTGACGAAGCGGCGGGGGGGCCGTTCTGCGCGGCTCAAGCGTGACAGCACCGGCTGATCTGGGGAACCGGCTTAACGTTGATGAGGATTCAGCGGGCCACGCGGTACAGAAAATCAAGCATTTCGCTGCTGGTCTGGGCCCCTTCGTGATCTTGCGGGGCGTAATTGTCATTCGCCGCTGGCACCACGGGGGTCGCCCCAAAATGCTGCGCCACGGTCACGCATTGCCATGTTGCTGCTGCGGGCACGAAGCGAAGGATATTGGTCTGCGGGTCTTGCGCTGTATCTGTCATGTTCATCTCTGCCATCTCTCGGGTCGTTCAATTTGTGCGCCGGTCGATTCGATTCTCGGTCGCCTGTCGGTAGTTTGGCTCCGACAGTGTGATATAAGTGTTAAGATATGGCAGTATTTGGGCAAAATCAGGGTAATAAACGTATCAAGCCCGGCACATTCCGGCCCAATGCCGCGGATTTAGGCAAACAACGGGCGCGTGATATCGGCCCCCTGCCCCTTGCCATGCCCGCCCCGCTATAGCATTGACCCTCCCGAACCCCCATATTTCCAGCTCGATAGACGATAAGGCTTAGACCATCATGGGACATAGATCCGATCTCACCCGCGCCGCACGGCTTTCGGTCGCCCCGATGATGACCTGTGGGTGTTCCTCGCAGTTCGCCGCACGGCAGACTTCATCAATGAAGCCATCGAAAAGGCTTACTTTGAATTCGTGGACAAACCGTTTTCGGCAGCGAACGTCAAATTGATGATCGAGTCAGGCAATGCCGCCATGCGGACCTTCGTTGCTGAAGGTGCAATCATCGGGGGCCGTGTCTGGCTAGACCAAGACCTGAACGAACCGATTGCCCTGGCTTCCGGTCGCATCACGCTGTCGCTTGATTTCGAACCGCCTGCACCGATGGAAGACATCCGCTTCATCGCGCACCGCAACATCGAATACTATCTGGATTTGACCAAAGCGGCGCTTCAGGCCGCAGCCTAAGTCCAGTCAATCCGCGAACCCATGATGCAGATGCACCACCAGTGCATCTGCACTGATGCCATCAGATAAATGGCCCATTCAGGAGATATGATATGAAATCGACCCCGGCATTCCTGCTTCGCGATTGTGCGATGTGGCTGAACGAAGACGTGAAGGTTGGCCAAGCGTCAGAAATGACCATTCCCCCCTTCAAGGTGAAGACCGACAAAATCCGCAACGCAGGCATGGTGATGGAGCGTGAAATTCGCCAAGGCTATGAGCGCGAAAACGCCAAGTTCAAAATGACCGCTTTGGACCCGGCAACCGTCGCTGCCATCAACGGCATGCAGGGTACCACCGACACGCTTATGATTACAGGCGCGCTGGTGGATGAAGATGGCACGGTTTCGAACGCGACCTGCTATCTGCGCGGCTTTCTGAAAGAAGCTGATTTTGGCAGCTGGAAAGCTGGCGACAAAGCGGAAACTGACTACACGTTCGTGTGGGAATATCTGAAGCTGGAAATTGGCGGTTCTGAAATGATCGAAGCGGATGACTTCAATGTTTCTGTGGGTGGTCAGTCGCAGACTTCTGACATCCGTTCAGCCCTGATGCTGAACTAAGGGGCTGCGCAGATGGATTTACCAATTGAAGTGAAGCTGACGCGGCCCGTCGTGGTCAATGAGCAGACCTATGACAAGCTTGCGTTCGATGAGCCTGACCTTGACGCCCAAATCGCTTATGCGGAACTGGAAGCGTCCTTTCCGAAACCGAAGATGGTAAAGCAGTCAGATGGTTCTGAACTGGCCGTGCATTCGCCTATCACGGCCGCGAAGGTGAACCGCTTCTGGCTGGCCCGTCTGTCGGGTGTCTCTGAGGCCGTGGTTGGCAAAATCAAGGACTCGGACCTTGAAGCCGTCAACGCTGCAGCTGAAGCCATCTTAGGGTTCAAGGAAGGCAAAGGTGAAGGTGCTGGTTCGGGAAACGAACCCCCGGCAAAGTAGCAGAAGACCTGCGCTTTGCCGCCGGATTTGTGGCATCAGTGTTTTCGACACCATTGCCGCAGGTCTTGTCGATGAAGATGTCAGATTTCAACAGTTGGCATGAAACTGCACAGAAGGTGTGGGATTCAACGCGGCTGAAATTTGAATAGCTTCAGTCGTCCGCCAGTGACTGCTGAAAAGCATTCAGCGTGCCCCGGTCGTTTGCACGGTCGGGGCCGCTTTGATGGGTGAAGGACCGGTATAGGATAAACAGTAGCAGCGCGAATGCGCCTGCGCCCCATACCCCTCCTGCATAGACGCCCAATACAACCGTCGCGGCGATGGCGACAGCTATCATCACAATAGCAAAAAACATCGAAAAAATATCCATGCCATAAATATAGGCATATTACCCTACAACTTCAAGGTGTGTAGCGACATGGCAGACAAGCGGATCAAAACGGAACTGGTCATCAAGGCAATTGACCAATACTCGTCTGAAATTCGTAACATGACAGGGGTCACTGGCCGTTTTGCGTCCAAGGTCCGGTCGGAAATGGGTCGCATGCAGGACATGCGTGGCCCGCTTCGATTGATCGAAGACTTTCGTCGTCAGCAAGCGGTGGTTCGCAAGTCTGCTGATGCGTTGGATGGGGC
The DNA here is from genome assembly GCF_040790665.1 of Sulfitobacter pontiacus. Lineage (NCBI taxonomy): Bacteria > Pseudomonadati > Pseudomonadota > Alphaproteobacteria > Rhodobacterales > Roseobacteraceae > Sulfitobacter > Sulfitobacter pontiacus. The sequence continues at coordinate 2,357,539 of NZ_CP160849.1, read as the reverse complement.
GAATGAAAAGACGCGCCAGCTTTTGGCGACAATTCGCGCGACCGAGAACCCAACAGCCGCAATGCGCCGTGAATTTGATCGCGCGCGTACAGCGGCTGGTCGACTTGAAGAGAAGCATCGCCGCAATCGCGCAGAACTGCGCGGCCTTCAGGGGCAAATGCAATCTGCAGGCGTCAATACGTCTGACCTTGCTGGTGAGCAACGCCGTCTAGCCGGTGCATTGGATGCCACTAATGGCAAGTTCGCACGTCAGGCTGAACGGATGCAGCGCCTGAAGGTAATGCAGGACCGTATTGCTGAAGGCCGCGAAAGAATGCAGCGGTCGCTTGCTACTGCTGCGAACCTTAGCTTTGTCGGCAATGCTTCAATGCAGACCGGGCGGCGCATGCTGACTGGCATGTCTGCGCCAATTATGCAGGCGGTCGAATTCGAAAGCGCCATGTCAGATGTCCGCAAGGTTGTGGATTTTGAAAGCCCGGCGGCATTCCGTGCGATGTCTGAAGACATCATGGAAATGTCCACGCGGATTCCGATTGCAGCAACTGGTCTGGCGGAAATCGTTGCCGCTGGTGGTCAGTCCGGGGTGGCGCAGGAGGAATTGGCACGCTTTGCGGAAATGGCCGCAAAAATTGGTGTGGCGTTTGATATTTCTGCTGGTCAATCGGGCGATGCGATGGCCAGCATTAAGACCGCCATGGCATTGGACTTGGACCAAACTGGTTCTTTGTTCGACGCGATGAACCACCTGTCGAACAATTCGGCAGCGCGTGCTGACCAGACGCTGGAATTTTTGAACCGTGCTGGTGCTGATGGTTCTAATTTCGGCTTTGACAGCACGGAAACGCTGGCCATTGGTGCTTCGATGATTGCTGCTGGAGCGGGCGCTGACACTGCCGCAACATCGTTCCGGAACATGGGGCGGGCGCTTGTCCGCGGTGAAAGTGCAACTGACCGGCAAAGCGCGGCGATGCAGCGTTTGGGTCTTGGCTCTGAAGCTGTAGCACGCGCCATGCAGAAAGACGCTGTTGGCACCACTATGGATGTCATGCGTCGGTTGAATGAACTACCTGACCACGTGCGTGCATCAGTCATGTCAGACCTGTTCGGTGATGAAGCCCGCGAACTTACTAAGCTGATGAACAACATGCAGCTGATGCCGGAAATGTTGGCGCTGGTCGCTGAGGAAACGCAATATCTTGGCAGCGCTGAAGCGGAATATGCTGAACGTTCGCGCACCACTGCAAACAATATGCAGCTCTTGCGCAACCAAACCACCCGCTTGGGCACTAGCATCGGTGAAGTGGTTTTGCCGCCTTTGAACGATTTGCTGTCGAAATCTCAGGTTATCCTCGACAATATGGTGGATTGGACGAAGGAAAACCCAAAGCTGACCAAGACGCTGGTGATGGGCGGAGTTGCGCTTGGTGCCATGGCAGTCGCGGGTGGCTTTGTGCTGACGGCCCTTGCTGGCCTAGCAGGAACTATGGCGGTTCTGCGTTTTGGTCTGGTGGGCTTGGGCGCGCGCGCCATATTTGCGGGGGGTGGTCTTGCTAGTTTAGCGGGCCGCTTTGGTGCGCTGCGTCGTCTGCCGCGTTTTGCGCTGTCCTCCCTACTGACCCCTGTCCGCTGGGGTGCGAGTCTGATCGGGCGCATTCCGTGGGTGCGTCTCGCAGGGCATTTCGCCATCAACCGTTTGCTATTCCCATTCCAGTGGACATCGCGGTTTATCCCGAAGATTCCATGGTCAAGGCTAGCTGGACGCTTGGCGCTTTCATCGCTGATTGTACCGCTGCGGTGGACCGCCGCCCTTCTGCCAAGCTTTGTGCCTGCGCTGGCACGTTTCACTGGCTTTCGCCGCAATGCGTCTGCCGAAGTCACACGCCTGACCACCCATGTCGGGCGGCAATCCGCCATTATGCAACGCAGCCTGTCGCGCATTAGGTGGGGTGCCTTTTCCGCTGGGGCGATGACCTTCCTTGCGATGCGTAATGTCCCTGAAAATCCCGAAGGCCTAAGGGAATTTCAGGAAGGAAACGTTCGGTCAATAGATAAAGCATTTCGAAGCACGCCCGGAATCAGCCATCTAATTGCGGGTTATGAGCGCACGTTTGAATGGGTGCATGGAAAGTCGCCGCCAGTCTCCCCGGAGTTGCTACCTAATGATCCGGGCATCCGGGCTACTGCAGATACCGTTCATCAGTTCAAAGGTGAAATCAATCTACCGACTCCCGAGCGCATAGCGCATCTGCGTGAAGAGGCGGCAGCGTATCGCTCGGAAGTTGAGGCGGCGCAGGCTGCGCTTGATGCCAATCCGGAATTCAATAGCGGCATCATCAATCCGCTTCGTGTGCAGGCGCAGAGTGGACTGGATGCAGCTGAAGCTGACCTTCGACGCGCTGAAGATCGGTTGGATAGTGCTGAAGCAGCGGCAGCGCAGCTGACAGGTGCGCTGCAGGTCTTGGATGGAACTGAAGCAACACCTGAAATCAATGCCGCGTCAATTGATCGTGCTTTGGAAAAGGTTGCGCGCTTGTCTGCGCAGCTGCGGGCGATGCCGGGCGCAAGTGCCGGTTCTGGTTCAACTGCAAAGCCTGCTGGTGCGCGGGCATTCGGTGGTTCGGTGCGTGCTGGTTTGCCCTATCGCGTAAACGAGCATACGCCAAAATCCGAATGGTTCGTGCCTTCTGTATCTGGTGGCATTTTGAATGTGGGTCAGGCGAAGTCTGCGTTCATGTCCCATTTTGGTACTGGTCAAGATTCAGGCGTGTCGCGAGGTGCGCAGCGTGTTCGGTCTGCTGGGCTTGCCAGTTTGGCTGCAGTGTCTGTCGGGGTTGCGACACAGGCGGCTGCAGCACCCGCTCAGGAATTACGTTCGGCATCGTCAGCGCAGGATGTCCGCCTAGAGATCAACGGTGGAATTCACATCGTTGCGCCAACTGGCGTGTCTGACCCTGAAGGGTTGGTGGATCTTATTGAAACCCGTTTGGGTGAGCGCATCGCTGCCACGTTTGCGGCCAGCTTTTCTGATTAAAAGGGGCACTTGATGTCTGGACCAGTCACCATGGCTTTAGGGCCATTTTTGTTCCGTGCGCATGGCTTTGGGTACACAGATGTTAGTCGCAAGCTGGACACAACATGGGCTGAAATTGAAACTGCGGGGCGTATGAACGCCCTGCAGTGGACTGGCCCGCGTTCTGAAATTGTCACAATAAACGGCGTTCTACTTCCAGCAGAATGGGGTGGGGAAAGCACGTTGGGCGGTGTTCGTTTGGCCGCAAAGAACGGGCTTCCGCTGATGCTTGCCAATCGTTCGGGTCAGATTTTTGGGATGCAGGCCATCCAAGGGGTCGAAGACGACAAGGCGTTTATGAACCGTTTAGGGCAAGCCGGTCGCATTTCTTATTCAATCAAGGTCAGGCAGATCGGCTCTGGCTTTTCGCTGCTTTCACTGTTGGGGATTATTTGATGCCGGCTGTTCATGTCACATCTGAAAATGACGCCTTGGATTTGATCTGCGCGCGCCACTACGGTCGCCAAGCTGGTGCAGTTGAACAGGTTCTGGAAGCCAACCCTGACATCGCGGGCGTTGCACATCGTTTGCCTGTCGGGCTGGCCATTGTGCTGCCTGACATCGCCACCAATGGCCAAGGTCAGCAAACAGTGAGGCTTTGGGACTGATGACGCATCCACGGGTTCTGGTGGACATTGATGGTGTCCCTGTGTCCGGATTGTTTTTTGAACGTCTGGTCAGTCTTAGCATCACAGACCGCGAAGGCATCCGGTCCGACACTTTGGAAATGACTTTCAACGACGCTGCCCCACATTTTGCCAGTCCAAGGCGCGGTGCGGTCGCGACCGTGACCATTTTGGCTGGCTCTGGTGGTGGATTTGCTGGCGCCTATATCATCGACCGTGTTGATCATAGCTGCCTGCCTTACACGATCACAGTTGGGGGGCATTCGGCTGACCTTCGTTCTGACATGAAGACAAGCAAATCGCGGCATTGGGATGACACATCAGTCAAGGATATTGTCACGGAAATCGCTGGTGAGTACGGGCTTGACCCAAAAATATCAGATGCGGTTTCGGGTCACGTCTATCCTTGGATTGGCCAGCAAGATGAATCGGACCTTAACTTTTTGGAGCGTGTCGCCAAGCGCCATGGGGCCTTATTCACGATAAAAAACGGTGCGCTTCTTTGGTTGAAGCGGGGTGCGGGTGAAACCGCTGACGGCACATCTGTCGCGGCAACGGTCATCATCCCCACATCAATCGTCGAAGGCAGTTGCCGCGTTTCAGAAAACGATGTGGACCGGTTTGGCAAGGTTAAGGCGTTTTATCAGGACCGTGGCAGCGCAAAGCGGCAGGAGGTCACGGTTGATGGTGACGTGGAAGCTGATGGTGAACACGTAATCCGTGAACCCTTTGGTTCCAAGGTTGAAGCACAGGCGGCTGCTGAAGCTTATGCGCGCGAAATGTTGCGCGGGTTAATCAAGACATCATGCGCAATCGTCGGGCGTCCCGGATTGATGGCAGGTCAGCCAGTCACGTATCTCGGCGTCCGTCCGGGCGTTGATGGTCGCGAATTCATTACTGAAATGGTGAAGCACTCGTACACAAAATCAGGCGGTCTGCGGACGGCATTTGAAGGGAAGCTGAAGGCGAATGACTGAAGAAGTAAAACTGACCGAACTTCAGAAGTGGCGACGCGATATGCCTTCAGCATTCAGGAAATCGTTTATCGGTGTATTCGTGGGTGGGGTGACGGCAGGAATTGTCGCTTATTCCACCGACGTCTGGTCAGGCATTATGGCTTGGTCTGAATACCCCGAAAAGGCGCTACTTCAGAGGGAAGAAGACCGCCAGCTGATGCTGGATAATGCACGCGCCATTGCGCAGAATACCGAAGCGATACGGCGCTTGACTATTCCAACAGATATTTTCGAGATCAGTGACCGTTCAGGGCCAATCGACGGTTTCTGCATTGATGGTGTCCCGTGCGAGATGAACATTCGCGTCAGGCGGAAGGTCGCGGCTTTAGCCTGTCAGATAGTGCCGGGCACCGTGGACTACTACTACCGCAATCCTAGAGACAATGAGGTCCATGACGTAATCACATTCGCGGGCGCGGCTAAGGATGTCGGCACATCCTACATCAACCTTCCGTTCAAATTTTCAACACCGCGTCGGCTGCGGCCCGGTGCGGAACTTTGCGTTCGCCCAAGCTATGTCAGCTGCCCCGGTATGAGCGCCAAGGATGACCCAATTGACCCTGAAGAAGAGTGCTTCGAGGTGCCAATTCTTTCCCAAATGGAGGCTGATACGAATGAATGAAATTCAAAATTCGCTGAATAAGCGTTTCAGGTATGCCAGCGATGAAGGGGATAGTTGGCGCATCTTGGCTGCTGAAGGTCCGGTTTCCGGCGACTGTGAAGACTATTCGCTGACGCTGGTCTGGCTGTGGGAGCGGCAATCATTGCTGCGCTTCTGGTGGGCGCTGGTGACCTTCAAGTATCTGTTCTGGCACTGCCGTTCGCCGAGTGGTGGTGGACACCTTGTGGTCTGGTGCCGTGGTAACGGCTGGACTGACAACATACAGCGCAAGCTGGTCGAAAAACTGCCAAATGGTTACCGCCTGCGGTTCCCATACCTGTTCCCGTTGGTTGCGCTGAAGTTCCTTCTGCGTCCATTGCTACGCCTGCTTTAATACCAGCGCAGATCCACATCAATTCAACCTGACCGGCCCGTCTTTTTTTAGGCGGGCTTTTTCTATGGAGAATGGACATGACTATGACCATCAAAGAACGGCAAAAGTTGCTGAAGCGTTACGGGTTTTACCATGGCCGCATCGACGGCATTGACGGCCCCAAAACATCGGCTGCAACTATCGCTTTCAAACAGTCCAGGGGTTTGCGGGCGCGCGATTATGTTGGACCTGTGACCATCATGGCGCTGCGTAAGGCAATTCGACCAGTCGCTGCAAATATCGCGTCGGATGGCGCGCGCTACCCTATGCCGGTTTGGCTGCGTTTGGCGTACAGTCACCTAGGGCTTCGCGAAATTGTAGGGCGGCATCACAACGCTGAAATTTTGGGGTGGTGGGAACGTCTTTCGCTACCGTTCAAGGATGATGAAACGCCATGGTGCGCGGGGTTCGGGAACGCGATGGTGCAGGCTGCTGGTCTGCCTATCGTGAGCAAGAACCGTGCGGCCGCATTGGGTTGGCGCTGGAATGGGTATGGCACCCGCCTTGATGGTCCCGCCCTTGGGGCCGTCATGTCGATGGAGCGACCCGGCAGGCCCGGCAGTGGTCACATGACATTTGTCGCAGGTCGTGACCGCCATGGAAACATCATGGGTCTTGGTGGAAACCAAGGGAACATGGTTTCAATCAATCCCTACAGCCCGACCGCACGCAACGCACAATACCACTGGCCGGAAGGATCACCGACACCTGCAGAAACTGGGCTCAGTTCCCTGCCGGTTATCACTTCGAGTGGTGCCAAGCTGACCAACGAGGCATGACATGCTGAAGCTTTTCGGAAAGTTTGTCATCGGCGGTCAGTCGGGTAAGCGTGAACAGGCGTGGGCGGTTTTCTTGTTGTGGTCCATCGCTTTTGGGTGGTCCGCTGCAAAAGAGGCAGCTGGCAGTTCTCTTGAGGGAACACAGGCTATCCTAACGCTTGCGCTGCCCTTGGTCATTGGCAACCTTACCGTTGCCCATGGCATGGAGTGGGTCAGTCGCCAAACCGGATGGGGTGGCAGGGAATGATTTCAATTGCATTGAAGTTCGGATGGCGGCTGCTGACCAGCCGTGTTGGCCTTGCCGTCATCTTATGTGCCGGTGTGTGGGCTTGGCATGTCGCGGATAAATCGCAGGCCGTAAAAAGCGCGCGTGATGGCTATGTGCTGCAGGTCGAACTGGCTGCTGCAGAAGCTGAACTGGCGGAAATGAGGCGGCGCGCAGCTGTGGCAGATAATGCAAACCGCGTCTTGCAGGAAAAGGTGCAGGCATCCGAAGGGGAGGCCCTTCGATTTGCCGCAGAACTGGAGGCTTTCGAAAATGAAACTGACATCAATGCTGAAGGCGTTGTCGATGGTGATCTTCTGCGCCGCCTGCGATCAAACTGAAGCGCGGCTGGATACTGTAGGTGCAGATCGAGGCGCGCGCGCCGCTGAACGAACCCTGCCAGCTTTACCTGAAGATTGTCGCGCCCTGTCGCGGGCTGGTGTCCAGAAGGGTGACCGGTTGGATGTGGCCTTGCTGAAGATTGACCGTGCTTTGACCCGTCAGAATATGCGTACAACGCGCTGCGCTGAATGGTTTGACCAGTTGCGTGCCGGGTTCCAGTCTTCACCCCCTGACGGCGCGCTGTGACTGTCACGCTGGCCTTCTACAAGGGGCGCGGCAATACTGCCTTCCAGCGGTTTCAGAATGGATTAATTCGAAGCGTGACCGGCGGCATCTACTCGCATGTTGAGTTGATTTCTGGGGCGGCTTTGCCGGGGCATTGTTCGATGTGTCTTTCAGCGTCCGGTCGTGACGGCGGGGTGCGGCAGAAGCGCATTCTTCTGACTGCAGAAAGCTGGGATTTAGTGCTTTTGCCGATGGATGCTGAAGCACCTTGTCAATTCATCAGGGACCACTTGGGTGCGCGCTATGATTACGCTGGCTTGATGCTGTCACAGGTGCTGGCGTTTGGTCGCCACAACCCTGACCAATGGTTCTGTTCGGAGATTTGCGCAGCCGCTTTGGGGCTTCCCAATCCGCAGCGTGTGTCACCACAGTTCCTGTTTGATGTTGTGACTTGGGGCAATCGGAAGGTGCCCGCGCTTGGGTCAGACTGCGTGCGATCGACGTGAAGTAATGCTATTTTGAAGGGGCGGTTCGGACCATTGGTGTGGTCCTGACCGCCCCTTTTTTATGAAAAATTCTTGCCTAGCTGTAGTCCGTGTGCGTGCCGCGCAACTATTTATATCGCTTTGAGGGCTTCGTTTAGCGCGTCTTTGGCTAATTCGCGGACTTCCTCTTCCGTGACCGCTGCTTCAGCGGCTAGATTTAGAAAGACAGATCCCTTCTTGTCTTCAAGCGTGATGTGGACTTCTGCTTTTGTTCCGACGACTGGGACGGATAGCTTTGTGATTTCAGCTGGCATGAGTTTCCCTTAAGATTGAGTTGGTCAGAGCAACACTGACCAGAGATTGCATACACCCTGATGCAGCATGGTAAAAGATCACTTTTTTGTCCATTTCGTCCTCACGCAGTTAACGGTTGGGGGTGATGATCAGACATTTTGGCTGTGGTATATGATGAAACTGAGCGCCTCTCCCATCACTGACCTGCTTGCAAACAACGGTCGAAGGCTTATCTATTTTTCAACAATGATGGTGTAGTATTGGAACTCCCATGCATGGACAGCTGTTGACAATATGTGCTTAGCTGACGCAAAGACGCCACAAACGCGCTATAGAAGCTGCGCAACCCCTATCCAGATAGGGATTCAGCGGGAAAACTGCTGAGAATCAACCGAAGTTCGGACGATAGAAGCCGGGTCGGATTTAACGGAGATGTACAGATGAACAGAACACCAGCCAAAAAAGCCGGCGGGAAATGGGCTGAGAACGCTTTCCCCCCCGAGGCAGCGATGAATTTCGACGAATTTTCTGCCGACAGCGTTCGGAAAATGAAGGCTGATATTGAGAGCAAGCTCGGCGAAGAAGGTTGGGAAGTGGTTGACGGCTTAAAGTTCCCTTACGATGAAGTCGCCTGATTGGATTAAAGTACCCCCGCAAGCTTACTCAATTGTTACTGGGTACTTCCCCGAAACAAAACCAAAGGACGGCAGCCCAGACTGCCGTCCTTTGCTCGTAACGCAAGTTTTACAGGCAAAATCCGGTGCAATAGGCGTTCGCGTTTGCTATGGAACGACTAAGGTTAAATTTCCTCAGAAGGCAAACGTTGATCTTATTGTTCAGAACTCGTCTGATTTAGACGCTTGCGGCTTGTTACGACCCACACGCTTTGTCGTAGATCCATCTCAGCAGACTATCCTCGCTTGGAACGATGTATTTTTCGCCCCTTGGGGTGGATGCAGGCATCCTAGACGGGGTGTACTGCCACTTGACCTACAAAAAGATTATGCTTGGTTAATGGCTCAACACCTTTGAACGCATTGCCAGTTCAACAGCGTTATTTTTTCCAGTAATAGACGAAGATTTTTAGCCAGCATCTTATCGCAAACCCCCTGCTCTACTCGATTTCCAAAAAAAGATTGTAAGCTGTACTGTTTCAAAGCAACTGTGCATTTAGATGCTTATTCCATTTGGGGGTTTTGATGAGCCAAGATTCAGACATGTACGTTCAAATGTTCAAGCATATGAACGAAAAGGTCATTGATACCGCGAACTTGTTTTTGAGAAGCGCAATCTTGATCAATGGGGGCGCAGCTGTGGCAGTGCTCGGCTTTGTAGCCTCTATAGCCAAAGCAGAAATGAATTATTCAGTCGCAATCGTTGGCGTAGCTGATGCGATCGCTTATTTTGCCTTTGGTGCCGCGTTGGGGGTAGTCGGTATCGCATTGGCGTACTTCACAAACTACGCCGCTGCAGCAACTTTTAATGCAAGGGACACCGCTAGTGAACCTCGCTTAGCAATAGCAAAGCGGATTATCCATGTTGTTGCACTAGGGGTGGCCGTTTCCACTATCGGTCTGTTCGTCATAGGTGTTTTGACTGTAAAAGCAGCTATCACAGATGGAATAGTATAAATCAGAATGACTGATATTGCGTCGCACAGGTTATTAGTGTCCCCCTGCTCTTTCGGCAAAAAATAAGCGAGTAATTTACCGTGATCATATTGATTGGAGGGCTTAAGAAGTGCTGTTAGTATTGCGTGTATTTGGTTACTTTGGGCTCAGCATATCAGCCGCTAGCATCGCCCTTAAACTATTCGCAGATGATACCACTGCGATTCAATATACTGGTGGAAGCAGAAACCTTGATACTGACATAGCAGTCACGGCATTCAGCATTATTTTCTTGGCTTTGGCAGCTATCCTTTCTGAGCTACGCAAAGTTAAAAATGAAGGAACTCAGCAATGAAAGTCAAAGAGACTGTGCAGAATTTTGTGCGTGACGCGTTTTCTTACGCCATCGGGAAGCGGTCTTCGAACATGATGGCAAGCTGAGATCTGACAGCGTGCCATTCGCGGACCGAACGCTTCCACTCGGTCGATGTAGCATTGAGCGCCAGATAGATCAATTTCGCCGCAGCGTCGTCGCTTGGGAAATGACCTCGGGTTCTGACGGCACGGCGAATTTTCGAGTTCAAGGCCTCAATGGAATTCGTGGTGTAGATCAGCCTGCGGACCTCGGGCGGGTAAT